>CBDUBU010000043.1:0-18705 GCA_965365465.1 uncultured Rhodothermaceae bacterium
GATGAAGGACGAGCGCGTGGCCGGCTTCCTCTCCCTTACACATGGCAACGGCTTTTTATTGCAGGCACAAAAAACATCTGAAAAAGACTACTCCGATGATTTCGAGCAGAACAGGTTTGGCGACCGATGGTTTGTCTATAATCCTTCCGGTTCTGGTTCGGTAACTGTGAGCGATGGAATTCTGAGTATATCCCTGCCTCCGGGTTCAACCCATGAAATCGAATCCGACCTAGCCCCTCTTGTGCTACAACAGTTTCCCGATACGAGCTTTCAGGTTGAAGTCAAATTTAACGCTGCGCTTCTTGAGAACACACAGTACACCCTGGTTGTGCGTGAGAGCGAAGACCGATCTTTATCTTTTGGCTTCCGGAGACATCAGGGCGACCCATCCTGGCGCGCTGTTGCCTTTGAGCAGGCAAGCTCGTTTTCCAATGCCGATGATACGACGCGCTCCTTCCAGTTGTCGTCCGGACTGGTTCAGAAAAACCCGCTCTGGATGCGGCTGACCCGGGCAGATACAACCTGGCAGATGGAATACGCTACAGACGGGCAGAACTGGGTTCCTGCTATCACCATGACGAGTTCGCTTCGAGTGAACGACATTGGAATTACGGCAATCAACCAGGGAGAAGCTGCTCCTGCCTTTACCGGAGAAATCGACTACTTTCGGTGTAATCGACTTGGGACTTCGTTGCCTTCATCAGCGGAAGAGACTGATGAGACCGAATTACCTTCTCTGCTCGAACTGGATCAGAATCATCCAAACCCGTTTGCAACGAATACCACGATCACCTACTCCGCACACAGAAATTCCGACGTAACACTTTCAATCTACAATGTAATGGGGCAACTCGTCAGGACCCTGGTCCAGGGGAGAGTTTCTCCGGGCGTGCATCAGGCGGTCTGGGATGGGCGAAACGACCAGGGTGTTGCTGTCGCCAGCGGATTGTATTTCTACCAGCTTGTATCGGGATCCTATCGACAAGCCAGACAATTGGTGCTGCTCAAATAAGCAAACGGGCAGTAACAGAGCGAACTGCTCAGTATTGAAGACCAAAGACGCGATATCGCGCAATCCCATCCACGCAACCAATCCATTTCCCGTCTTCAATCTGATGTGGATCGAGATGATGCATCCCTTCCTTGTTCCAACCATTTCCGCTTGCTTCCAGAACAGGATTCTCCACTGACGCTCTTTCCTGGTAAGAGGTTGTGGTAAGCTCGGTTACTTCAAATGCTCTGAGCTTATTTCCATACTTTGGATAATCATCCTGTGCATACCGAATGACCCGGCTTTCCTCTACTACAACCCTGCCGCCGGGCCTTGCAGTATGTAAATCTCCAGCAATTACAGGACTCTGCGGGTGTTCGACCCAGGAACCTGTCAACTCAGTAGCAAAAAAGAGGCGCAGTATGTTGCTTTTAGAAGAGGAGACAAACATCCACCACATTTCCTTGAAATAGAAGGGAGAAGCATCCGCAAAATCTCCTCCTTCCAGAAGAGTAGCCGCCAGCCTCCATTCCGTTGGAAAATGGACGGCTTTGTACAGACGAACGGCTCCAGCCTGAAAAGTCTCAGGAATCATATAAAACGTATCCTGCCACCGAAAAACATACGGATACGATAAATGAAAAGGCTCTTTGAGTACAATCTGCCGGTAGCGCCAGTTATAGCCGTCTTCACTGGTTGCCAGACCGATATCCGCACGGCTAGTTAACTTGTTCAGAACCTCAAAAAACATATACCAGGTCGCCCCATCCCGAATCATAAAGGGGTCGGCGACGAACTGCGCCGGCATATCAGTGACATCGCGAGCGGTTAGAACAGGGTTCCTTACAGAAGAAGCAGGTGAAAAACTGAATGGCGAGCTGCCCTCGTAAATGCCGATAGCCCAGTTCTCCTTGACAGCCGTAAAAGGGATCTTCCCCTTCTTCAACCCGATGAACAGTCGTGATAAACGCTTGAACCGGCTGTGGAAAAGCTTTTTCCACCTGACAACGCCGCTGCCGCGATGGGTAGCTGCATCTGGAGCTTCTGTAGCGCTGCTTGCTTTCTTCTCTTCCACGCTAAACGCAGCCTCGGGATGCAACCGTTTATCAGTGCTCATGCACAACGGACTCTTCCGTGCGCTTTGAACTTCCGTCGGATAGCAGACCCTGATACTGATTCAGCAGCGCCTGCGTTATCTCATCCCATGAGAAAAGGGTGCGGCCCCGGTTGCGCCCAGCTTCTCCCATTCGGCGGCGTAAGTCGCCATCATCCAGAAGAACACGGATAGCTTCCGCCAGCGCATGGGCATTGTCCGGCTCTACCAAAAATCCAGTCTCGCCATCTACTACGGTTTCAACGATTCCACCTACCCGTGTTGCGACCACCGGCACACCTGCTGCCATTGCCTCGGTTGGGGGCATTCCGAATGGTTCTTCCCATACCGAAGGGAAAAGAAAGACATCGGCCGCCGTATAGTAGTCTGCTAGTTGCGAGTTCGGCACATGGTCAGTGAAAGTCACCCTGTCAGGCCCGATAGCTGCAATCTTACGCTCCAGGTATGAGAAATAGTCGCCGGAAAAAAACTGCGCCAGGTTTTGCGTAAGCGGGTCTTTACTGAGTCCCAGGACAAACTCACCCGGCATAGAACCCTTCGGCCCTATGATTGTCAGGTGCAGCTTGGGATATGTAGGCGCAAGTTCGGCAAGCGCATCAACCAGTACATGAACCCCTTTTTCTGGAGACACCCTTCCGACGAAAAGAAGCTGCAATGTATCATCGGAACCTTCGGCGCGTTCCATGTCGGCCGCCCCATCGAAGCGATTCACATCTACCCCGTTGTAGACCGTTACACAACGATCCGCATACTGCGGAAACGATGTGCGTGCATTGTTGCTGATGAAGTCGCTGCATCCGATGACCAGATCAGCATGGCGTAGATGCCGCTCCATCAACTGATGATCCAGTTGGGTAAGCCATTCGCACTGCATATGCAGCACAATTTTGATCCCCGGATTAAACATCCGGATGACCGAAACGAACTGCGGAAAGTTCCAGATATGAACCAGATCACACTGTTGTTTGCGAAGATCGAGCGCGACAGACAAGATGTACCCCAGGTGATAAAAAACAGAAGCAAACCGGGGGCTTCTGCTTTCCTCAGGCCAGATCGGGAGGTAAGCCAGTACTTTCCAGAGCAGCGCGTGCGCCCGGTTCAGCATTGTATCCAGACCGGAAGGTATATAGCGGTAAGTAACCCGCTCATGACGTCGAACTGCTGCACGGACGCGGTCATGCCCCCGCGCATAAACAATGACCTCATTGGAGGCAGCAAGGCGACGGGCCACCTGGTACGTCCAGATCGCTAGCGAACCCCGTTCTACCGGCGGCTCTACCCGATTCCAGGGCTGCGAAACAAAAGCAATTTTCATAATGGAGGTCAAAGTGAAGTAAACGAGCGCGGCGACGAACGCCAGTAAAAGGCGAACTGTATCCTTGCCCGGAGCAAGAGCTATACGATCTGCGGCTTGGGGATGGGAACGATGAAACGCCCACCGTTCTGCCTGTAGGACTCTTGCTGCCTCATGATCTCTTCGGCGAAGTTCCAGGCAAGAATCAAAACATAGTCAGGCGCATCTTCTATCAGCCTGGCGGTTGGATAGATAGGCAAGTGATTGCCCCCCATAAACCGCCCGTGCTTGTAGGGGTTCAGGTCAACCACATAGTCCACCAGGTTCTTATCGATCCCGCAATAACTCAACAACGTAGTCGCTTTGGCGGCTGCCCCATACGCAGCGATACGCTTTCCCTGCTCTTTGAGTGTAGTCAGAATTTCCAGTAGCTCTTCTTTGATGGATTGTATCCTGGAAGCAAAATCAAGATAAAAATCCACCTTGTCTACCTTACGTTCCGACTCCATCTCCAACAGTTTCGTGACCGACTCGCTTACCTCTTCATGAGCCTCCACGAACATCCGTAACGACCCGCCATGAATAGGCGTCCTCTCTATCCTGTTAAGATAGAGGCCATGCTGTCTGAACAGCCTGTCCAGCGCCGTCACGGAGAAATAACACAGGTGTTGATGATAGATCGTATCGAACTCGCCATGGTCGACAAGGTCCACTACATAAGGCGCTTCCATTACGGCTACGCCTGTATCCTTGAGCAGGATGCGAATTCCTTCTACAAATCCTCCGAGATCCGGCACATGCGCCAGAACATTATTAGCCAGAAAAACATCCGCTGCCTTCCCCTCAGCGCGAAGCTCCTCTGCCAGACTCTTCGTAAAAAAGGTGCAGCGTGTGGGAATACCGGCTTTCAAAGCAGCCTGAACAGGTGCGCGGGCCGGGTCGATTCCCAGTACGGAAATGCCCTGCTCAGCAAAATTCCTGAGCATATAGCCGTCGTTGCTTGCAGCTTCAATGACCAGGCTGTCTGAATCCAGCTTTCTCGCCGCTATCAGGTTCAGCGCACTCTGCCTGAAATGCTTCATCAGCGAAGCCGACACTGACGAAAAGTATGGATACTCTTCGAAGAACAAGACGCTCGGGTCTACCGTTTCCGCTATCTGAACCAGTGCGCTATCAGGACAGAAAACCAATGTCAGCGGAGCCGTAAGCTGAGGTTCTGTCAACATGGACTCCGTCAGCAAGCGGTCGGCCAGCGGCGTTTCACCAAAATGAAGGATCGGAATCAGATTGGAGGACCCGGAAGCGCGACAGGTCTTCTCCGTCTTATACAATGCCGGAGCCTCGACATTCATAGGGCGGTTTCAACAGATTTTTTTGAAGCAGGAACCCAGCGCAGCGTTTCTTCGAGAAGTCCGGCGCCAATGAGTTGTTTGAGTTGTGCGAGCCGGCGATACCGAGGTCCCTCGAAATCTTCGAGCTTCAGGCCGACACGCCTGTAAACATCGTACAGTTCCCGAGCGCCGCGACGCGCATCCCACGTGGGTTGAAAGTCGGGAAGCACTTGCGCAATCCGGTCGCAATTAACGCGATAATTACGCTTGTCCGGCCCCGCGTCCTCGGCAAACTCGACGCGGCTGCCGGGCACGGTCTCCGCGACAATCTCGGCCAGTTCACGAATCCGATAGTTTGCATCCGTGCGACCGACATTGAATGCCTGGTCATGAACCAGTTCGCGCGGCGCGTCCAGGATCGCAATAAACGCTCTCGCAATATCTTCGATATGCACGATCGGACGCCAGGGAGTGCCGTCGCTCTTCAGATAAACCAGCCCGGTTGTGAAAGCCCACGCAACCAGATTGTTGAGCACGAGATCGAATCGAAGCCGGGGAGAAACCCCGTAAGCCGTTGCATTCCGCAAATACGTCGGGCTGAAATCATCATCTGCAAGCGCCGACAGGTCGCGCTCCGACAGCACCTTCGACTCGCCATAGGGCGTCACCGGATTGAACGCCGCGTCCTCATCCAGAAAATCATCTCCTGCCGCGCCATATGTGCTACAGGAGGACGAAAACAGAAAGCGCCGCACACCCGCCGCCTTTGCCAGCTCCGCCAGACGCACCGTAGCGCGGTAGTTGATTTCGTAGGTGAGTTCCGGATTAAAATCACCCAGCGGATCGTTTGAAAGTCCTGCCAGATGCATTACTGCATCAAACCCTTGCACATCTTCCAGTTCGACGTCGCGGATGTCTTTTCTGATCTCCGGAACCTGATCCGATAAGTAACCAAAAGTGGACTGTTCGTAGAGGTCGCTGTCTAGCCCGACAACTTCGTGTCCTTTAGCCAGCAGCATGGGCGCCATTCTGGTGCCTATGTACCCCTTGTGACCCGTTACCAGTATGCGCATCAGTATCCTCCCAGATTTTCCATGGCGCTTGCCCCGATTCCCACATGCTTTCAAGAATGTGTCGTTCACGCAGCGTATCCATACACTGCCAGAACGAGGTGTGTTTGTAAGCCATAAGCTGCCCATTGGCGGCAAGCTGTTCCAGCGGCTCCTTCTCCCACTGCGTATGATCCCCCTCGATATAGTCAAAGATCTCCGGCTCCAGCACAAAGAAGGCCCCATTGATCCAGCCCTCGCCAAGCTGCGGCTTTTCCGTAAACTCCACCACCTGATCCCCATCCATCGTCATATATCCGTACCGCGCAGGGGGGCGAACGATAGTCATGGTGGCGAGCTTGCCATGAGCGCGGTGAAACCGAAGCAGATCCTGAAGATTGACATCCGATACGCCGTCTCCCCAGGTCAGCATAAAAGTTTCGTTCCCGACACGAGGAGCCAGGCGCTTGATGCGTCCCCCGGTCATCGTAGAAATTCCTGTATCCAGAAGTTCAATCGTCCAGTCAGGCCGCGTGACCCCGTGCGCTTCAATTGCACCCGTGCGCAGTTTGACCGTCAGATCGCTGCTGAGAGAGCAGTAATCAACCATGTATTTTTTGATTACTTCCCCCTTATATCCCAGAGCAATCAAAAAATGATCAAACCCGTAATATGCATAATGCATCATTATATGCCAGAGAATCGGGTTCCCTCCGATCTCTACCATGGGTTTGGGCTTGATCTGTGTTTCCTCTGATAGACGGGAGCCTCGTCCACCTGCAAGAATTGCTACTTTCATGTGCGCCCCGCATGTTTCAAGTGTATGATTCTGGTAACGCCCAATTTAGAACGTTTATAGCGCACATGCTCTTCTGTTAGACTTTCATCTCCTGCGCTTCTGGCTCATTCCGGCGATGCTTTAGCAGCGATTGCTTCTCGGAGGCCAGATTATTCTTCCTGAACCGAAAAAAAGGGCGCATAACAATTTTTACAGCCGCACCGCCAAGCTCGCGAAGCATTATTTTGTAACAGGAAGGCAGGAAGCCCTTCATGGCCACGCCTGTACACACAAGCTTCTCCTTAAATGAAATTCTTGCACGGCGGATGCCATCCAGGTACTCCCCAAACCAGCGCCACCTGGGAAGAAAAATTTTCCCTTCATTCTTCGGATCAAACCAGATAGCCCGCTTTTCAATCTCGCGGTTGGCCCGGACAGAGGTTTTTTCATGATCCCTGCGCAGAAACAGGACCTCCGGGGTCTGGAATACCTCGCCTAGAAGGGCAAGCTCACCCAGAAGAATCATGTCAGAGGCCGGATAATTCCCGATCAGAGCCGTCTGGGCCAGAACCTTCGTGCGAATAAGACCAAAGATCGCATTGCATTCGTCTCGGTGAGGGTAGTACCGCTTGAAGTACCCCTCGTAGCGCTCATTCGGCTCTTGAGCACGAAGATGCAAATTATCCGGATATAACTGCATCGGTCTCCCCTTCCCATCAATAATCATCGTCTTTGGATAGCAAAGAACAACAGATGGGTTGCGGTCCAGCACTTCGACACAGGTAGCCAGATATTCAGGTTCGATCAAATCGTCGTGAGCAGCCCAGCGAAAATATTCGCCCCGCGCCAGTTCGAAAACCCGGTTGTAGTTCCAGGCCGCTCCCTTGTTTACCTCGCTGCGAAAGTACCTGATACGTGGATCACGAGAAGCATAGTCTTCGCAAATCTCACGTGTTCGATCCGTCGAAGCATTGTCAGATATGATGATCTCGAAGTCATTGTAGGACTGCATCACAATGGCGTCCATCGCTTCTTCGAGAAATCCTTCACCATTGTAAACCGGCAACCCTATACTAACACGGGGGACGTATTTGCCCTTGTTTTTCCGCGTAGACGGTGTTCCACCAGTCTGAGCTGATAATTTTTCCGGTTCCAAGGTCGTGCGATCAATGGCTAGCATAGCCCTCCGGTTTCTGTTCCGGTTTTCTTGTAGTAAAAGACCATCCTGGGGGAACAGCTTCCCTCCCCACTACTGATTCCTGCTCAAAGCAATTATTATTCCTCTCCGGCAGGAACAGGATAAATTCATTCCAATAAATGAGCCATTCTGCCCTATGGATAATCTACAAGCAGCACTTATTGCCTGTATCAAATGATACGGACAAAACCTGCTCTCACAAACCCATCCTTTGGCGCAACACACATAAGTTATTCTTAAACAACCAGACTTCTATGCAGGCATAGCGTCCTCCCCGGAACGGCTCTCCATTTTCTTTGGTTCTCAAGCGAACCTACATCGCATCTTCTCACCAAAGCAATAGCAAAAAGCATTCTCTTGCCTGCCGTTCCTGTTCAGTAGCAAGAGATGTCGCTATCCCCCCTCCAGGCATCTTGAGCCGCACAACTTACCCGTCTTGCTGTACTTTCGTCCTGACCACCTCGTGTAAGGCGGACGCTGAAGGGGAAAAATCGTGAATGAGTTGTCGTTTTAGGGGGCGGGCAGCGTACCCTCCTGCGTCAGGATCTGTACTGAAAACAACCTCATAAAACCGAACTCTTTCAATCTGTTCCATCCCTTCCCCCTCACGCACAACTACACTCCAGAGCGCATTCAAGCGCTGGTTCATCAGGCTTGCATCCTTCTCATTGAGAATCCGTGCAAGCAGGGCATCGGCGCGGGCTGTATGCATTCCTAGTTGCCCGGACATTAACTGATGCAAACTCATGTCTGTCCTCTCGCCGTTCCTGTCCTCTAACTTGAGCATAACCGTCTTCGTGCTGGCAATATGCTTGCCGGTAAAGGTAGGATGACAGGCAAAGGGCCACGCCTGGACTTGTTTCTTGAAACCGCAAAAAAGATTCCCTGACACAATCACAGCGGCTGCCAGAAGAACTGGAAGTACGGAAGAACGCAGGGATCCCGGCTGCCAGACTGGCTGAAAAGGCACGCTTTCCAGACTGCATGTGCGGGCATCCGCGAATCGGCGGTACTGGCGGCGTCCGATCTGAGCCACTGCCCCCACAAAAAGCAAGGGGTAAACCGGCCACAAGATCGGAATCCTCTTTGCTAATGCACGGTACGCATCAAATCCGATCCACTCCTGTTTTCCACGGACAGCATACATATTGGCCGCAAGGTCTTGCGGGGTGTATTCGGGCAACTCGTACGAAACCATTGCCTCTTCGTCCATTCCGTTGACGTACTGAATCCGCCCAAACACATCAAATACTTGCAGTGTAGCAATCGTCCTTCTGCATGGCTTACAGCTCCCATCATACAGGACATACATTTGCTCAGGAAAGAGCCGGGATCCTGTCCACCTGAAAATGCGGCGCCAGTCGAAGAAAACTACATAGCAGGCCATCAGCGGGTAAAAACTGATGCCCATGAATGCGTAAGTCTGAAGGTGAAAGGCAAGGCCGCCCAGCGCAGCCAGCAACCGGGTACGCCGGAAGAAAACAAGGAAAATGAAGCCCAGCTCGAATAGCAACGTAGCCAGGCCCCCTGCACGATAAACAAGTGGATTTTTGTCGACCCGAAAAAGGGGCGTCCACGGGCTTAGGTCAAACCATTTTCCATGCATGATGTACTTGACAGCATCCCCGGCAACCCATTCATATCCTCCAAGCCAGGTTTTCCAGAAGCCAGGGAAAAAATAGATCAATCCAATCAGAATCCAGGCAAAACGCAGAGGCAAGCTGTAGGCTACAGAAGGCCGCGGCTCCTCCATTATGCCTTTATCGGCGCTCTTTCTGGCGCGTCGGACTGCATCGAGAGAAAGGGCATCTCCACTCGGACTCGCTGCAAGCAGCGCAGCAAACCACAAAACGTGTAAAAACGCATGGTTTACCTTTCCGTACAGCTCAGGAGCGGCAAGAGGAAACATGCCAAGCACAACAACTATGGCTGCAGAAGTGCGTGAAAACAAACCAAGCAACCCTGTAACGCAGAACACCAGAAACAGGATGTAAGCAATCTTGACTTGCTGCGGCGTATAATAAACCAGTTCATCAAGCCCCAGATCAACCATCCTGCCTATGCCGAAGGGTGGATATCGCAGTTCGACGGGCAGCGAGGCATACCACTCAGCCTGAAAGCCATATCCTATCAGAAGCAGCAAGAATACTACGATGCGCATGACCGCCAGGGAGGTTGGATACTCCGGAGTCAGGAAGAACGTCGCAAGCGCCTGCGTGGTGCGACGATGGAGATAAGCTCCCGTAAACAAGATCTGGCCGAGCAAGACAAGCAGAATGATTCGCGGTATATACAACCGGGCGGCTTCAACATCCATCCCTAAAACCGACGAGGCTATGACCCGCTCCTGAAAAGCATAGAGCAGGACAAAAAGGGCAAGTCCAGCCAGGACAAGCAAGTTCGCCGCCAGCGCCCTTCGCAGGTCAACCGGCAAACTACCTGTCCCTCCCAACAGCCATTTCTCTTCTTTGCTCATGGCATAACCTGCTGAATTGATAGAGAGAACAACGTAAGCCTAACTATTTCAACTTGTGCTCGGTGCAGCGACCTGACCGAAACTTGCACATGGGTTCCAGCAGGGGCTGCGGTAGGGATCGTAATAAGAAACATACCGAACTGTCCTTGTCTCATCGCCGCCATGCTGAAAAAAATCAGTGGAAAGCAAAAAGCGCTCATAAAGCATGGGATCGCGGCGGGCATCAAAACCGGATCCAAAAATGCTTTTATGCACACGCGCAAACTCGGCCAGACCTTCTTCATCAATACCCAGATAATCGAAGTACGAACGAATCCGATCTTCAACGGGGATAACGTACCGCTTTACGTTATCCAGATGCCATTTGACGCCTTCGCGCTTCTGGTATCCCACGCTTGCAATCGACCCCAGCCCTACTACCGATAAAGCAGCTGCGCCTATCTTTACAAATTTTCTGCGATCCATCAATTTTTTGAGTAGTGTCTGATTGCTGCCGTTTACCTATCGCCTTACTTCCGTTTAAAAAAAATGCCTGGCTTTCAAACCAGCGCGGGGCTGCCTGATACGTAATCCGCAGCGCGCAACGCCAGCGCCGACAGAGTCAGCGTCGGATTGATCGGAGATGCCGTAGGATACACGCTGCTCCCCAGAACCAGAAGGTTGCGAACCTGATGATGAACCAGATTTCGGTCAACAACGCTGCTTGCTGGATCGTCCCCCATAGGCGTCGTTCCGAGAATATGAGCCTCCGTTGAGTTAGGCTTGCGATCAATCATGATCTTCTCAACCGGCAGGGGCGCAAGAAGGCGCGGCAGGTCTTCATCCAGAGTGTCAATAGCCCGCTGCGTGTACCCGGAGTGCCCGTCATAGAAGACCTCTGGTTTGGTCGGGTCATCTTCGCTGATGCGCACGCGGTTTTCCTTACGGCGCAGATCTTCATAGATGATGCGAAGGCGCACCAACTGCCTCCACTTTCCCCGCTCCATCCGCAGTTCCGGCTTACTGTAAGTCTCGATGACGGCTGCAGCTCGATCCGAGCGATGCGACCCACTGTAAAGCATATACCCGTGCCCGGTCACGTAGGTGCTTCCCTGAAAATTATCTACGCCATCCAGGTGAACGATTGCATTCTTTGATACCTGCTCAACCAGTCCTGCCCCTAGCTCCGGGTGTTCAAGCCCCGACGAAAGAAGTATCTTTGGATTGAAGATCGCATTCGCGCCCAGAACGATCAGATCCCCTTTCGCCTCGTGCAAAGCGCCTCCCTGCTCATAGGTTACGCCTTTCGCTGCCTGCCCCCCTTCTATTTCGACACGATCCACACGAGCGCCTAGCATAAGGGTCACACGTTTGTCGTCATACAGATGACTCAGTTCATTCAGGATAGTGAACTTGGAATCTATAGGACATAACTGACAGACGCCGCTCATGCAGCAGCGGGGTCGCTTCGGCGTGCCGCGCGACGGCCTGGCCGTAGGCTGGTTGAAAAACTGATCCGGGTAAGCTTTTTTGAACAAGAGATCGACATCGGTGAATCGGTGCGCCGGCTGTGGATAAGGCCGGCTCCTCGGAAACGGTGCATCCTCCGGTCCTGAGATCAGCATGATCTCTTCCGCTTCACTATAGTAGGATTCCAGTTCATCGTAGGAGATAGGCCAGTCTTCCCCTACACCATAGGTAGACTTCAATTTCATGTCTTCCGGCAACATCCGAGGCGTGCATCCTACCCAGCAATTCGAGCCTCCTCCAAACGATATCGTATAAATCCAGTTCTTTGCCGGGGTTCGGTTGATGAATGCATTCTGACTCTCACGCCTTATCTTTT
This sequence comes from uncultured Rhodothermaceae bacterium, assembly GCA_965365465.1. GTDB lineage: Bacteria > Bacteroidota > Rhodothermia > Rhodothermales > DASSAV01 > CBDUBU01. The sequence continues at coordinate 12,057 of CBDUBU010000043.1, forward strand.
TCCCCAACCCGTCGTTTAGTTGTGCGCGGTGCGTATTCATCTCCCCACGCTCCAGCACTAGAATGCGGGCGTCCGGGCTCCCTCTTTCCAGGTACTTCTTCAGGAAAAAAGAGGCGGCAAACCCCGTCCCTACAATAACAACATCGTATTTATCGGTCGTCATTCTTGAAATCAGTAAATGCCGGCCACAGACTTCAGGCGCTCCGAGAACACCGCTGCGCCGGCAACATTCAAATGATCGCTATCTCTAAAATAAACAGGGTTGTATACAAAAGCAGTATCCCGAGAGAAATCATAATAGGACAGGTTGTCGTACTTCGCATCGAGCCGCATTACCAGACTCTTCATCTCCTCCGTAATTGCCGGATCAAAGTGGTTGAGGTAGGCAGGGTAAATGGGAGGCGTGTAGAGCACCATCTGAATATCTTCTGCCTCCAGCGAGGCCGCCAGAGCGGCCAGCGCATCATAGGCATTCTCGACCAGGTCTGGTTGCGTGTCTTGCATTTCCTCCTGCAAGGCCACATTTTCAGCGGCTTTGTCCGTTCCATCTTTCTCCAGAAACGCAGCCGTGGCGTCACTTCGATCCTGGAAATATTCGATGAATCCGTCCGGACGCACAGGGTGCTCCTCTGGCGGCTTGCCTGAAAGCGCGGAAACGAATCCCTTCCAATGATTGGGCCTGGCGATCGGCGACAGCCTGGCCTGAACAAAATTGCTCATGTCTCCTTCCAGAAAGCGAAATGAGGTGGTAAATGCATAGGTCTCCCTGCGCAGGTCCGAGCGATCCGAGTTGACGACGGCAAGATTGTCTCGATGGAACAGAAAGGGAGAAGCAGGCACCAGAACGTATTTGAGATTCGGCAACATGGGTACGACCTCCTCAACGATGTACCGGGTTTCCAGAAGGTCTGAGCCGGGCATCCAGACGTGAAACCCATTTACGCCCATCGCCTTGAAGTCAATGGCTACACTGTGCGAGTTGCCCGCAGCAATAGCAGTGATCGAATTTGCCTTAGCCTGCAAAAGCGACATTCTGGTTTTGACATCCGCATACGTCGGGGCAACCCGTTCGCTCACGGTGTATAACCCTCCCAGCAATCCGATACCTATTGCCAGAAACAGCACTGTTTGCGTAATCGGATGACGCATAGTTAAAACTGGAAGTAGATGAACTCGGTGAGGTTGAATTCGCCGAACATGAAAATCGCCAAAATCACAGCGTAATAGAGGGACCACCGCAGCCACCACGGCCTGGCTAGCAGGAACGATCTCATGTTGTCCTTGCGTTCCTCGATCAGGTGAATCCCTTCCATGAAGGCAATGGCTATAAATGCAATTGCTAGCTCGTAAGGCCCCTGCGCATTGGCGGCAAGCGCGGACGCCGGCCCCTGCTCGAAGTGAAACATATTCCTGAGCAGCACAAACGCATCAGAGATGGAGTTCGCTCGAAAAAAGAGCCACCCCAGCAGGACGAGATGATAGGTGGTCAGTACGGCCAGCACCAGCCGGACCCGCTCGACGCTGAAAACGACGCCAAACCCGGCGGCGCTGTAGTTCCTGCGGCGCAAATCTCCAAAACGTTTGCCGATCCATGCCCAGGCTTTATCCCGGAATCCGGCTGTCATGAGACCTGCGATCAGATAGGTCCCATGCAAGGCCCCCCAGACCACAAATGTCCAGTTAGCGCCGTGCCAGAGTCCGCTGATCAGAAAAACCAGAAAAAGATTATAGTACCAGCGCCACTTGACAACCCGGTTGCCTCCCAGCGGTATATAAAGGTAGTCCCGGAACCATGTGGAAAGCGAAATGTGCCAGCGGCTCCAGAATTCTGAAATCGACCGTGCGAAATAGGGCCGCCTGAAGTTTTCCATCAGATCATATCCCATGATACGCGCCGTACCGATAGCAATATCTGAGTAACCTGAAAAGTCGCAATAGATCTGGAAAGCGAAAAAGTACGTAGCCAGCAGAATCGTCCAGCCGGTGTACAGTTCCGGATTGTTATATACCTGGTTTACATACAGGGCCAGCCGGTCGGCAATCACGAGTTTCTTGAACAATCCCCATCCTATCTGCTGTAATCCGAAAACCGTCCGCTGATGGTCATAGTCATTCTTGCGAAAGAACTGAGGCAGGAGCCGCTCTGATCGTTCGATAGGCCCCGCTACGAGTTGGGGAAAGAAGGAGACATACAGCGCGAAGATGCCGAGGTGACGCTCCGGTTGATGCCGACCTCGATAAACGTCGATTGAGTAGGAAAGCGTCTGAAAGGTATAAAAACTGATTCCAACCGGCAGCAGTACATCGAAAGCCGGGACATCGTAGAAGATGTTCAGACTATCGAATACCGCACGCGCAGACTCGTTGAAGAAGTTGAAATACTTGAACGCGAAGAGCAACCCCAGATTGGAAAACAGGCTGATAATCAGATAAGGACGCCTTGACTTCCGCGACGAGAGCGACCCCATCCGAATACCTGCCCAGTAATCTACGAGCGTGCTGGCAATGATCAGGATCAGGTATTCGGCTTTCCATGAGGCATAAAAATAGTAGCTGGCGACCAGAAGCAAGCCCCAACGGTACTTGTAGGGCGTCATAAAGTACAGCCCTACAATGACCGGCAGAAAGATCGCAAATTCGAGCGAATTAAAGAGCATCTATTGCTTATTCTTGGGGCAACTGCCAACGCTAATGCATACAGCGAGCGCCCCCAGGGTTGGTATCTACCGGACGAAACTTCAGTATCTTCCTGAGCAACACATTGGGTCGTCTCGACAATTCCGGGTCGTCTCCGACACGAGCTACGGTTCTGGTCACTCCATTACGCTCGTAAGTGACCGATATGTCCGGACGCTGGCTCGTCAAGGCAACGAACTCATAGTAGGGAAGCATATATCCCTCAGCAGCGAACCGTTTCAATCGGGGAGCAGAGCTATCCACAATTCGCACCAGATCGTCCTGGTACGACGCAATGCGATACTCAGTCGGCATAAAGAGGTGATTGGAACGCAGCCCCTCGGTCTGAAGGTTGCTGAACATCGAAAAGCTGATTTCCGTCTTCAGTCCGAAATAAGGCGCAAATCCGTTCATCAATAGAAGAAGCGGAAATACGGCAAGCCCTGCGACACGCAACCTGAACGTATCAATCCCGGAAAAGGCAATCCTTAATCTATCCCACCTTAGCGCGCGCACGTAGATAACGATCAGAGCGCCGGCATACAGCACCCATACTCCTATATTGATGCTTTTGAGATAGGCTACCAGCCCTGAAACAGACTCAAAAAATGAATCCGGTCTGAAGAACTGATAAATCCAATTGCTGAAGAGCACGGAGCCCAGAACGAGCAGCGCCCCCTGAAACATGGTGCGGAGTGTGCCGTCATCGGCCCTGGCAGCTACCCATCGGCCTACGGAAGAACTTGCCCATTGTTCTCTCATTTGAGCCAGAAAATCGTAAGGGATAAACAGGAAGTAGACTGCATAGAGCATCGAGGAAAAGTCGTAGTATGTATGCTCCGGATTAAGCGCCAGCATGAAATGGAACAGCATACCGACCAGAACCCCGGCAATGCGGGTGCGGCGAAAGATCAGCAGGATGGGAATCAAACCCTCAACAAAAATGGTCAGTCCCGGCGTAATCGCAAGCATCCAGGGCGCAGTTGGCAGCACAGGGTATGCCGTCGCAAGGTCTGAATAAAGCGTTGCCGCGCAGCTTACCGACGGATTGAAGAAATCCGTATTCAGCTTCTGGAAAACGGCAAAAAAGTACAGCACGATTAACTGGATGCGCACTGCCGGCGCAAACGCTGGAAACAGCTCCGGAATTGAAACCTTCTTCAGCCATACCGATCTCAGCAGAACCGTAAGAATCGTAAGGTTCACGAAAAAAGTGAACAGCCAGTGGTTCGACACGGCTGAAGGAAGATCGTTTATTACGGTTATAATTTGTACAACAGTGAAGATCCCGAACCGCCCGATCGAAACAGGCTTTAAAAGAACACCAATGGCAGCAAGCGCGAGAAGAAGCTTTCCTATGCCGATCAACCGTTCCGGGTAAGCAGCCAGATGGAATAGTGTGGCCGTTGCCCATAGAAAAGCAAAAATGCTGAAGGCATGTTGCAGGTGTTTTGCATAGGAAGTGTCGCTTTCTGAGACAGTGTGCGTTTCCCACCAGAGACTTGAAGTCGCAGGACGAGTTTTGGTAAGCAGGTTCATTGATAGCCCCTCCGAGGAATCAACAAATAGCCATCAGTTAATAATAATTGAGATACTTGCATTTATATCTGGTCGATTTCCCGGAAGAGATCGACGCCTCTCACTTTATTCCCGGGTTTCCGGGTATCTTTTCATTTCTATAACTGCCCTGCACTGCCTCAAGCGTTCTTGCGCTGAGGCGCCTGCCTCGAGAATGCGGTGCGCACCAGATGTGCGAGGTGACGGGATTTTCCCCGAACCTTCTTTCGAATAATCGCCATGTAATCGTGCTTGTGACGATCCTGAAGAAGTGTGATTGCTCGACTCAAAATTGGCGCATCGGGATAAATCATCTGCATCGTATCGACACAGAACACTGCCTTTTTTGTAATTGCTGCAATCTGGGTTGCTTGTCTCAGCGAGCTTTCAATAAACAGTTCCGCCCCCGACTCCTTATAGGCTTTGGCCTTATATGCTCCATGCGCGTTGGCCTTCTTACGCGCAGCCTTATCGGGGTAATCCATCATTACCAATTTCTCATAGGCAATGCCATGCCTGGCAAGCCAGGACTCCGTCGCTTCCCGGTATTTCTCTAACCGGCACGTCACCAGCGTTCCGATTGGCTCCGATGGAAAGTAAATCGGATCAACGTCGCTGACGAAGCGCTCATAGCAAACGCCATCGTCGTCTTCGTGCTCAAAAGGATCCCGGCACAATACCCCGTCGATGTCTACACAGCTCTTGGACAGAATCCAGGAGTGCATAATGTTCCACTCGAAGATGCGGGGCAGGTTGAGTTCTTCACAGTAAAAATCTACTTCGTCTTTTCCTTTATCCGGCAATACGTATACGGCTCCGTAATAAACGTCATGTGGAAGATTAGCCTGTGCGATCCGCTCTTTTACGGCGCGCATCGTTTGTCCCGAACGAATGCTGTCATCAACGACCAGCACCTTGAGTTTCGTCGTTGACAAATCATCAGGAGTCTGATCCTTGTAAAGCGAGGATCTCGTTGTAAATATCCTGGGGTGCTTGCGCTGCGCCACGGAAGCAATGATCCTGCCTTCTATCAGACCATCCAGATCCGTCAGCGGAAGATTCCGGTAAAGAGAAAGGAGGTTTGCCGCTAATAACCCGCTGCGAGGTATTCCAACGATAAGGTCTATGTCAGGGGGTAGCTTTTTTGCCCAGTCCAACATCTGGTCGCTTAACTGGGCAACGCTGCGGTAATTCATGAATCAGCCTTACATCTGGTGAAACTCCTGGAAAACATAAGGCCTGCTATAGATTCTTTACCCCTCTCGTTTGCCTCTTATCGCTGCGCATAGAGATCAACCGGGCTGCTCCTGGGCACCTGCATGGATATAGATAATTGGCGCATGAAAGATAAGGACAGGCTGCCATGCGCCCGGAGCAGCCGCAAATACAACGGCCAGGAATGCCCAAAGATATAAACTGATGCTCCGCCTTCAGACGTGCGTAGCGAAGCAGGCGCACCCGGCGCCCTTATGAGCAGGATCAGGCTCAATCGACAAGCATCATCTGCCTCATGCTCCTGAACCCTCCCGCCTCCAGCTTGCAGAAGTACAATCCGCTGGCCAGGCCCCTGCTATGGAATACAGCCTCATGGTTGCCCGCCTCCTGTACTTCATCGACAAGCACCGCAACCCTTTGCCCCAGCACGTTAAATACTTCTATCCTTACGGGAGCATCCGAAGGCAATCCATACCGGATCGTCGTAACAGCGCTAAACGGATTGGGATAGTTTTGATCCAGTTTGAAATCTGATGGAATCTCATCTATACCGACAATCAACATGGCATCCGTTTGATAGCGTACCCCTTGCCCTTCTACCGACCCGGTGATAGCGTCTTTCACCGAGACTATCTGAAGAGATGACTTCGCGCCGCCGTCTGCGGACGCTGCTTTCAGAAAAAGTGCTTCGTCAGGCAGAGCGCCCTCCGTAACGTCTGGCGTCATGTCATCATCCCCCTCTACAGAGATGAGTGCTTGTCCCTGCCTGACTACCCCCTGCCCAACGACCGTGCCGCGCTCTGTTTCAACCGATAAACGAACCTCTTCCATAGAACCGGGCGCCAGCACCAGCAGGGTGGCGTCCGGCCCCACACTGGCTTCCTGAGAGACCAATCCATGACTGGAAAGATAGGCTGTGGTTGTTCGCGCAGTTGCTGCCGTACCAGCGCCCTGGGCCTGAGGTTGGCCTGAATAAATCAAGGTGGATGCTCTCGACAGATAGGCTTTGTATCCCTGGCCAGGCGCTAGCATTCCAATCGTGTTGACCCCATACTCAGGAAGGTAGACCCCTCCCCTCCCGCATTTCATGGCCTTCAGATCCTGTCTGATGCTTTTCAACGCCGACACCATCCGCGAACGGATCGAAGTCGCCAGCTTCATCCACAAGGGCGTGAAGTTCACCTTCGTCGACGAGCCGCGG
>CBDUBU010000044.1:0-18673 GCA_965365465.1 uncultured Rhodothermaceae bacterium
GATGTCGTCGGCAGAGGCGTGTTCAGGCATATTTACGGTTTTGCTAATGGCGCCACTGATGAACGGCTGCACCGCGCCCATCATCCGCAGGTGGCCGAGGTGGCCGATGGAACGGGTTCCCTTGAACGGCTTGAAGGCGCAGTCGAACACCGGCAGATGCTCCTCCTTTACGTGGGGCGCGCCTTCTATGGTGTCGTTCTGGTCGATGTAAGCCAGAATCTCCGTGCGCTCCTCCTCCGTATAGCCGAGCCGCTGGAGCGCCGTCGAAACGGTCTGGTTGACGATCTTGAGCAGCCCATCGCCCTTTCCAGCCAGCAGCTTGTACTTGACGAGCGCGATGTCCGGCTCGATGCCGGTCGTGTCGCAATCCATCATGAACGCTATGGTGTTGTGACTCAGAAAACCGTTGGCGGTGTATGTCACATTCTCCGGAACCGAGAGGTCGTAGGTGTACTGCTCCCCTCCATCTTCATTGACCTCTACCGTGTCATAGAAATACCCCATGTACTGCACAAGGCGCTCGTCATGTGTGTCCTCGTAGATTTTCTCAACGCGCTGGCGGGGAACGCTGCGATGGCGTTTCAGGGAAAGCTGAACCGCATTGTAGGAAGGATCCCCTGCCGGAATCAGTTCTTCGATAAGCGCAGAGGGCACAAATACCCTGTCACTTCTGGCTGACTGAGCCTGTTTCCTGGAAGCCAGTTTTTCCGTCTTTCGGCAGCCCATGAAACCGATCAGGCTCCGGAAAGGAGGGTTATAAGCACGGTTCTTGAGGCGCAGGCTATGCAACGTCTTGTTTCCAAAAGCGCCCCAACGGTTCTGATCCCTTTTGGAATGGGTGGGAAAGCCCAGCGCCAACAGAAGGGAACGGATTTCATCTGCAAACTCCGGCGCCGAAGTAGACAAGGAGGGAACGCCGAAGATAGAGGTTCCATCTGCCTCAAACAGGCCGCGCAGGAAAGCGCCGTAAATGGCCGGATCGTTTGTATGCAACACGGCATCCGGAAGGTGGGGTTGATATCCCTTTCCGGTGTGCTCGTCGTCCGGGATGTGCTTTGAAAAACCGCAGCCATCCCACCAGGATGCAAGCGGCGCCGAATGCACTCCGACCTCGACGTATCCCTTACGTGCTTCAGCGTAAGCTGACAGGCCAAACAGGTTTTGGATCAACTCCGATAAGCGCTGCACCACATCCGTGTCTCTGGCATCTACGCAGAAGCGAAGCCCTTTGGCGTGCAGGCTGCCATCACCCATGTAATAACCAATGAGTTCCGCCAGTTCGGCGCTCATGGCATCAGGCACGCGCGTGCTAAAGTTTCCAGTCCAGTACAGATCCCCCAGGGGAGGCAACTTCACCGGCTTTGGTTCGCCGATCAACGTGTTCATGGCAAGCGGCACAATGTCCCCGGTCCGTATGTCAGAGAAACGCCGCCACGACCACATCCCTGTATCAGGATCAACGACTTTTACGCGATGCTGGTGGGTGCCCTGGATAGTGTACCCTGAGCGCGTGCGAATCTTGCGCGTTTCGGCAACCCCATTGATATAAAACTGCGTGGCTTGCTTGGGCCCTTCGTCGGTAAAGACGTTGAAAGAAGCATTCTGCCATGTGTCGCCGTGGGGATTGCCGAGCCGGTTGAGGCGCAGCATACCACGATCCGTAGAAATCAGCGTGTTTCCGACGAGACAGCCGGTTGGCGCGAGCACCGTAGCCTGGGCGTTGCGGTAGCCGTGGCGCTCGCCGAGGGCCACCATCCGCGCCGCAGAGGCGTGGGCCGCCTCCAGCAGGTAGGCCGGGCAAGCCGGGTCGATCTCGTTCACTGCGTCCCGATGCATCCGCATCACGTCCAGCATTGGCCCGGCGTTGCGTTCGTAACCGGCAAAGGGACCGATCTTTTTGTTGGCGGCAATCTCGGCGCTGCGGGCGTAGGCTTCACAATGCTCGATCGCCATGATCGCGCCGGCCACGGCCCGTCCCTCATTGCTGTCATAGGCCAGCCCCATCGCCATCAGCAGGGCGCCCAGGTTGGCAAAGCCAAGTCCGAGAGGCCGGTAGTCGTGCGAGTTCTGCGCGATGGCAGCGGAGGGATAGCCCGCGTTGTCTACCAGGATCTCCATGGCCGTGATGACGAGGCGCGAGGCGGCGCGAAAGCGCGCCACATCGAATGCCCCGTCTTCTTGCTGGAACTTTCTGAGGTTCAGGCTAGCCAGGTTGCACGCGGAATCATCCAGAAACATATACTCACTGTTATGGATGAAGATGCCCGAATAATTCGCGGCTCCTTCGGCGCATGACGGTTCCTCAGACGTGAGAATAGCGAAATTATGGTGGGTATCTACGGTGCCGTCGTACACGTCCTCATAACCGCAGAACGCGACGGAAACGACCTTATGATTATAATGCGCTGACTGCTCGCGCAACTCGGCATCACTCGCAAAGAGGCGCGCGACCGTTGCGGCGGTCGGCACACGCGGAGCACCCAGAGAATGCGCCTGCTCGCGGAGATCATCCCAATGTTCAATCGTCGGCTCGATGTGGTTGTCAAGCAGAATGCGCGCCGCCTGCAAGGTCCAACTGCGATGACTGAAGGAGGAGGCGCGCCTTTTCTGGTCCGAATCGGCTGCCATGCGGCCGCTCGCGCTCAAACGGGCGCGATGTTCAGGTGAAAGACGGCGTCCACGGTTCCCGTCCGCAGTCTTTTGACCGACCATTTGAAGGCCCATCGGGCTGAACCGACACTGCTTCGAGCAGAAAATCTGTTCGCTGCGCCGCGTCGAGAAGTTCTGCCTGCACACAGGGCAGCACCGCTCATGGCGTTCACCTGCCGGACGTCCAACCGGGCGCCCCTCGGCTCTGGCTCTTGCCATCCAGGCAGCGGCGGCTTCAGAAGCGCGTTCGTGCTGGTCGGGATCGGACCAGCGGTGGGCAGCGCGTTTGCGCATGAGACTCCGGGCGGCAGCCGAGTGCTTCTTTCCGTAGTGGCCGTTTTTCTCCCCACGCACCGCCTGAGAGATGTGCCTCCGCCAACTGTCGCTCATCATGCGGCGAGCAGGGTTGCCATCTCCGTGCATTCGCTCGGAATGCAACCGTTCGTGCTGTTCAGCCGGCAAAAGCACCAGATTGGTCAGCGCGTCGTTGCGTGCATCATAATCCTGATGGTGAATATGAAAGCCTGCCGGCGCTTGCCCATGAGCATACTTCCAGATGGCGCGATATTGCGGCTGCCAGCCCCGACCCGTCCAATAGTACCGGCGCAGCGTCCGTGTTTTGTTGGGACGTAAAACTTTTGAGTGGAAGGGCATGAGCGAATCGCCCGCCCCGAGATCCTTGACCATCCGATACGACCCGTCGCGCAGCATGATGAGGTGGTCGTCCGTCGCCCGGAAGGTAGAGCCATCGTCAAGGGCAACCCGGTATATGGGCGCCTGCGCTCGTTTGATGCCGATGTTCCACATCCGGGAAATCGTTGTCCTGCCCGTTGCATGGTCATGAGCATATACCGGAACTTCGGCGCCGACCAGATCCTTGATTGCAACGGCGTTTCGTCCGTCAGCGACCGCGATGCGTGTATCCCCTGTGACGCAGCACGGATTTGAGCTATTGATCGGCCCTGAGGCTTTACACGTATGCCACTTCTGAATCGTGTCCTCGTACTGGAGGCCGGGATCGCCGCAGATGTACGTGCCTTCGGATACCTTGTGAAGCAGGCTGTGCGCGTCTACCTCTTCTACAGCTTTCCCGGAGAGGACAGCGCGGAGCGCGTAGGAGGTTCCGGCGGTCGCGGACTGCATGAACTCGTCGGTGACCCGCACGCTCTGGTTCACGTTCTGGAAGGCGATGCTGCCGTAAGCCGGGCCATTGAAGCTTCCGTCGTACCCCTGTTCGATGAGCGCCCAGGCTTTCTTTTCCTCCATCTGCTTGGCTTCGATGAACTCCAGGATGTCCGGGTGCCACACTTTAAGCGTCTGCATGATCGCGGCGCGTCGCGTCTTGCCGCCTGACTTGATCGTGCCGCCGGTGGCGTCCTGCACCTTCATGAAGGAAACCGGACCCGATGGCGTGCCGCCGCCGGAGAGCCGTTCCCGCGACGAACGCAGCGTAGACCAGTCTGCGCCGACGCCCGACCCGAACTTGAAGAGCCGGGCGCTCTCGCCCATGAGCTTCCAGATGTCATCGATCGAGTCGTTGACGGAAATGATGAAACACGCCGATCCCTGCGGGCGCTCATAGGGATCGACGGGGGTTACCTTCTTTTGCTTGCTGTCCCATCCGTAGATCGTCTTGCTGCCCGTATCCTTCACCCCGTACTGCTGGTGCAGGCCGACGTTGAACCAGACAGGTGAGTTGAACGATACGTACTGATGCAGGCACAGCCAGGTCAGGTCTCTGTAAAAGCGCTCCCCGTCTTCGGGAGACGCAAAATAGTGCTGCTTGATGCCCCAGTCAGAAATGGTCCGGGTAACGCGGTGGATGAGCTGCCTGAGCGAGTGCTCCCGGCCGCCCTGCGCCGGGTCCTGACCGCTCCGGGCAAGCTCGCCATAGAAGTACTTGCTCGCCACCACGTTTGTCGCCAACTGGCTCCACGAGCGCGGGAATTCCACTTTCTTCTGCTCAAAGATGGCCTTTCCGGTGTGGTTCTTGATGACCGCGTCCCGCTGCTCCCATTCAACCGATGCAAACGGATCTTCTCCGCTGTTCGCAAAAACCGGTTCGATGGTCAGTCCCTTTGCCAGTTGCCCCGAACCGGGCAACTGGACCTCTGCTACGTCTTCAGCGAACAGGGTGCTCTTGGTGGTGGATTCGGACATAACGTGCCTCCAGATCAATGGGTATAGCTCTATAAAAACGAAGATCGTGCTGTGCTGTTCGCGCGAAGCGGGGGAGATGGGCAACCCGGCGCGGCGCTCTCCTCTGCCCGATAAGGGCCATCAACGGCCTCCGGATGAATAACGGTTTATCACCTGGAGGCAATAAACCGTTGTCCTGACTGCGCCGCGTGGAACTCAATAAACCCAGCGGGACGGCATCATGCAAGCGTTATTTTTCCACATCGGCCCGAAAAATAACCCTCCTGAACTAAATAACGGATATCGCATTTTCAGGAAGGCAGTGGTGTTTTTCTGCACACAGGACAGGGTTATAGACCGTTATCGGGAAAGCGAAGCTGGATCCGAAAGGCGCTCCGGAAGTTTATCCACATTGCATCCCCATCCAGCGACAATAATGGACTTCAAAGGGGGTCAATAACGGATTTTTTATCTGTCACTCTTTTTACAATCAAGTGACAGTTTCCTTCCGGATCCGGCGGGCCTTTTGCTCTTACTTCAACTATGAGAAGCCTGACATTCAAAGAAATTGCGGAGGCGCTGCGGTCGTTTCCCCTGCCGGATTGTGACCTGGTGGCAGGCATCGGCACGGGCGGGGTGGTTCCGGCCAGTCTCGTTGCCTACCAGGCCAACCGTGATCTCATCATCGTTCAGTTCAACTACCGGGACGAAGAGAACCGCCCTCGGTACGACGCGCCGGTGCTGCAACGGAGCGCTGACATCCCTGAGGGCGTCCGCCGGATCCTCCTGGTCGATGATGTCTCGGTGACAGGCCGGACCCTCGATGCAGCCCGGTCGCTTTTTGAAGGCTACGAGGTGGCCACCCTGGTTATGAAAGGCAAGGCGGATTACGTTGTCTTCCCCGACATCGCTACGTGTGTAAAATGGCCGTGGAAGCCGGAGCCTATTCCGTCAGTTCAAGCGCAATCGACCGCTGCGTTTCTTCCCCCGACAGTTCGTTCTTCACGGCAACGGTAAGGGTATAGTTGCCGGGATCCACCTTGCCGACATCGATCTCTGCGTGCTCCTGTGGGGAAGCTTCGGCGCCGGTGCGCTCGGTGCGCAGGCTCAGGGCCGGCTGGTCTCCGCCGCCGAACAGGCCGAGCACTTTTTTCCGTTCCTTTTCCGGCGTCAGCGTGTACTCGACAGTATACCGGGTCTGATCGTCGCCGTCGCGGGTGAGGTTGTACACCTCAAAGTAGAGGTAAACCGGCTGGCGCACCGAAAACCGCCGAAACGGATTCGCCGATATGTACAGATCGCCCTTGTTGAACCGGCTCGGCCCGATGGTAGGTTTGATCGAACTTGCAGGAAGCAGATCGCTCATCAGCAGACCATTGCCTGAGTAGTCAGGCATTGCATAATCGAAGCGGTACCCTCCGAGGCGGCTCGTCTGTACCGGGCGGCTGTGAAAGGCGACGTGGTAGGAATCCGCAGCCGCCGTCAGCCCGCAGAAATCGATAGCGGCAGCCTCTTCGTCCGGCACAGGCGGCATATGCTTGACCAGGGCATCCTCCCGGACAGGAGTCCATTCCGTGTCGAACAGGGCGCATCCTACTTCCACATCGACGGTATTTACACCGGAGCCGATCTCGCGGGTGAGCCGCCCGATAGGCAGAGCGAAGTGAACTTCCAGCCGCGTCTTTTTGTCTCTGTCCCGAAAAGCGGCCAGCACGTAGGGCGCCTCCAGCGGCTTGACTTCCTCTTGCCAGGTGTGCCGGTCGGTGGTCAGGCCGAGAGAAACGAATTCACGGCTGTTCTCGACCATCTCTTCCCGGAAGGTAATCAGGTCGAAGGTAGGCGCGTTCGGGCTCCTGCCCGGCTCCTGCCCGCTCAGGGTGGGCGGCTCGACCGTAGTGGTGGAAAGGGCTGTCGGGTCAGCCTCCCCGGAAGTGGTCTGCCCGCCCTGTGCAATCACCTGTTCGCTGGTGCTTCTGACGTTCTGCACATTCCGCTCCGCCTGCTCCCGTTGCTGCCGGAGCGTCCGCCCGACTGCGGCCAGGCGCGCATAAACCCCTCCCCACCCTTCGCGGTCTTCCAGCATGTTCAGGTTTGTGATGGCGGGCGTGATGCGCCAGTTGTTGGCTCCTGCTCCACGATCAATGACGAAATGGAAGTCCATCAATGGCGTCCGATAGCGCCACGATTCATTGGGGACCCAACCGGCCTCGAATGACTGATCTACAGGCAGCCAGTCGGCCTTTGGAGTGGCGGTGGTCTGCGTTGAAAAGAAGTTCATGTCGCCCGACACCGTGACGATGCGATCATCCGGCTCCCCATGCCGGAGATAGATCAATCCCTTGTCATTGAACTCCTGGTTCAAGGCGTAGGCTGCCGGAAAGTCAAGCTCATTCAGCTTGTCCGGATCGTTGTTCCAGAAGCGCAGCCCGTCGAAGACGTATTCCTTTTCGGCTGTCTGGAGCCGCCGGTAGTGCTCGGTCATGCGAGCGTTTTCACGACCCGCGGGAACGGGGTCGCGGCGCGCCCAGAAGGCTTTGAAAAACGACCGGTAAGCCTCTGGCGTGCGTAGGGCGCGGTAGTGCTCCAGTTCAGCGTCGTTGAAGAGGTACTTGAAATCCTCCACGACGAGGTGCGCCTGAGAGGGCGTCCTGATCTCCTCGATGGCCTGTTCGACCCGTTCCTGCCCGCGCAGGGGCTGGTCCAGCGCATAAAAGATCCGCGCCGATGCAAGCAAAACCGGCTGGCGCGGGATGGTCAGTGTACGGCCAAGCATCGCTTCATAAACGGCGCCTGCCTCAGCAAGCTTGCCCTGCCGCCGCAACAACTCGCCGCGCATGAACTCGCCGTACTCAGACGGGTTCGCCTCCAGCCAGGCCAGCGCCTTTTCGGGGCGGGTATGGTTCAGGAAGGTCTGGTAGAGCATGAACAAGCCCCGGCGCGGCTCGTCCAGTTCGGGCTTGAGCAGGATTTGCATATGCCCCAGACGCAGTGCGTCTTCGTAGTCGCTGCCGTACCGCCGGAGCAGCGCGTACTGGTACAGAACGTCCCGGTACGATGAATCCCGGCGCAGCACCCACTCGAACTCTTCCCGCGCATTGGCCCATTCCGGGATTCCGGACAGCGCGTGAAACTTGGCTAGCTCGCGGTGAACCATCGCCCGGAGGTAATGAGCTTCCATGTTATCCGGAGCGAGCGCAAGCGCATGGTCGAGTCTGGCGCCGGCTTCCGGCCAGTCGCCTTTTTCGTAAGCAACCTTTGCCAGTCCGATATGACCGTCCGGAAGCCCGGCCTCCATTTGCACGGCTTCGCGGTAGGCATCGGCGGCCTCGCCGAAGCTGCCCTGATCGAGAAAAGCATCTCCACGGGCCGCCCAGTCCGCAGCGGTCAGGGTTTGCGCCTGCACCTGAACCGTTTGAAAAACCACGAAGAGCGCAAACAGAGCACTCAGGAGCACAGGCAGGTTACGGAGAAGGGCCTTCATGGAACACACCAGAGGTTCGATCTGCGAAAAGGCGTTCAGCGCCGTTGAACGCCGGTCAGGGTGACGCAGCCCTTTTGTACAAAGGTGTTACGTCCTCTGATACTCTAATACGGAAACGCTTCCGATGATTCCACGATCCCTGTCTATTTTCACCTGTACGGCCTCAATGGAAAAGAAGCCATTGTCTTTCAGGCGCGGCGCACCTTTCCGTATTCTATCATCAGGCAGCGGTCCTGCACCACCTGGATTCCGGCGCGAGCGAGCGCCTCGGCCACCGCATCGTTTCTGATGCCGGACTGGAGCCACACCGCCCCCGGACGCTTTTCCAGCAAATCATCCAGATGAGCCGGCAGGTCTTCGGCGCGGCGGAATACGTCTACGAGGTTAATTTCACCTGGAACGGCTGCCAGGCTCCGGTAAACGGGCCGGCCCAGAATGTGCGTGACAGCAGGTTCGTACACCGGCACGGGCACAATCTCCAGACCCGCCTCCAGCAGCGCCGCAGGCACGTAATAAGCCGGTTTGGTGCGGCAGCGCTCCGAGCGGATGCCGAGCACGGCAACCCGCCTGATTTTCGCAAGGAGTTGGCTGATCTGAGAAGGCGTGACCAGCAGATTGTCCTTCCAGTCCATTGTATGGCGCCTGGTGAAAGAGAAAATAAAAAGGGGCAAGCTACCCGTGTCGCGCCGCTTCGACTCCCTACCGCTGCTACCTTCCGGTCCTGACGGGTTTCAGGAGGAGCTGGCCGCACGGGACTTGCCCCTGAAGTGCTCGCAAACTACAGACGGAAACGCAGGTTCCTGCCTTTTTTACATTTCTGTATCGAGAAACTCTTTTCGTTCCCGAACCGGTCGCCTGCCGGCTGCAACCGAGCTTTTTATTCGTAGCGAAGGCTCTTGACCGGATCAGACAAAGCGGCCCGCACCGCCTGATAGCTAACCGTCGCCAGGGCGATCAACAGCGCCAGCGCCCCCGCTGCCAGGAACACCGCCGGCCCGATCTCGATGCGGTAGGCGAAGTCTTCGAGCCACTTGCTCATGCCGAAGTAGGTGATCGGGCACGCGATGATAAAGCCCACCAGCACCAGCACGACGAAATCCTTGGTCAGTAAGGTTACAATGCCCGGTACGCTCGCGCCGAGCGCCTTGCGGATGCCGATTTCTTTCGTGCGTTGTTCGGCGGTGAAGGTTGCCAGGCCAAAGAGTCCGAGGCAGGCAATCAGGATAGCCAGACCCGAAAAATAGCTGAAAATACGCGCCAGGCGTTCTTCCCCACGATACGCTGCGTCGAATGACTGGTCGGCAAACTGATACTCTATCGGCCATTCGGGATAGATCTGGCTCCATGTGGCGCGAATGAAATCGACCGTAGCCTGGAGCCGTTCCGGTGAGACGCGCACCAGATAATTGCGGACCTCGTTCGGATCTATGAAAAAGATGACAGGCTCGACTGCCTCGTGCAGCGACGACATATTGAAATCCTTCACAACCCCGATTAGCGTTCCATTATTCGATCTCAATTGCAGTTGCCGTCCGACAGCTTCCTCCGCGGAGGCAACGGCGCCGGGCGTCTTCTCCAGCAACAGACGCAGCGCCGTTTCATTCAGGACAAAGGCGCTCGAATCAGAAGGAAAATCCCGAGAGAACACACGTCCGGCAACCTTCTCTACCTTGAGCACTTCAAAAAAATCATGTCCTACGGAGACGGTGCGAACAGGCGCAAAGGCATCTGCCGGAGCGCCCTCAAAGCTCACACCGCTCCCGTCAAGCAACTCACTTGGCAGGCTCTCGGATGAACTGCTCACTCCTGTCACGTTCCGATTCTCTAACAGCGCAGCCCTGAATGCCTCGTACTTCGGCAGCATACGCTCGTCCCGCACGGGCAAGACCAGCACCTGCTCTTTGTCAAAGCCCATGCCTGCGCTGCGCAGATAGTCGAGTTGGGCCAGCACGACAAGCGTTCCTGCAATGAGAACAATGGAGGCGCCAAACTGGAAAACAACAAGTCCCTTGCGCAACAGGGCGCCCTTCTGACGGGTAATTCGGCCTCCCTTGAGGACTTTCACCGGCCTGAAAGCCGACAACACAAAAGCGGGATAACTGCCGGCAAGCAGACCTACGATCAAGGTGAGAGCCAGAAGCGCGGTTGCCGTACGCCCGTCCATCAGCGCAGCGAGAGAAACAGCCTTGCCGGAGATCGCCCGAAACGCAGGCAGGGCAAGCGAGGCGAGGGCAAAAGCGAGCGCCAGCGCAATGAACGAAAGCACCACGGATTCCGTCAGAAATTGCTGCGCCACCTGAAGGCGATGCGCCCCTGCCGCCTTACGGATTCCCACCTCCTTTGCCCGCACAGCAGAGCGGGCGGTAGCCAGGTTCATGAAATTGATGCAGGCAATCGCCAGAATGAACAGCGCAATGGCTGAAAAGAGGTAAACAGAGGAGGCGTTGCCGTTTGCCTCCAACTCCATGTTGTGATGCGAGTGCAGGTGGATCTGTGTGAGCGGCTGGAGGCTGAGTCTGGCTCCGTTCCAGCGATCCCCGGCATGCCGTTCGATGAAATCGGGAATTTGCGCTTCCAGCCGGGCTGCATCGTACCCTTCGGGCATCGTCAAATACGTGTAGATCCCGTTGTTGTCCCAGGCATCATCATAATTCAATATCTCCAGCGCGTCCAGAGTGGCCCAGGATGCCAGTATGGAAAAATGAAAATGAGCATTATCAGGGGCAGGCGCTATAAGGCCGGTCACCTCCACTTCAAACCGGTTGTCGAACTGCAAAACCTTCCCGACCGGGTCCTCGCTGCCAAAGTACCGGCGGGCTGTTTCTTCGGTAATGACAGCGGTGAATGGTTGCGCAAGCGCGGCTGTAGCATCGCCCCGCAACAAGGGAAAGGAAAACGTTTCAAGGAAACCAGGCGTCACAAAGAAGATTTGCGGCTCTCTGAACCTGCGTTCCTCGTACCGCACCAGACTGCTGTAAGGCAGCATCCGCGTCACAGCGATCTCGGGGAAGTCCGTTTCGAAGCGCCGAACAAACGGCGGGTTCGTGGCAGGCACGCTGAAGTCTCCCCAGTCACTCGTAATGCGATAAATGCGCTCCGCGTTTTCATGGAACCGGTCGTAACTGAGTTCATCTCGTACATAGAGCAGGATAAGCAGGCAGCAGGCCATCCCCGCGGCCAGCCCGGCCACGTTGATGAACGTATAGCCCTTGTGACGACTCAGGTTGCGAAAAGCGATCTTGAGATAATTTTTCAGCATGACGGGGAACGGGCTTGCTGGAACGGAAGGAGGCTGATGCTCCTTCAAAAGTGGCGCCACCTGCCGTTTCCCCGGCCTGCGGATGACAACAGGACGTTCCAGCCAGATCGTGTGTTCGCTTATGGTACAGGGGTGTCCGTCAGCGAACACCTTCTGTTTGGCAAGAAGAAGTCTGAAGCGATTCGATGACAGGGATGACGCCAGGCTGCCTCAACCTCATTCTTTTTTGTGAGGTTAAGGCAGCTTCTCCGGCGCCACTGATCAGATGCATCAGGAAAAGACCCGGGTGCAGATGTTGACCGTCGAACCAGGAGATAAAGCGTCACTCTGCGGAACCTGCCAGAGCAGCCGCAGAAAGCCCGATGTTTGGATGCATTGAGACAGGACGTATACTTTCAGCACGCTCCCGCTCGGCCAGCGCCAGATAGTGGCCGGCCTGCCGGTCGAGAAAGAGCACCCGCACCTTCCAGCCTTCCCCGCACAACCGCTGATACCCAGGCTCATTCTCAATGCCGCCCTCACCCGTAATCTCGATGAGGACATGGCGCGTTTCCTTTCTCATAAACGTCGGATGTAAACGTTTACATATAGTTTCATAATATATCAATATACGACGGAAACGCGCATTGTTGCGCTGCCTGGAGATTCTGCGCTAAAAAATTCGGTTTTAGCCCTGAAAAGAAGCCAGAAAACCGCGTCCGGCGTGTCATGCTGAACGCGGTGGAGCGTCTGTGCCATGAAAACGGCAGCATTTGCGGCTGGTCTCTGCCCGACCCTGGGATGGTCTTCAACACACCCGGCAGGTTTCTCGATCAGAAGTAGATGAGCCAGATCATACTGATCGTGGTTATCGCAACGATCAGGTTTACGTAAATCCCTGTCGTTATATAATCAGAAAAGCGGTATCCTCCGGCAGCCATCACCATCAGGTTCGTCTGGTAGCCGATCGGCGTGAGAAAGCTGGCCGAGGCGGAGATAGCCACGGCGATGGCGAACGGTTCCGGGCTCATTTGCAGCCCGCTCGCGGCGGCCAGCCCGATTGCCAGCATCAGCGCCGCTGCCGCATTGTTGGTAACAAACTCGGTCAAAAGACTTGTGGCAATGTACACGGCGGCCAGCACCGCGATAGGTCCCAGCCCCGATGCCCCTGAGATGAGGCCGTCGCCGATGGCCTGCGCCAGCCCCGACATCTCAATGGCGCGTCCCAGCCCCAGGGCAGCCGCAATGACAATCAGCACCGGAATATCCACCGATTTACGGGCTTCTGCTCCTGAGAGGCAGCGCGTCACGATCATCGCCAGCGCTCCGACAAAGGCTGTCGTCACGATCGGAGCCAGGCCAATGGCAGATGCAGCGACAACGCCGAGCAGGATTGCCAGGGCGAGAGGCGCTTTTCTTTTATTGGGTTTTTCTTTCGGGGGACGGTGCGGCGCCACCAGATAAAACTCATCCCGGTTTGCATTCCACTGCCGGTCAAATCCATTGGCAGCTTCTACGAGAAGCAGGTCCCCGGCCCGGATGGGAATCCGTCCCAGCGGTCCTTCAACGGTTTCATCCCGCCGCCGGATGCCCAGCACGACGCCGCGATAGTTCTCGCGGAATCCGACATCACGCAGGGTTCGCCCGACAAGTTGGGAACTCGCCGCCACGACGGCTTCAAAAAGCGGCAGCGTTGCATTCTCTTTATGCACGATCTCTTCCATCAACCGTTCCAGTCCGGGCCGTTCGAGGAGACGGTCCAGCATGGTGGTGCTGCCCAGCAAGGTAAGCACGTCGTCTTCCTGCAAAATCAGTTCGGGAGACGATGGGATAACGCGGTCGCCTCGCCTGACATGGACGACATAAGCATCTGCCAGCGACCGCAGCCCTGCTTCCTCCAGGGTTTGCCCGATCCCGGAGAAAGTGGAAGCAACCTTTACCTCAAAAAAACACTTGTCCAGACCTTTGCCGATTCCCTCTCCCCGATCTCCCCGATCCGGCAGCAGGCGATAGCCAAACAGGGAAAAATACAGGATCGTCGCCAGGGCTGCCGGGACGCCGATCAGGGTCAGGTCGAACAACCCCAATCCCTCATATCCTGAAGCCTGCAGCAGACCCGATACCAGCAGGTTGGTAGACGTGCCGATCAGGGTGGTCATGCCGCCCACGATGGCTGCAAACGAGAGCGGAATCATCAGCTTGGAAGCCGGCACGCCGGTTCGGTCGCACCATGCCTGCACGCGTGGAATGAGCATTGCCACCAGCGGCGTATTGTTGAGAAACGCCGACATGGAGGCCGTGACGATCATGAGCCGGGAAATGGAGCTTTGCACACCGCCTGATCTGTCAAAAATAAGCTTGTCTACGAAGTCGAGGGCGCCGGTTTTTTGCACGCCGGCGGCGACTACAAATAACGACGCCACCGTCAGTACTGCGTTGTTTGCGAATCCGGCCAGCGCCGCATCAGGCGGGAGGATATTGAATAGCAGGAGCAGGCCCACGCATCCGAGCATCACGAGGTCGGGGCGAGCTACATCTTTGATGAGCGCGACCATCATCAAAATGACGACGCCGAGCGTGACCCATGCCTGCCACGTGAGTGCAAAAAGCATAGTAGTGGTACAGACGAGAAAGCCGGGGAGAAGCGTACCCCGCCGCTGCGCGGGCGCCTGCCCGCATATCCGGAAAACTACAAAGGATGTTTGCAGGGCGCCTGCAAAGGCGGCGCTTCTGAAGCGCAACATCCGGCGCACCCATGACCGGTTCCGCCTAAATACGGAATAGATCCCATTTCGTCCATGATCCGCAAAAAATCCACAGCCAGACGCCGGTCCCCGAAGCAATGCAAGGCCGGACAGGAGGGCTGTTTTTTTGAGACGGATCGAACAACGGAGTCTGGAACCGTATCTTGCTGGAAGCGCGGAAGTTCCAGGCATCCGGAAGGCCGATCGTACGCATGACCCATTTCAGAAGCCCTATCCTGCAACGGTATATGCTGTGCCTGTGGGCCGCTGTGCTATGGACTGTCCCGGAGGTCTATGCCCGTCAGGATGCACCGCTGGTCCTGCCGCGCCTGAGCGGGCCGGTACTGCTCGACGGCTGCCCCGACGAGCCGGCCTGGGATGAGATCGAGCCGCTTCCGCTCGTCGGATACGTGCCCGTAGCGGGCGCCCCGCCCTCCGAACGCACCGAAATTCGGATCGCTTACGACGACCGCTACCTGTACGGCTCCATCCGGGCCTACGACGCTTCCGGCAACGTACGCGCCAACTCGCTTTATCGTGACCGCACCAGCGGCGACGATCTTTTCGTCATCCTGCTCGATACGTTCGATGACAACCGGAGCGCGATCACGTTTACGATGAGTCCGACCGGCGCCCGCCGGGATGCCAGCGTCTCCAACGACGGCGCAGGCCCCGGCGCCCTGAACCCGGACTTCAATCTGTTCTGGGATCTGGAAACGGTAATCACAGAGGAGGGCTGGTTTGCCGAGGTGCGCATTCCTTTCTCCAGCCTGCGCTTTCAGGACGACCAGGGGCGTGTGCAGATGGGCCTTATCGTGCAGCGGGTCATCTCCCGCCGGAACGAGCGAATATCCTTCCCGCCGCTGCCTGCCGACACCGACCGCGCCTTTCTCAAACCGTCGCTGGCCCGCAAGGTGACTATGGAAGGCGTATATAGCAGCCGCCCCCTCTACGTCGCACCCTACGTTCTGGGCGGACGCAGCCGGTCGATGATACCGGATGTCCACGCCTTCCGTTCACAAAACGATCTTCAGCATGAGTTCGGGCTGGACCTCAAGTATGGCCTTGCCAACGACCTGACGCTGGATGTCACGGTCAATACGGACTTTGCCCAGGCTGAGGCAGACGACCAGCAGGTCAACTTCACCCGTTTCTCGCTGTTTTACCCTGAGAAACGCGCCTTTTTTCAGGAGCGCTCCGGCCTGTTCGAGTTCAGGACCGGCGGCGAGAGCCGGCTCTTCCACAGCCGCCGCATCGGACTGACGGACGAAGGGAATCCCGTCCGGCTGCTGGGCGGCGCACGCCTCGTCGGTCGTATCGGCGCCTGGGATGTCGGCTTTCTCGACCTTCAAACGGCGAAAAGCGACGGACTTCCGGCAGAGAACTTCGGGGTTGCCCGGATGCGCCGCCGCGTGTTCAACCCGTACTCATACGCGGGCGGCCTGTTCACGAGCCGCATCGGACGCAACGGAAGTTATAACGTAGCCTACGGCCTCGATGGCGTGTTCCGGCTTTTCGGAGACGACTATCTTTCCGTCCAGTGGGCGCAGACCTTCGACAGCACTTTTCCGTCCTCCGGGCTGCAATCCGGGCGCGGCACGGCCAGTATCGAGCGGCGGCGCCGCCGGGGATTCGGCTACCAGTCCGCCCTCACCTGGTCCGGGCCGGATTACCTGCCCGGCGTCGGTTTCACGCAACGGAACGATTTCACGCAGGCGGCCCAAACGCTCTCCTACAGCTGGGTGCCCGGCGCAGAAGCGCCCATGATCTGGCACACACTCCAGGTGGAAGGGACGGTCTTTGCGCGAAATACTGACGGCAAGGTGGAAACCTTCGAGGCAGGACCAGCTTGGACGCTGGCGCTCAAATCCGGCGATGAAGCAGCTGTGGCCTTTACGGTTTTCTACGATGACCTGCTCCTGCCCTTTGCGCTCTCGCCGGATGCCCATGTGCCGGCAGGGGGCTACACTTTCTACAGCGCCGCCGCTTCTTACGAGATGCATACCGGCCGCTTGCTGCGCACCGACCTTATGCTGGAAAGCGGTTCGTTCTATGATGGCAGCCGCACCGCCGTTACGCTTGCGCCTGCGTGGAACGTATCGCGGCATCTGGAACTGGGGGGCACGTATCTTTACAACCGCACGCGCTTCCCGGATCGGAATGAACAGTTCGACGCGCATATAGCCCGCCTGCGCATCGGTACGGCCCTCAACACCAGGGTGTCAACGAATGCCTTTCTTCAGTTCAACAGCGCCCGCTCGGCGGTGTCCGCCAACGTGCGTTTCCGGTATAACTTCCGGGAAGGCGTGGACCTGTGGATCGTATACAACGAGGGCCTCAACACCGACCTCTACCGGGTTTCGCCGCGTCTCCCTCGCTCCGACACGCGCTCCCTCCTCGTCAAATACACCCACACTTTCGTGCTGTGAATGGGTGATACGTTCAATCGTCATGGCTAACAAAAGTAAACAGGGCGGTATTCACGGCTCTCCTTCCGGGACCGGCTCCAGCACGAGATCCTGAAAGTCGAAGCTGAAGTCCGTTGCGGGGGAGACGGGCTGCATCTTCGCCTGGTCGATGCTGCCGTCCGGGTTGAGCGCGAAGGTCACGAACGCATCCGCCCGCACTTCAGGGTCGCGCCAGCGGGCAACAAAGGTGTCGTACTGCCAGTGTTCCAGCGTGCCGGTAAGCCAGGGGGTGTGCGCAAACTTCATTTCGAGGCTGCCGCCGTCGAACGTGATGGCAACCTCGCCGTACCACGGGTCCGTATAAACGCCTGCATACCGCTCCAGCGGCAGCGACGGACGCGAAGTGCTGTCCCGCGCGGCAGCGATCTCCTGCTCCCGAACCCTCAGCAGAGAGTCCGAGCGGGCGCCGACGGCGGCGTAGGCGCTGATCCAGTCGGTATCCGAAACACCGAGATAAGCGTCGAGCAGGTGGTAGGCCAGCGATTCGAAGGCGGCGCCGGATTCCTGATTCGTGAGGATGGCAATGCCGAGTTTGAGATCCGGCAGCATCGCCACTTTGGAGAGATAGCCGGGCAGCCCGCCGGTATGCGTGACCAGCTTGCGACCCCGGTAGGCGCGCACCTCGAAACCGAGCGCATAGCCCCGGAAGTCGGTTCGGCGCGCCGCAAGTTCCGGCGGCGGGTTCCCCGTCGGAATGGGCGTCACGAGCGACCAGAGTTGCCGGGTCAGAGCGGGTGAAAAGATCCGCGTGTCGCTGTCAACCCGGCCCGAATCGAGTTGGGCAATCAACCACCGGGCCATGTCGGCCGCCCCGGCATGGATGCCTGCCGCAGGGTTTGCATTGACACCCGTAAACGGCGCTACGGGCCGCACCTTGCCCTCGATGCGTGCGTGCGGCGATGCAATATTCTCGACCGTCTCGAAATCCGGAGGGTGTACGACGGCGCCGTCCATGCCAAGCGGCTCCAGAATGCGGGTTTTTACGAACTCATCCCACGTCTGCCCACTTACCGCCTCGATGAGCTGCCCGGCGGCCACATAGAGCACGTTGTCGTAGGCGTACGTGCTGCGGAAACTGGTCGAGAGGGGGACGTAACGGAGCCGGCGGACGATGTCTCTGGCATCGAAGGTGGAAGTGGGCCACCAGAGTAAATCACCCGCGCCCAGCGAAAGCCCGCTCCGGTGAACCAGCAGGTCGCGCACGGTGAGTTCGCGTGTGATGTAGGGATCGGAGAGTTGAAACCACGGCAGGTAACGCACGACCGGCGCCTCCCATTCCAGCTTGCCCTCTTCCACCAGCATCCCCAGCGCCGTTGCGGTGAATGCCTTCGTATTGGAGGCAATGCCGAAAAGCGTCTGCGCATTCACCTGTTCCGGCTCGCCGAGCGTCCGCACCCCATAGCCTTTCGCAGCGACGACCTGTCCGTCCTTGACAACGGCCAGCCCGATGCCAGGGACTTCAAACGTTTCGCGCACCTGCTCGACGTAGGCATCCAGATGCTTCAAGGGGTCCGGCTGCGCCGTTGCCGGCGGGGCGACAAGCGAGAAAATCAGTACGAGAAAACAGAACGTCGTACCGGAAGCCGCTTTTTTCATCTTTGTGGCAGGGAGACGGGCAGGTGGATTCTGTTTCACGCAGATAGACGGCAGCCGGAACCACCTGCCTTCGGGTGGAGATTCTACGTTTCGTCCCGGCAAGATACGGCTTACGAATATAGCATTCGCAATCGGACGGCCGATCAGGCAGCGGCAGGGATAGGCTCCACGGACGTGTCTGCCGGGGATTCAGGTGTCAATCGACATCACGGAGCCGCCATCGACGCGGTAGTTTGAGCCGACGACGAAGCTGGCGCGCTCCGAGCACAGGAAGGCGATCACGGCGGCTACCTCCTCCGGCTTGCCCCGTCGCTTGAGCACGAGGTGCGGGCGCTCCTCGTCGAGAAACGTTTCGACC
>CBDUBU010000045.1:0-18586 GCA_965365465.1 uncultured Rhodothermaceae bacterium
GGGCGTTGACCTCCAGGTGCAGGCATCCGCTCCCGGATAGCGGCCCGAACCGCAAGCCCTCTGCGTTCTCTGCCGGGGTGTTGCTTCGCGCCGGTGAAAGCGCTATGCTGAAAAGGAGCGGCCCGCCTGTTTCAGACGGTTTGAGCCTCCACCGCGCATAAATCCTCCGGAACCATGCAAAAAATCTACGCGCATCCCGACATAGGAATGGTTCACCTCGTCAGGAACGAACTTGAGAATCGCGGCATCGAGACGATGATACAGGGCGAGCACCTGACCGGGCTTATCGGCGGCGGCTCCGGGATCGAAGCGTGGGTCGAACTGTGGGTTGTGGACGATGCGCGAATCCAGGAAGCGATGGGCATCGTACGAGGGGTCATCGAGCACGACGAAGTGGAAGGCGCTGCGCCGTGGAAATGTCCGAACTGCGGAGAGGAGGTCGAGCCGCAGTTTGCCGTGTGCTGGAACTGCGGGCAGGCGCGCCCTGGGGGAAAGGCATCCTGATTCCTGCCCTACCCGCACCAAAGCGCCCTCCTGCGCCTCCCTGAGCGCGCCGGTCGAGCAGGTTGCCGCTAAAAACCCGCGAAATGATCCATAACCGGGGTTGCGGCCTGTAGCCGCGCCCTCATTCGAGGTAGCTGATCAGGCCGATGGTGAAGTAGTACGGCACATCCCACACCTCCTGCGTGCTCCACTCGACCAGATTGTTCGTTTCGATGTAAGGTTCGTCTGCGGGCGTTCCCAGGAAGCCCACCACCGCGGCCGACGGGATCTTGTAGTTCATGAAGGAGGCTGGGATCGGATGCTTGAAACCGACTCCCGTAAACAGGCACAGACCCGCCAGGTTGTGCCCCATGCTCCAGCTCAGGATGCGCTCCGCCGCGTCCTGCCACGCCCGTCGTCCGAGTTGTTTACCGGCGCGGGCCATCAGGTAGCCGTGTTCGAGAAACACCTGATTGACCCCGTGCGGCATGGGCGTGTCGCTGAAGACGTGGATAAAGGTCCGGACGTAGCGGTCCTCGTTGGCTTCCCGGAAAGTCTGGTGCTCAGGATAGGGCGGATTGACGTAGATGCCGTAGGGCGGCAGTCCGAAAGGATTCGTCGCAGCCTCGGCCAGCAGATAATCCTCGATGTAGCGAACCGCCGCTGCCCGCGCCTGCTGCGTCACGTCGGAAAGCCCGTCAATATCCGCCTCGACGAGGCGCAGCAGCGCCATCGCGGGTTCGCTGCTGAAGGCGATGCTGCGGTAACCGTCCTCCTGGTCCTTCTCCATGAAATACCCGCTCAGGCCGCGGCTGCGCACCTCCTGGCGACCGAGCAGCACCCGCGCGATCTCCCCGATTCGTTCGGGCTTTATGTTCGGGCTCCCGGCCTCGTACAGTTCGACGGCGGCGAACAGTTGCTGCGCGACGAAGAGCGTGCGCTGATCGTTTTCCGTGCGCTCGGCGTAGCGCCAGGCCCGGTCGGCCAGCACCAGCGAATTGCTCCGCAGCGGACCCGTGAACACGGTGGAAGCCAGCGCCTGATGCCGCACGAACTGGAACTGCACGAGCGGATTGTAGGTGGTTCGCACGTGGCGCTCGATGCCGTTCATCGGAATGTTGTCGAAGGTCACGTCTCCGGCTGCCGTCACGCCCGGATGGTTCTCGTTCCACCAGCTTTCCGGATCGTCGCCGGCCCGGTTGATGCCGGCCCCAACGTCCTCGTAGACGCGCCCTTCGTCCGTGATCATGTGGTGGAAGTAGCGGCTGCCCCACGCCATCTCGGCAAGCGCCTGCTCTTTGAACGCCGGGTGGCCGAAACGGGCGATCTGCGCGAGTGCGTCGAGGTTGGGCAGCGTGAGAAACAGCCACTTGCGCCAGTCGCCGGCATCGTTCCAGCCGCCGGCCACGGGCATGTAATACGTGGTGTCAGCGTAGAGGCGAGCGTCGTCGGCGTTTTCTTCGGGCCGCACGCCCGGTATCTCCATGCCGGAGCGCTGCGCATACAGGTACTCCAGGAAGCCGCGCTCCAGGCGCTCGTAGACGGCGTCGTCGATCTGGAAGGGCGCGGTGAAACCGTATTCGTTTTCGATCTGGTAGTTGCCGGGCGTCTTGAAATCGCGGAAGTCGCCGCGCCACATCGCGCCCCAGCGCGTCTCCACCTTTTTCAGCGCGCCCCGGTACAGCGCCGCCCCATATTTGGGATCCTCTGCCTGCGCCTGATACGGAGCCAGACGGTCGTTGAAAGGCCACCGGAACACGTTGTTCGGGACCTGCCACGCCTGCGGGGTTTCCGTCTGGCGCGGCAGCCGGTAGCCCACTTTCGTGATGTAGAACGGGATCTCGTCGGGGTAGGCCGCTGCGTTTTCCCCGGCGAAGAAAGTCACTTCTTTGGGAGAATCGCCGCGAAATCCGAGCTGGGATGTCGCAAGGAAGGGTTTTGAATAGTCGTAGAGCGGTTGCGCGTCTGCGTCCACACACGGCCATACGATGATAACTGGCAGGAGAAACAGAACCACAGATGCACGCGCTGTCATTTTTCTCTTGTTCGATACGGTGACACTTCAGGGGCGTGGGGACACTTTCGAACGTCCTGGCGCCGAACCCCGGCAAAATACGGACCCCTTCCGCCAAATGAAACGCAGTAGTACGGCGTCCGAACGGAAGGCAGGCGCTTGCGTCAAGGGCGTGAAAAGGTGGAGACGTTTCGAGCGAGGAGCCTCCCGCTCAGGCGTCTTTCATACCTTGCCAGAGAGTCTCTGACCCTTTGTGCTTTCCGGGAGGTTGAAATGAAGTTATCTGTAGCCGGCATTCTCCTTTTCTTCATCACAGCGTGTGGCGCCAACATACCCCAGGAGGTGGGCGCCCAGGATTCGGCGGCGCTCGAACCTGCCTTTCCGGCGCTGGCTTTCAACCAACCGGTGGACCTGCAAAACGCGGCTGACAGTTCCGGCAGGCTCTTTGTCGTGGAGCAACCGGGCGTGATTCGCGTGTTTGAAAACACCCCCGGCGTGTCTTCTTCCCAGGTATTTCTGGACATCCGGGACCGGGTCGTTTCGGGCGGCGAGCGCGGGTTGCTCGGACTGGCTTTCCACCCTGATTATGCGCAGAACGGGTACTTCTATGTCAACTACACCACCCCCGGCCCGCTCCGGACGCGGATCTCGCGCTTTCAGGTGGATGCCGCCGATCCGAACCGGGCGCTCCCGGAGAGCGAGCAGGCCCTCCTTTCATTTGAACAACCCTTCGACAACCACAATGGAGGGCAGATTGCCTTTGGCCCTGACGGGTTCCTGTACGTCGCAACCGGAGACGGCGGCTCCGGCGGCGACCCGCAAAACAACGCCCAGAACCGGTCCAACCTGCTCGGCAAGATCCTTCGCATCGACGTAGACCAGCCCGAAGGCGGCAGCGCCTACGGCATCCCACCCGATAACCCTTTTGCCGGCAACGCATCCGGCTACCGTGAAGAAATCTATGCCTACGGCCTGCGCAATCCCTGGCGCTTTTCCTTTGACCCTCCCACCGGAAGGCTCTGGGCCGCCGACGTGGGGCAGGGCAGAATCGAGGAAATCGACCTGATCGAGCGCGGCGGCAATTACGGGTGGCGCATCCGGGAAGGCAGCAGTTGCTTCAACCCGTCGAGCGGCTGCGCCTCCGAGGGACTGATCATGCCGGTGGCCGAATACGGGCACGACCTGGGGCAGTCCGTTACCGGCGGATACGTCTATCGCGGCTCGTCGGCGCCCGAACTGGAGGGCGCTTACCTCTATGCCGATTATGTATCCGGGCGCGTCTGGGCGCTTCGGTACAACGGCCCCGGCAACGTGGAGAACACGCTGCTTTTTGACACCGACTATTCGGTTTCTACCTTCGGCGTGGACGAACAGGGCGAGCTTTATCTGGTTGACCGCGCGGGATCGCTCTACCGGTTCGTTTCGGCCGGATCTCCCACGTCTTCCGAATCCGGAGCCGCCGAACTGCCGGAGCGGCTGGTGCTGCGCGGGTATCCGAATCCTTTCAGCGAAGCGGCCTCGCTCCGTTATGTCCTGAACGCGGCGGCCTCCGTCGAACTGCGGGTGGTGGATATGCTGGGGCGGCTGGTGTATCATACGGCTGCCGGACGGCAGATTCCGGGCGAGCACGAACTGGTGTGGAACCCCGGCGCCCTGCCGGCGGGCGTCTATCTGTGCCGCCTCCTTGCCAATGGCGCAACCGTCGGAACCCGAAAACTCATTTATGCACCCTGAACCTCCCCGATGAGCGGCATCACCGGCATCTTTCACCTGGACGGTCGGCCCGCCTCATCGGAGCAGATCAGGCACTCTCTCGATGGCCTTGCCGCCCGAGGCCCGGATGCATCCAATCTCTGGATCGAAGGAGAGACAGGGCTGGGGCATCGTATGCTCTGGACGACGCCGGAAAGCCTGCGCGAAACACAGCCCCTCGTGGAAGAGGGCGGCCTGCTGGCGCTGACGGCAGACGCGCGGATCGACAACCGGGACGATCTGGCCCGTGAAATGGACTTGACCGGAGAAGAGGCCGGACAGCTTACCGATGCCGCATGGATCCTTGCCGCATACCGGCGCTGGGGGCTGGACGCGCCGGTTCGTCTCCTGGGCGACTTTGCCTTTGCGCTCTGGGATGCACGGGAGCAGCGCCTGTTCTGCGCGCGGGATGCCCTGGGCGCCAGGCCGTTTTTTTATACGCATCGCCCCGGCCGGTTTTTTGCCTTCTGCTCGGAGTTGAATGCCCTGTTCAGCCTGGCAGACATCCCCCGAACCATCAACGAAGTCCGGGTAGCAGATTACTTGGGAGGGATTCTCGAAGATCAGGCAAGCACCTTTTTCGAGCAGGTGCTTCGCCTGCCTGCCGCCCATGCCATGACGGTCTCCCCGGACGGGGTACGGTCGTGGTCGTACTGGCAGCTCGATCCCGAAGCAGAAGTTCGCTTTGCCCGCGACGAAGATTATGCAGCGGCCTTTCGCGAGCGCTTCGAGGAAGCCGTGCGCTGCCGGATGCGCAGCGCCTTCCCGATTGGCTCCACCCTAAGCGGCGGGCTGGATTCTTCGTCGGTAGCCGCTATGGCGAGCGATCTGTTGCCTCCGGAGGCAGACCCGCTCCACACGTTTTCAGCCGTTTTTTCAGATCTGCCGGAACGAATGCTCCGTGTGATCGACGAGCGGGCCTACATGGAACGGGTGGCCTCCCGGAAGCGGATAACGCCCCATTTCCTCCCGATGAACGGGTTAAGCCCGCTCAAGGGAGCGCAGGAGGCCGTCCGGCGGCACGGCCAGCCGTTCGAGATGCGCAACGTGTATCTGGAAGCAGCCCTCTACGAGGAAGCCCGGCGGCAGGGCGTGCGGGTGCTGCTCGACGGACTGGAAGGCGACCTGACCGTGTCGCACGGCTTCGGGTTTCTGAACGAACTGGCTGCGCGGGGAGACTGGAACCGTTTCGCCGTTGAAGTGAAGGCGCTGGTAGGCCGCCTGGGCGGGACATCCCGGCGTTATGTGGACGGCATCGGCATGGATTATCTGGCCGAGCGCGCCCGAACGGGTCGCCGGTTTTCCGCGCTCCGCGATCTCGGACGGCTGGCCGGCCCACTTGATCTCCCCTTCTCTTACGTGGCGCGGCAGGCGGCTTCCCTGGCCGCGCCCGACCTGGTTCGCCGGGGCTGGCGCAGGCTGCGAGGGCGCTCCCGACCTGAAGAGGATGAAAACGCGCTCGTCAACCCGGCGCTGGCCGCACGCACCGGCCTTCCGGAGCGCCGCCGCCTCGTGGAAGCAAAGTTTGAAGCCCTCGTCCGCACCGAGCGCCAGGACCATTGGACTGCCCTGACGGCCGGCTACGGTCCTGTGCTGCTCGAAACCGTTGACCGCAACGCGGCGGCTTTCTCGCTGGATCTGCGCCATCCCTTTTTCGACAGGAGGCTGGTCGCCTTCTGCCTGTCACTCCCGCCGGAACAAAAGCTTCGGAATGGGTGGGTGCGGTACGTCGTACGGCAGGCTATGGCAGGCGTTGTCCCTGACGAAGTGCGCTGGCGGGCCGGAAAAGCCAACCTCTCACCTTTTTTTTATTCCGCTCTTGGCAAGGAGCAAAAAACGATATTATCTTATCTGCACGTGAATAGTGAAGATGTACTCAACTCCTACGTAAACCTCTCTGTTGCAAGGACAGCTTTCGAGAAAGGAGCTGTCGATGCGTTGTGGCCGGTGATTGTTCTTGCAGAATGGCTCCGGCTGGTCGAAAACGGCGCATTGCCTTGACGTTCAGTTCGGTGCGAGAGGATAGGGCGCCCACCCTGTTTTTTCATTATTTATAATTTTCATCGCACCACAGTTATGATGCACACCCCGGAAATGCCGCTCCATGCGGCCAAAGCCCCCTATGCAGCCCCGCAGTTGACCGCCTACGGTTCCATCCAGGAACTGACCGCCACGAAAAAAGTCTGCAACTCGAACGACTTCTTCGGAGCGATCCTGAACTTTTTCGACGGTCTCGACGGTAAGGACGACATTCCTGACATCAACTGGAACTGCGCCACCTGTTCGATGAGCTAACCACCTTGAAGTAGCAGTTTTGTGGATCTCTACACCGCTTATGCGCTGAACTTTGCTTCGGCGCTGCCGCTGCCCGAGCTCCAGCCGGGGCAGGCAGGGGCAGCGCCGGATGTAGAGATCACTTTCGGAGCCGTGGCGCCGCCCGAGCCTTCGGAGATTGAAGGGGGGACCTGCTTCAAGAAACTGCCATCCGGAGATGCCCTGCTGCACTGGGATTGGGCCGGATCTTTTCTCGTGCGCGGAGGCCGGGAAATCATTGTCCATCCCCAGCCGGAAGCCGACCCGCGCATTCTGCGCCTCGGACTGCTCGGCCCATGCATGGGCATTCTGCTGCACCAGCGCGGACTGGTAACGCTGCACGCGAGCGCCGTGGCGGCGGGCGGCGGGGCCGTTGCCTTTGTCGGCATGAAAGGCAGCGGCAAATCAACCACGGTGGCGACGCTGCAAGCGCATGGCTATCCCCTGCTGGCTGATGACATCGTGGCGCTCGACGGACGGGAAGGCGAGGCGCCCGGCGTTTTCTCAGGATTCCCGCAGATCAAGCTGTGGCCCGACGCAGCGCAGGCGCTCGGTCAAAACCTCGACGACCTGCCCCTGTTGCACCCGGAGATAGAGAAACGCGGGCTGCGCGGCGCGGCGCTCGAACACGGCCACGGGCAGCGCCTGCTTCGCGTCTACGTCCTCAGCCGCAAGGATGAGCCGGCCTTCGAGAGCGTGCGCCTTTCGCTCCGCGATGCCTTCCTGCAACTGCTCACGCACGCCTATGCCGCGCGGTTCCTGGGATCGGCTGCCGCAGGCCCGGCCCTTTTCCAGCGCTACCAGCAGCTCGTGCGCCACGTTCCACTCTACTACCTGAAACGTCCCCGCGACCTGAACCGCCTCTCCGAACTGCCTGCCTTTATCGCACGCGACCTGGAGACGGCGCAAACCGATGCCTCGGCAGACCTTCCGGTAAGTGAGGCTTAGGCGCCTGCCCTTCAGTCTGCATAGCCACTTCGCTCCCGCTCAGGATGGCGCTTCGGGTGGGGTTGGCGGCAAAACGAACCCATCGTGTCATGCTGCACGGTTAGCAAGCGCTCGTGTCCGCGCTGCGTCCGGCTTCTTCTTAACAGAGGGTTTCCCGGCGGCGGACAGTTCCTCAGCGGCGCACCGGCGGCGCGGCTTCTCCGTCTCCGGCAATCTCCGGGAGCGCCGTGTCAGGCTGGTAGAAATCGAACAGCGTGTCGGCCCGCAGCCCGAGCCGGAGCGTCTCCAGGGGCAGCACTTCCTCATGGCTGACATTGCCCAGGTTGACGTTGGCGCCCAGATGCTTGATGAACCATACCTGCTGTGCTTTCTTCGGCGCTTCAAACAGCAGGCGGCGTGCGTCGATCTGATCGATGATCTCGTCTACCAGCCCGGAGCGGATCTCTCCGTTGGGACGGAACAGCCCAGCGTTCCCGCCTTCCCGCGCTTCGCAGATCACTTTCCAGCTTCCGGCTTCCAGTTCCGCCCGGATGAGCTGCACCCACTTGTACGGGGGCATGATGAACTCGGCATCTTTGGACCCCACTTCGCTGAGCACCGTAAAGTCTTGCGCCATCAGCCGGATATGCTCCAGCTTTTCCTCATGCGGCATCACCACCGACCCGTCGGAGATCTCGACGTGGTCGATGCCGAGGCTGGTCATCAGCTTCCGGTAGGCCTCCAGCTTGCCGCGCATCTGAAAGGCTTCAAAAAGCGTCCCGCCGAAAAAGACGGGAATGCGGGCGCTGCGGTAGATTTCGAGCTTGCGTTCCAGGGCAGGCGTGATGACCGCCGTGCCCCAGCCCAGTTTGACCAGGTCGATGTAATCCGCCGACACGTCGAGCAGGTCTTCAATCTGCCGGGCGGAAAGCCCCTTGTCGAGCATGAGGGTAATGCCTTCGCCGCGCGGCCGGGCAGGACGCACAGGAAGACCCTGAAGATCGAAAGGCATCTGTATCATAATGCGGGATCAGGTCTGATGAAGAAAAAGGGCGCTGGAGTTTACGAACGGCGCCGGAAAGCCTCAAGCCGTCTCATCCTTCCATCTGCACGGCGCGGGCCGGTTCAACGGCGGCGGCGCGGTGCGCCGGGTAGATCGAGGCCAGCACGCACAGGCCCAGGGCTACCAGCACTACCAGCGCCAGATCCAGCGGCTGGATCGAGACGGGATAAGCGTCGATCATGAACGAGTCGGCTCCGGCCAGGGGGACGAGATGGAAGTATTTCTGGAGCAGGGCCAGCCCGAGGCCCACGACGAGCCCGCCGCCCGCCCCGAAAGCCCCGATCAGCAGCCCTTCCGTCAGAAAGATGCGCCGGATGTTTTTGCGCGACACGCCCATCGCCTGAAGCACCCCGACATCGTGCTGCTTCTCGACAACCACCATCGTGAGCGAGCCGATGATGTTGAACACGGCCACGATGATAATCAGCCCCAGGATGAGCAGCGCCGCCCACTTTTCGAGCTGCATCACGTCATAGAGCGATTTCTGGAGGTCGTACCAGGTGAGCACGGAATACCGGGCGGGGCTGAGGCGGGCCTGCAACTGCTGCTTCACTTCGTCCGCCCGGTTCAGATCGTCCAGGCGCAGCTCGATGCCGGAAACCTGCCCCTGCATCCGGAAAAGGCGTTGCGCGTCTTCGAGGGCAATGAAAACGTGGCTTTCGTCGTAGAGCGCCTCCATTTCGTAGAGACCCCGCACCTCGAAGCGTTGCAGCGGCGCAGTCCCGATGATCTGGGTAAACATACGTTCGAGCGCAGGCGCGGAAAGCAGGAAAACGCGGCTCGCAGGCCGGCTGCCGCCTTTCGGAGCCAGCGACAGCCGCTGCGCCAGGCTCATCCCCACCACGACGCCCGGCATCCCATCCTGCCGTTCCAGGCTGAAGCTGCCGAAATCCGTCTTCTCGACGACTTCGCTGACGCCTTGCAGCGAGGCCGAGTCCACGCCGCGCACGACGACCACCTTGTTGACCTCGCTGCCGCCTTCGTGCAGCAGCAGCGCCTTTCCCTCGACATAGGCGGCTGCATACCGGACATCGGACAGGGCCAGCGCTATCGAAACCAGCGAATCCGGCGCCGTGATGCCTTTTTCCTCTACGCTGACGATCCGGACGTGCGGGTCCAGCGACACGAGCATATCGCGCACGAAATCATAGAAACCGTTCATCACCGAGAGCACGACGATCAGCGCCGCCACGCCGAGCGCCACCCCGGCGACCGAGATCCCGGTGATCACGGAGATGAGGGAAATGCCCTTCCGGTTGATGAGGTATCGCCGGGCGATGAGAAGGCGAAAGTCCAAGTCTTTGCGGTTGTCAGTTTTTACGGGCCGGATGCGTCAACCCCGAAACGTTCTTCCCCGGAATTAGCTCCGGAATGCCGCCCGTAAAAGGGAAGGCGCCAGAATGGTATAATCTTGCGATAATCATACCGGCGCAGCGACCGCCGGGATACCGGCTGCGGATTCGGGGTTGGAGAGAGGGGAACAAGAAAAAACGGCCAGACTAATCAACCGGACGCCATGCGTGTGAAAACGAAACCCGTTCTGGATCTGCTGAAGGAAACCCTCTCCGAGTGGAGCGAGGACAATGCGGCGCGGCTGGGCGCGGCGCTCTCCTACTATACCATTTTCTCCATAGCGCCCCTGCTGATCATCGTGATCTATATCGTCGGCATGGTGTGGGGCAACCAGTCCGGCCAGGTGCGAGCCGAGATCATCAACCAGATCCAGTCGCTCACCGGGCCGCAGGGCGGCGAAGCCATCACGACGATGCTGGACAACGCGAGCAGCGAGAAATCGGAGGGCGTGCTTGCCACCGTGCTAGGCTTTGCAGCGCTGCTCTTCGGCGCCACAGGGGTTTTCGCGCAGCTTCAGGGCGCGCTCAACACCATCTGGGACGTGAAGCTAAAGCCGGGCGGCGGGATCAAGGCTTTTCTGCAAACCCGCGTGCTGTCCTTCGGCATGATCCTGGCTGTCGGGTTTCTGCTGCTGGTTTCGCTGGTCGTCAGCACGGTGCTTACCGCCATGAGCAACTACCTGTCGGAGTTGATGCCGGGCACGGGCTTCGTCTGGCAGATCGTCAACATCGTCGTCTCGTTTGCAGTTATCACGCTGCTCTTTGCCATGATCTACAAAATCCTTCCCGACGTGGAGATCGACTGGAGAGACGTGTGGATCGGGGCTGCCATCACGGCGCTGCTGTTCACGCTCGGCAAGTTCGCCATCGGGCTGTACCTGGGCCACAGCAGCGCGGCTTCTACGTACGGGGCCGCCGGATCGCTCGTGGTGCTGCTGCTCTGGATCTACTACTCGGCGCAGATTTTCTTTCTGGGGGCGGAGTTCACGCAGGTGTACGCCCGCCGGTACGGCACGCGCATCCAGCCTTCCAGGCACGCCATGCGCATTCCGGAAGCCGGCGAGGTGTGCGAACCGGACGAAGCGACGGAGCCGACAAACGGGAAAGCCCCGGTGCAGCAAGTCTCCGGAGGGCCAGTTCCGGTAGTCCGGCAGCGCCCTTCCGCGCTCAAGCGCGTCGGTGCGCTCGTGGCCGTGTTTCTCGTGGGGCGGTTTCTGGGCAAGCACAGCTCCTGACGCGGCTAAACGCGCCCCGGTATGGGATGCGCGTCTGTACCGTCTAGCGACGTTTTCCGTGCGCCTCACGAAGGTCCATGTGCGGCAGGGAAGCGCTGCTGCCGTCGCCGTGGTTTCCCGGCAGTGCGCCGCAGCCGCCGGAGGGCGCTGTTATGGTGAAACGGGCTACCAGATTGTGCAGGTCTTCCGTCAACCGGCTGAGTTCGTCTGCCGAACAGGCGATTTGCCGGGCGCTTGCAGCCGCCTCGCTCGTCACGCCGGAGATGTCTTGCACGCTCTGCGCAATCTTGCTGCTCGTGGTTGACTGCTTCTCGGTTGCTGAAGCCACCTGCGAGATTTGCTCGCTGATGTGTTGGGCTCCCTCCATGATCTGCCTGAGCGCATTGCCTGTCTTGTCGGCCAGAGCGAGACCCTCCTCTGTTCGGGTTCTTCCCATGCGCATTGCTTCCACCGATTCGATGATCCCGGCCTGCACGCCTTCGATCATCCCGGCGATCTCCTTCGTGGCGCGGGAGGTCCGTTCGGCCAGCTTGCGCACTTCGTCGGCTACCACGGCAAAGCCCCGCCCCTGCTCTCCGGCGCGGGCGGCCTCGATGGCGGCATTCAGGGCTAAAAGGTTCGTCTGGTCAGCGATCTCGGCAATGACCAGGATGATCTCACCGATTTGATGGCTGAAGCCTCCCAATCGTTCGATGCTGTCCGCCGAGCGGTTGACGACTTCGGCAATCTCGTCGATTTTCGCAATGGTTTGCTTGACGACGGTGCTGCTTTCCTGAGCCAACGCGCCATTGTACTGCGCGGCTTCTGCAGTCCGTTGCACATCCTGCGCGTTTTCAAAAAGGGTGTGGATCATCTGGTCGACAGTAGCAGCAACCTCGTCGGCCTGCGTGCTCTGCTCCTGCGCTCCGGCTGCCAGATCCTCTGCGGAAGCGCTGATCTCCGTAGAAGCGCCTGCGGTGCTGTCAACGGCTTTCCGGACCACCTGCACCATGGCGCGCATCTGCTCGACGGCCTGGTTGAAGCCGTCACAGAGCTGCGCTATCTCATCATCATTGCGCTCGGCTTCCGCATGAACCGTTAAATCACCCTCCGAGAACCGATGCATATGCTTCAGCAGGCGCTGCACGTTACGGGCCAGGTATTGCTGGCGCTGCTGGCCGGCATCGTTGGTCTTGCGCACAATAATCGAAGCGCCCACCAGTTCAGCCATCTGCTCGATAATGGCCTGGTCCTCTTCACTGAAGCTGCCGGCTTCCGCCCCGGTCTTGTCGGCAAAGTAGAGGTTGCCCAATGCCTGTCCCTGATGGCGGATCGGAACGGCGAGCAGCGCCTTCACAGGCGGATGACCCCCCGGAAAACCTCGAAAGCCTGCGTGCTCCGACAAATCTTCCAGGCGTAGTGTGGTTCCGTGCTTCTGAATGTAGCCGAGAAGCCCTTTGCCCACAGGAGGATGTGCGATGCCGTCCTTGATGTCCTCCGGCATACCCGCCGTCAGAAACGAGCTTATCTGTTCTTTTTCGTCGAAGATACTCAGCGCTGCGTATCTGGCTTCGATGATTTCCTGTGCGCCCTTGAGCAATGCATTGAAGGGCTGATCCAGATCATCCGCTTCGCTAATCATTCGGGAGGTGTCGATTACAACCTTCAGTGATTGGATGCGCTTGTGAAGCGTACGCACCATTGCGTTGAAGGCTGTTGCAAGAGCGCCGATCTCGTCCTCTGTGCGCGCCTCGACGCTGATGTCATAATTCCCTTCGGCCACTTTGCCGGCAGCCTCGGTCAGGGCGGCAAGCGGTCGGACAGCCCGGCGAATCATCACGACAAGCGCGGCAAACAAGGCCCCGCCGGCAGCCAGAAGCGCGTAGAGCAGAACCAGCAGACGGTCGACCTTTGCTTTTGAAGCTTCTTCGTAGAGCACAACGCCCTTGTTCGCCTCGCCGAGAATCTCCAGGTTGGCGCTGCTGATGTAGTCGTCGGCTTCGCGGAAGGCTGCACGCTCACGATCTGTCTCGATCATTTTGAGCGCATTTGCCTTATAGATTTTCCAGAGACGCTCCACCTGTTGCATCTGCGGGCGCACGGCTCCGGCGGCAGGCAGAAGCCCCTTCCCGGCGTTGCCATAGATCAGCCCGTCCAGGAGTTCCTGGTAGGTGTTTACGGCGGCTTCGAGTTCTTCGCGGGCCTCGTCGCGTCCGTTCGAAACCATGAAGGCGGTCTTGGCGATCTTCTGACTGAGCATCCGCAGCTTGCCGGAGTCGTTGATCGCCACGGCATCAGATTTCTGCTCGCTGATGAGCATCAGCACGGCAGCGATGGTGACGACGAACAGCACGAGCATCGCAATCAGCCCGCCTACGACTTTTACCGTAAAATTCCTGGATAAATAGGCTTTAAGCTCAATCATGGCATTCCAGGCCGAAAGCGGCCTCCGGCAGGTTAAAAGCTCACACTGGTCATCAAATACAACCAGTAAGAAGAATCTTCGCTGCGCACCTGCCGAAAGACGGCTCCCGGACGAAAAGCCGAAGCGCCAAGCGCCAGCGAAACGTTTGCGTTGTAGCGAAGCAATAGCGTCAGGTCGGCTTCCTGGCCGAGCGACCTTGCAGATTCCGCCGCCGCAAAAGCGCGCACTGTGGTAAAGTGGTGGAGATCAAGGGATATCGTTGCGCGTCCGAAGGCGTTGATGCTCGCCAGAAGCGCAGCATCCCGAAGCCCGTAACCCGGCAACGTCTGGGGGAAATAGTCCATGAAGCCGTAGAACTTGTGGTTCGTGGCGAAAAGCGTATTGAAGGCGCCGAGCTTCTGGTCCTGCGGGTCGTCATCCGCTGAAAGCTGTGTATAGAGCAGGCTCAGATGCAGCCCGTCCCGGACAGGCAACGTCACGCCTGCCTCTGCGCTGACGAGGTAGGCCTGAATGTCGGCGCGGGCTGCCTGCGCTGTATCAACGGCTGCTTTTCCACCCTGATATGCGAACTCCAGCGCATAGCGCAGCGGAGCTTGCCCGCCGTGCAAATAAGCGCCGGTTGTAAAACGCGCCAGCCTGGACGCGCCTGCATCCGGCCCGCCGCCGAGCTTGTCGGTATCGTTATCGAAAAGCAGAAAGGCATCCACATGGTGCGCGGGGACCGGCCGCAACACAGCATAGGCGCCGTAGAAGTTCTGGGAAGCTGCCGAGGGAGCGCCGCCTGCAAGCCGGGCGCCGAAGATATCGAGCGAAAGCGCACCGGCTCCGTAAGAGACAACGCCTGCGTCGAAAGTGCGTCCGGTATTGCTCCAGCCGACAGCCCCGATGAGGCGTTCGTTGCCATAGACAAGCTCCTGCCGCCCCACACGGATGTCGATGGGAAGTCTCAAAATTTCTTCGAGGGTGAAATAAGCTTGATGCAGATCGAAAGCAGGGGCGCTGGCATCCAGGGTCCCCCTACCCTGGAGCGGATTGTTTTCACCGAAAAGACGGGCATCCTGCACCTGGACGAAGGCTTTGATGCCGGGCGCGGGTGCGGCTCTGAGGCCGAGACGGGTGCGCAGCAGGTGAAATCCTGCGGGTTCGCCGCTTTTGTTGTCATATTCGCTGCGGTGACGAATCTGGCCGGTGAAGGTCAGCGCTGCTTCGGCAGGGGCCTGATTTTTCGCAGGCGCGCCTGCAAGGGTGTCGGGAAGGATCGGGGGCGTATCGGCGGCGCCGTCATGCTGCTTTTCCGCCGGGGGCGCTGCCTGCAAGGCGCGTCCGGGCAGCCCCCCGCCCCCCGTTTCATAAAGGGGTTCTCTTATGCTCTGAGCAGCCAGGTTGGCGTTGACGCCGGCGAAAAAACCTGCTGCGCCGATAAGGGAAAAGCTGAAAAAGAACCGGGTTGTGATGCGGAGTCTGGTGAAGCGCTGCATGAGTTCGTTCCGGATAAAAAGACCCTGAAGTGCTTGATTTATCGGATGCCCGGTCGTTGTCCTTAAACCTGCTCCAATAATTAAGTAGTTGTTACTACACAGCTAAACCCCTGTTGCCGGAGCGACGGCAGGACGGACATCCTTCCTTGCCCGCGCGTCACACGTGTAACCTCTTTCTCCAACCTCGTAAAGAGCCTGTTACCCTGGAAACGCCGGGCGCGGTCATGCACTTTATGCCTTTCCGTGAGACTTTTGTTAACCTGTAAAACAACGACCGATTTTTATGGACTCAGACAAACCGAAAAGCGTTCCGGCGCAGCATCAGGACCACCATCCCGGAACGGAAGCAGAGATGACGCCGCAGCCGGAGAGCACGTATCCGGAATACAAGGGAAGCGGAAAGTTGAAAGATAAAGTCGCGCTCATCACCGGAGGCGACAGCGGCATCGGGCGCTCCGTGGCGATCCTGTTCGCGCGTGAAGACGCCGACGTAGCCATCATCTACCTGGAGGAACACAAGGACGCGGAGAAAACCAGGGAACTGGTGGAACGCGAAGGACGCCGCTGCCTGCTCCTGCCGGGCGACCTCGGCAAAAAGTCGTTCTGCGACGAGGCCGTCAAAAAAACGGTAGAGGAGCTCGGCAAACTGGATATCCTGGTAAACAACGCTGCCGTTCAGTACGTTCAGAAGGACATCCGGGACATTTCGGAGGAGCAACTCGAAAAGACGTTCCGGACAAACATCTTCGGCATGTTCTTCCTGACGCAGGCGGCAATGGATCACCTGAAGGAGGGCAGCAGCATCATCAATACCACCTCGATCACCGCCTATCAGGGCAATCCGGTGTTGCTGGACTACTCTTCGACGAAGGGGGCCATTCTGGCGTTCACGCGCTCGCTCTCGCAGGCGCTGGCCGAGAAGAAGATCCGGGTAAACGCCGTGGCGCCGGGTCCGATCTGGACGCCGCTGATTCCGTCGAGCTTTTCCGCCGAGAAGGTGGACGAGTTCGGAACGGATGTGCCGCTCGGACGGGTAGGCCAGCCCGAAGATGTATCGCCGAGTTTCGTGTTTCTGGCGTCGCAGGACGCCGCGTACATCACCGGGCAGACGATCCATCCGAACGGCGGGCAGGTCGTCGGCGGCTGATCGTGTCGGGCGTTGCCGGAACGCCTGCGCCGGTTTTTAGCCTCCGGCGCAGGCGTTCCGGAATGAGCAGTGAGGCCGCAAGAGAAGAAGCATGGGGAAACGTCGGAAAGCGCAGCCTGCGCCTGAAATAACTGTCGCTCCGGAGCAATCCGCAGCGCGGGCAGGGCTTTGCTATGTGAGCGACGCCGCGCCCGGCATTCGCCGCCGGCGCTGCGGGCGCGGCTTTACGTACTTCGACCCCGAAGGCAACCGGATCACCGACCCGGACGAGCGCGCGCGTCTCGAAGCGCTCGTGATCCCTCCGGCCTGGACGGACGTATGGATCTGCCCGGACCCGAACGGGCACCTGCTCGCCACCGGACGCGATGACAGGGGCCGCAAGCAGTACCGCTACCATCCGGACTGGGAGCGCGTCCGCAATGAGGTGAAGTACAACCGCATGGCGCTTTTCGGCGAAGCGCTGCCGCAGATCCGGGCGCGGGCCGCCCATGACCTCGGCTTGCGTGGCCTGCCGCGCGACAAGGTGCTGGCCTGCGTCGTCTCGCTGCTCGACCGCACTCTGATTCGCATCGGTAACCCTGAGTATGCCCGCGATAACCAGTCTTTCGGCCTCACGACCATGCGGGACCGCCATGTCGATTTCTCCGGCGGCTCCTGCACGTTTTCCTTTAAAGGGAAAAGCGGCAAAAAACACTGCATCCAGCTCAATGACCGGCGGCTGGCGCGGATCATCCGCCGCTGCCGGGACATACCGGGCTACGATCTGTTCCAGTATTACGATGACGACGGCGGCAAGCATACCATCGGGTCGGGCGATGTGAACGGCTACCTGAAGGAAACGACCGGGCAGGATTTCACGGCCAAA
Organism: uncultured Rhodothermaceae bacterium; assembly: GCA_965365465.1. Classification (GTDB taxonomy): domain Bacteria; phylum Bacteroidota; class Rhodothermia; order Rhodothermales; family DASSAV01; genus CBDUBU01. The sequence goes on from CBDUBU010000045.1 coordinate 17,034, forward strand.
GACTTCCGCACCTGGGGCGGGTCGGTGCAGGCCGCGCTCGCGCTGGCGGGACTGGACGCGCCCGAATCGGAAAAGGCGGCCAACCAGCAGATTGTGGACATGGTGAAGTCCGTCTCCGAACGGCTCGGCAACACGACCGCCGTGTGCCGCAAGTATTACATCCACCCGTCGCTGATCGACGCCTATGCGCAAGGTGAGTTGCAGGCGGTCTGGGAGGCCTGCTCGGGGAAAGAGGCAACCGCGCAGTTGGAGCCGGAAGAAAACGCGCTCCTGCATTTCCTGCGCAGCCGGGGCTGAAACAATCAGCAGAAGAAATACACCGTTTCGCGTGTTTTCTTTGCCCGTGTTTCTGATATTGGCCCCTGCGCTCCGGAGAAACCGTGTGGCGCCCCGAAGTCAGGGCGCATAGCGCCGCAGGGCAGCGCCTCTTTTTCCTTCTTTGCCCGGCGACTGCCCTGCACCGGCATGACACGGCCCGGGGGAGGCTGCAACCTCTGCCCCGAAGCGTCATCCTGACGGGCGCGAAGAGCCTGCGCCCCGGACCTTGCAGGCGGTTTCTCACCATACCAGACCGTTTAAAGAAGATCCCCATGAAGAACCCCGTTCGCGTGGGCCTCGTCGGCTCACAGTTCATCTCCTCGATCCATGCCGAGTCCCTGCAACGCAGCCCGCAGGCCGAACTTTTCGCCGTCGCCTCGCCCACGCCGGGCAACGCCGAGGCGTTTGCCGGACGCTTCGGCATCCCGCACGCCCTGACCGACTACCGGAAGATGCTGGAGATGGACGAACTCGACCTGATCGTGATCGGCGCCCCGAACGACCTGCACCACCGCATCACGCTGGACGCGGCGGCTGCCGGAAAGCACATCGTGTGCGAAAAGCCGCTGTGCCTGAACCTGGCAGAAGCCGACGAGATGATCGCCGCCTGCCGGCAAGCGGGCGTGAAGCTGATGTATGCCGAGGAACTGTGTTTCGCGCCGAAGTACGTCCGCCTGAAACAACTGCTGGACAGCGGCGCCCTCGGCGACCCGGTGCTGGTCAAGCAGTCCGAGAAGCACGACGGCCCCCATGCCCCGCACTTCTGGGATGTGGAACGCTCCGGCGGCGGCGTCACGATGGACATGGGCTGCCATGCCGTCGCGTTTTTCCGCTGGATCATGGGCAACCCCCGCATCACGTCCGTCTACGCGCAGATGGGCACGCACATTCACCGGGACAAAACACGCGGCGACGACAACGCCGTGCTGATCCTTGAGTTTGAGAACGGCGCGACCGCCGTGGCCGAGGAAAGCTGGACGAAACTCGGCGGCATGGACGACCGCGCCGAGGTCCACGGTTCGAAAGGCGTGGCTTACGCCGACCTGCTGCACGGCAACTCCATCGAGACGTACAGCGCTGTCGGCTACGATTATGCCGTAGAAAAGGCAGGTTCCACGCAGGGATGGTCATTCACGATCTACGAGGAATCCTGGAACTACGGCTTCCCGCAGGAGATGGCGCATTTCGTGGACTGCGTGCAGAACGACCGGGAGCCGCTGGTGACGGGCGAAGAC
>CBDUBU010000046.1:0-18553 GCA_965365465.1 uncultured Rhodothermaceae bacterium
GCCGATGCCGTCTCCGTAATCCACCAGAGGTAGACGACGATCGGGCGTGGTGATATTCCAGAACTCGACGCGGCTGATATTGCTCAACCCATCCGGGTCTGACACCTCGGCCACAATGGTGAGCGGCAGACCCGGCTCTCCGGGAGCAGGACGTGTGATCTTCTCCGGCATTTCCACAAATTCGATAACCGGAGGCCCTCCTCTTGCCACAAAGTTGATTAGCCCGCGCACTTCGTTGCCCAGGGCGCCTTCGAGATCGGTTGCGTAAACCAGAACTGTGTACTTGCCGACGACTGCTTTCGGGAGGTCAATGGTTACATCCGCCGTATAACGTCCATTTCCTGCGGCTTCCAGCCTGCCGGAGGCAATCGGCTTGACGGAAGATACCGGCGACTGCACCACGTAGCCTACTTCGCCGACCGCGCCATCAGGATCTCGCGCCTGTACGCTGAGCGAAAGCGGGACCCGGACGAGGTCGCCATTGACCTGTTCCGGGGGAAGCTGTTCCAGAAGAATGGCTCTCGGAGCGTAAGAGAAGTCGGAAAGCAGAGGTCCTCTTTCACTCTGAGAGGACAGCCCCGGCGCCGAGTCGCAGCCGGCAAAGGCCGCAATCAGGCCGCACCCCACGAGCAGGGCCGGGAAAAAACACATCCGCATAGCAACAAATACTGGTAAGTGAACGAAACCGCAGCCTGCTACTCGCCGGCATTTTTGTAGAACCGTCTCAAGAAAGTCGTAGCAACTGCGGCCATGCGGTACTTGTTGTGGATGGGCCAGAGAACGTGCGGGGCAAAGCGGGTTGCCGGCACGGATTGGAAAGATAATGACAAACCTGCTCCTGAAACATCCTGTTTCGCATACCCTCGTTTTTTTCGTCTTTTGTTCTTTCAAAAGATATGGATGGGCCGAATGCTAAAGCACAATACAAAAATGACGATGTTCACGACGGCAAGCACCTTCCGCCCTGTGGTAAGCGGCTGCATATGAATTACCGGAGGGTGATCGACCTTGATGAGGAACACGATCAGCAGGGCAAAAAAGAGCCAGCCGGTATAGCCGAATTGCATCGCGGCGGGGCCGATGTATTGGGCAAGCACTACGACCCCCACCACGCCAAGCAGGGCAGGAGCGATAAACCGATGTTCTCCCCGAAAAACGCGGTACAGATAAAAATACAGAATGCCGGCCAGTATGAACCAGGACATCTCGCCTGCCACCTCGTGGTATTCATACAGAGAAGGGACAATGTCATCCACGAACCCGATGCCGCCTGAAATCAGCAGAAGCATCACGAAGGCGCGGGCGAAACGGGTATGCCATGCAGGGCCGAGCAAGGCATAGAGGATATGGCCCCCATCAAGCTGCCCGACCGGCAGCAGATTTAACGCCGTGAAGAAAAGGCCCAACCACCCGGCAAAAAGCACCGGATAATGGAACATCTCGTACATAGGCGGCACATTCGGAAAGACCTGTGACAATATCCAGTAGAGCAAGGTCTGCCCGATCACGAGGTTCATCCCCTCATCCGAAGGCGTGGCATCCAGCATCTGCTCCGGGAAGCGGCCGTACTGCTCGATAAACAGCTTCAGTTCCTCATGGCCGGGCAATCCCATGATGTAGGAGGGAGGCGGCAACGTGAAAAGCGCATAGAGCAGCAGGCCGAGGGCAACAACGAAGCCCGCAAGCGGCCCGGCGGCGCCGATATCAAAAAGCTTCCGGATGTTTGGAATAGGTTCGCGGATCCGGATCACCGCCCCCAGCGTGCCGAAGCCGATCAGGGGGGCCGGGATGTAGTACGGCAGCGACGTGCTGACCCTATGGTAACGCGCCGCGAAATAATGCCCGAACTCATGTACGGTGAGGAACAGCAACAACGACAGGGCAAAGCGAAGCCCATCAGGCACGAACCACCATGCCTCCAGGTCTTCGTAATACAGCGCACGCCCGGCGAAGACCCCCCCGGAGTAAGCCGTAGAAACCAGGGTCAGAAGAAATAGCAGAAGGTGCAGCCAGTAGCGATCACGCGGCGGCTGTTGCGGCGCATAGCCTTCATAAGTACGACCACGCGATTCGGAGGCGCGAAGGGAGGTCAGCGGTTCCACAGATATTGGGCTGCTGGATGACACAAAAAACTCCGGGCCGCTGATTCGCGGCCCGGAATCGTCGCTTCTGCCTTACGCAGTCGAACCACTTATGTTCACGCTGCTTTATTCCAGAGGAATCAACGCAGCGCGGTAAGCGCCTTCTCAATGCGCTGCATCGACTCCCTGAGATCATCCATCGATGCCGCATAGGAAATGCGGATGCCGTCAGGCGATCCAAAGGCGCTGCCTTGCACCAGGGCTACGTTGGCCTCTTCCAGCAGATAGAAACAAACATCATCGCCGCTTTCGATCCGGCGCCCTGAGGGAGCTTCCTTGCCGATAAAAGCCGAAACATCGGGGAAAAGGTAAAAAGCGCCTTCCGGCGTCGGGCAGCGCATCCCGTCAATCCGGTTCAGATACTCCAGCACGAAGTCCCGACGTTCGCGGAAGGATTCCACCATCTCGCGCACCGGTCCCATGTCCATCTCCAGTGCGGCAATGCCCGCCTTCTGCGAGATGCTCGATGGGGCCGAGGTGTACTGGCTCTGGATCTTGGAGGCCGCCTTGACGATGGGAAGCTCTGCCCCCAGATACCCCAGGCGCCAGCCTGTCATGGCGTACCCCTTCGAGAAACCATTAACCGTGATGGTGCGGCTCTTCATGCCGGGCAGCGAGGCAATCGAAACATGCTCGCCTTCGAATAGGATGTATTCGTAGATCTCGTCGGAGAGCACAAAAACCTGCTCATGCCTTTGCAAGACCTCCGCAATGGCCTCCAACTCGGAACGGGTGTATGCAGAGCCGGTCGGGTTGGATGGAGAGCACAAAATGAACATGCGGGTCCGCTCGGTAATGGCAGCCTCCAGCGCATCGACATCCAGGCGGTAGTTGTTCTCCACCGAAGTGTCTACCACAACCGGGGTTGCCCCGGCCAGACGCGCCATTTCGGGATAGCTTACCCAGTACGGCGCCGGAATCAACACCTCATCGCCGGGGCCGCACAGCGCATGGATCGCCAGCGCAACCGATTGCTTGGCGCCGTTTGAGCACAGAATCTGTTCCGGCGCATAATCGAGTCCGTTGTCGCGCGAGAACTTGCGGCTGATCTGCTGGCGAAGTTCCAGCATACCTGCATTATCCGTGTAATGAGTAAACCCTTCTTTAATGGCTTGAATAGCGGCTTCCAGAATCGGCTCCGGAGTCGTGAAGTCAGGTTCCCCTGCGCTCAGGCCGATTACGGGTTTTCCCGCCCGCCGGAGTTCTTTGGCTCGCGCCGACATAGCCAGCGTAGCAGACGGCTGCATGGCCGCCACATTGGGATTCAAACGCAGTGCAGGTGCAGATACGGTCATCTCGTCCTTGTTTGGTTCAGGTTAACGCATCGGTTAGAACATGGTGAACAACTTAACCATACCGGCTGTTTCACCAAGCATACGACATGAAAGTAAGCATTTCTTCCTGCACTATTTAGCCCATGCAGCAAATTTTGCTGCATCGTGCAATCTCATACGGTCCAGAACAGGACGCAGCGGGCGTTGTTGCCTATGCCTGTCTCGCAGCGCGTTTCTGAGAGAGGGCTGCAACAACGGGTGGAGGAACAAAGGTAGACACGTCTCCTCCCCACCGGAAAATCTCACGTACGATAGAGGCGCTGACAAAGGCATGTTCCTCCGATGTCATAAAAAACACCGTTTCAACATCCGGACGCAGACGCCGGTTGGCAAACGCCATGCGAAACTCATAGTCAAAATCGCTCACCTGGCGCAGGCCGCGAATCAGGGCGGCAGCTCCCCGATTCCGGGCGTGATGGACCAGCAAGCCCTCGAAAGGAGCAACCTGCACGCGCTCCAGGGAGGCAGTACAGGCGCGTATCAACGCGCAGCGCTCCTCGATGGTGAACAGAGACTTCTTTTCATCGTTAACAGCCACCGTCACCTCAACCTGATCGAAAATGTGCAATGCACGCTCCAGAATGTCGAGGTGGCCGTAGGTGACAGGGTCAAACGTTCCAGGGTATAGCGCCAGTCTCATGGTTGTTGCTCTTCAGCAGGCCGGAAAACACTCACGATGGTGCGCCCGTAGGCGCGGGAAGTATCGAGGGCGGGATGCGCATCAAAGGAGTGACGCACATCATGCTCCAGAATCAGCAACCCATCCGGAGCTACATGAGGGAGGGCCAGTTCAGGAAGAAGCGCCAGACTCTCCAACTCATAAGGGGGGTCCGCGAGGATCAGGTCAAAAGGCAACCCGCCATATCTTCTGAGAAAGGCAACGGCATCGGCGCGCAAAAAAGAACACTGGTCTGCCACCTGTAGCTCCTCCGCGTTCCGCCGCGTGCATTTGAGCACCTCCGGATTGCTTTCGACGAACGTGGCTCTGCGGGCGCCCCGGCTGATGGTTTCAAGGCCCAGAGCGCCGGTGCCTGCAAAAAGATCCAATACGTCGATGCCGCTGAAGGGCATCCGGCTCATCACAAGGTTAAAGATGGACTCGCGCGTTCGATCCGTGCTGGGGCGCGTCAGCAGACCTTTGGGGACAAATAAGCTTTTTCGGCGAAATTGTCCGGATATAATGCGCATAAAGCATCCGTAGTTGTGAATATCAGCCATTTCGGATGCGGATTCAAAAATCGCCGCTTCCCCGCCTTCCAGGCGCGTGCGCCCTGCTGTCTCAGTCGAGCACCGCCCCGATACAGGGGACATATGCTTCGGCATCAAAGCCTGACGCTAGGCTATCCGGATCGAGATCTACGACCTGGATAGGGTTGAGCCATTCCGGCTCTTTATGAAAGATCGCTTGAAGAATAGACAGATCCTCGTCTCCGTACCGGATTCCATATAGATAAACATGCTCGACATCCGCAGGCGTTAGCCCAACTCGTTTGAGCGTAGCCACCGAGTAGTAGGCGCAATCCGCCGGCGTCGTCGCTGCCGAGTGCCGACTGAAATACCATTTTCCATTATAGAAGAGCGTGTACTCGATGTGCGAAGCATACATGCCTATAGCCAGCACATACAGCCCGTGGTTGCGTCCGGCCCCTTTCAAAGCCTCTTCCGTATGCGCCAGCACAGAGGCCGCCCCCTGCATACTAACCCTGATGCGATAGTTTACCTGTGGAAGCGCCGCCATGACAAGATCGAACCGCTTGTAGACGTTCTCTTCCACTCCCAGAACGTGGAACCATTCTACGTTCCGGCCATCCGGCAACAACTCCGTATACAGGGCATCCGCCGTAGTCCGGATTGCTCTGGAAGTGTCGCTTCCGGCGAGCAGCGCAACCTCCTGCTGAAAACGCTCGTTACGCTCCTCGCTCGTCAGACCCGTTTGCAGGGAAGTGAAGAACGAATAACACCCGGTAGGCGGGAGGGTTACGAAAAGGGTTGAAGCGGCAGAACCGGCAAACACGTCGCGCAGGGCATCGGAAATAACTTCGAGGTGGGGGCTGCCATCGACGTAAAGCACCTCCCGGGCCACATCGAAGTCAAAATCGCAACTGCCCAGCCGCAGCAGCCGGCGCCGCGAACCGTAGCGCTCTACCTCGGTATAGCGAAGTTCGCTTCCGTGAATATCAATGCCGGCGCGAGCCTGTGCATCCATGCGCGGTCATGCAGCTCCAAGCATACTCCGGACAGCCCGGAGATGTAGGGAAAAAGGGGCGCTCCGGGACCTTACTCCCAGCTTGCCGTATTGATGCGTGTTACATCAGACTCCAGCGTGCCGATGTAGTCGTCTGAATCCGGATCTTCCAGCAGATAGGTCTTCACACGCGCCGTGTCGTTAACGGCCAGTTCGAACTGCCTGCCGGAACGAGGTGAAAAGGCCAGTGAATCCGGGTTGAATCCCGGCCCGAAAACGCTGTCAGGGTTCGCCTGGAAAAGGGAATCTTCCTTTACAAACGTGATGAGCGAATCCAGCGTGGAGGGATAGCGGCTGTTTACGACCTCATACCGAATCATTGCCGCGCGGATGTCGTCCATCCGCAGGCGCGTGATGCGCGTCAATTCCTGTTCGCGCTCGATGGCTTTATATGGTTCAGTAATAGACAGATAAAGCCAGTACCCCAGACCGGCGATAACAATCGCCAGCAGAATTTGTATGCCGATTCTCAAGCCACGGCCCGAAGAAGCCATAGTGTATCTTGCTCCAGATAGGGTTTAACAATCAAACAACAGTACCTTATTACAAACGCGTACCCCTGCGATGTGACTTGCCGAAAATACAGGCTGCCTTTTCTAAATGCAACCGCTGCCAGAGCACACGTTCTACGATTCCTTGTACTTCTACCGCAGAAACAAAACAAGAAGATGCTTTCCGGGTTTATGCCTATCTTTTGAGGAGCACTTTTGCGAGACCAGATAAGTGCTGCAGAGTTGCTGTCTTCAACTACAATTTGCAGAAATAAAGTTGTATCTGTTTGCCCGTGACGAATCTGCTTATCAATATCGACCACATTGCCACCCTGAGAAACGCCCGGCGTGAGACGTTTCCGGACCCGGTACATGCGGCTGCCCTTTGCGAGACGGCCGGGGCCGACGGCATTGTGTTTCACCTGAGGGAAGACCGACGCCACATTACAGATCGGGATGTGCGCCTCTTGAAGGAAACGGTGAAATCCAAGCTCGACTTCGAACTATCCACGGCAGAAGAAATTATTCAGATTTGCTGTGACGTTCGTCCGGACCTCGCTACGCTGGTGCCGGAACACCGCGATGAAGTGACTACCGAGGGCGGCCTGGACGTGATCCGGCATCGAGACCGGCTATCGGATGTCATCCCGCGCCTGTTCGAGGCCGGCATCCTGGAAGTAGCGCTGTTTATTGACCCGCAGGAAGAGCAAATTCACGCCGCCCACGAAGCCGGCGCGAATTGCATAGAGTTTCACACAGGCGACTTCGCCAATGCCCGGACGCCGGAGGCCCGCCGGCATCACATGGAAGCCCTGACACGAGGAGCAACGCTGGCGCACGCGCTCGGCTTGCAGATTCATGCCGGGCATGGCCTGGACTATCACAATTATCCCCTTTTCAAGCAGGCGGCTCCACACGTACATGAAGTATCCATCGGGTTTGCCGTCATTGCACGCGCCGTATTCACCGGCCTCGAACAGGCAGTCCGCGAGATGCGGCTTCTTGTAAAAGGCTATTGACCGGGGCAGGACACCTTTACCGGCAGACCGGCGCCCGCATCAAAAAACGTATGGAAAATCCCCTCATTCAACCGGAGGACATCCCGGAAAACCACCGCAGCGGCTATGTAGCCCTTGTGGGCAGGCCCAATGTCGGCAAAAGCACGCTTATGAATGCCCTCGTCGGGCGAAAGCTGTCCATTGTCACCAGCAAGCCACAGACGACGCGGCACCGCATCCTGGGCATCCTCTCCGACGAGCAGTATCAGGTCATCTTTCTTGACACGCCGGGCATCATCAAACCGCGCTACCGGCTTCAGGAAGCCATGATGCATACCGTGCAGCACGCTATCGCCGAGGCCGACCTTCTGGTTTTTATGGCTGATGCGGGGCAGGACGAGCCGGATGCCTTCAGCCTGCAACAGATCGGACAGCGACAGGCCCTGCTGCTGATCAACAAGATGGACTTGATCTCTCAGGAAAAGGCCATTCCGCTCGTACATGGCTACACGCAGCTTCGCACCTTCGAGGAAGTCATTCCCATCTCTGCCCAGACGGGGTATAACTTGGACATTGTCCTCACCGAGATCATCCGGCGTCTTCCGCTCGGGCCGCCTTTTTACCCGAAGGAAACCATCAGTGAGCATCCGGAGCGGTTTTTCGTCGCTGAGATTATCCGTGAGAAAATCTTCGAGCAATTCCGACAGGAGATTCCTTATGCCACGCAGGTCAATATTGTTACCTACGAGGAGCGTCCGGACGGGAAAGATTTCATCGATGCCGAAATCGTAGTCGAGCGGCCCACACAGAAAGGCATCCTTATCGGCAAAGGGGGACGGTCGCTCAAGCAGGTTGGGACCGCCGCCCGCAAGGACATCGAGGCTTTTGTCGGCTCGCCCGTGTATCTGCAATTGCACGTAAAGGTGCGTGACGACTGGCGTAACCGCGACACGTTTCTGAGGTCCTATGGTTACAATATGTAGTAGAAGAGCACATCGGTCTTAACCATTTCGCAACGTCTGCATAATAACTGCATGACAATGAAATCCTAGCATGGCGCTTCCTGCCTGATCGCCCCTGGAGTATCTCGCCCTGTTCGGATTTTCTGCTTCAATGGAAAAGAACCTGCCATGATTATAGACGAGAAATGGATCAACGTGCATCTGGAAGAGCACCAGTCGATTGACGATGAACCGGAAGTCAGGGACTTGCGCAACCAGGGCTGGGTCGTCGCCAATGCGCTGCTGAGTCTGGGTCGCCCTCAGAGACAGCGTGTCGTTTCTGTTCGCCTGTTACTCGCGGACGACGATTGAAACTGCGTGTGCTCCGGCATCTCATAACTGCTATCGTTGAATCTCCCGTCCAACGCCTCTTTTCTGCGCCTTTACCCTTTTCTCCTCGCCTTTTCCGGGATCAAGAGACTCTTGCCCTGCATTCTTTTCCTACCTTACGTGGGTTCTTTCCCGGCAAGCCTCCTTTCACAGGGAACGTCTGTCGTGTGTCTTTTCCTTAGTAATACTTTATGTCAACCGATAATCCTGTCTCCACGCACGCGCAGCAGCCTGCGCCGGCGCAACGTATCTTCTGCAACCGCACCTTGAACCTGCGTCGCATCAAGGCGATAGGCTATGACATGGACTATACCCTGATCCATTACCGGGTGCAGGTGTGGGAGCAAAAGGCGTACACGTATCTCCAGGAACGACTTGCCGCGCAGGGCTGGCCGGTCGAGGAACTGTCCTTCGATCCTGAACTGGTCATGCGAGGTCTCATCATCGACTCGGCGCTGGGCAACGTGGTCAAAGCAAACCGCTTCGGGTACGTCAAGCGTGCTTTTCATGGCTCGCGGCTGCTCGACTATCCTGACCAGCGTTCACTCTACGAACGCACGCTGATCGACCTGAAAGAGCCGCGCTGGCATTTTCTCAACACGCTCTTTTCTCTTTCGGAAGCCTGCATGTACATGCAGCTTGTGGATCTGCTCGATGCAGGCAAACTTCCGGTTTCCTTCGGATATCCGGATCTCTTCCAGGTGGTTCGTCGGTCGATCGATGAAACCCACATGGAAGGGCGCCTCAAAGCCGACATTCTCGCGGATCTGGATCATTTTGTGGAGGTCGATCCGGATATGCCGCTCGCCCTGCTCGACCAGAAGGAGTCGGGCAAGAGCCTGCTCCTGATCACGAATTCGGAATGGTCCTATGCAGCGCCGATGTTGAGCTACGTCTTCGACCGGTTCCTGCCCGGCGACCTGACCTGGAAAGACCTGTTCGACCTCGCCATCGTAGGCGCACGAAAACCCGATTTTTTCACGCTCCAGTCTCCTGCGTTCGAGGTAGTAACCACCGACGGGTTGCTCCGCGAGCATTACGGCCCGCTGGAAATGGGACATGTCTACGTAGGCGGCAACGCCCGCCTTGTAGAAGAGAGCCTCAACCTGCGCGGGGAGGAAATCCTGTACGTGGGCGATCACATCGTGGTGGATGTCAGCGTGAGCAAAAACATCCTCCGCTGGCGAACAGCACTCGTGATCCGGGAACTGGAGGACGACGTGGAGGCAGTCTCGGCTTTTCGGAGAAGCGAGCAGAAACTTGCACGCCTCATGCGTGAGAAAGAGAAAATGGAGGCCGAATATGCCGAAGTGCGCCTTCAGATCCAGCGCAAACGACGGGGGCGCTTGCACTCGTTATCCTTCCCAATGGAAGTCCTGGAAAACCGGCTGTCGGCGTTGCGGGAGCAGACGGCCGCCCTGGACGAATGCATCGCCCCGCTAGCCGAAGCCGCCGGCAGGCTGCACAATCCAAACTGGGGGCTATTGATGCGTACGGGCAATGACAAAAGCCATCTCGCGCGGCTCGTGGAGACATTTGCAGACATTTACACGGCCCGCGTCTCCACGTTTCTGCACCACACCCCTTTCGCTTACCTGCGATCCCACCCCGGCAGCCTGCCGCACGACCTGATGCCGTTCGTCATGGACGATCCTACCGCTCCTTAAGCGAAATCGTGCGGTTTCTCTCTGGTCTGAGAAACGGTCTGATAAACCGGGAAAGTGTCGCTCCCGGCAGAGAAATTCTCTTTACTCAAGCGCCTGCCATCCTGCAGACATAGACGATTCGCTCCCGCTCAGGATGACACTTCGGGGTGAGTTTTGACAATCCCTGAAGGCCGCGTCATGCTGAACGGTAAGCATCTATGCATGAAGCCGGGCAGGCGTCTCGTGTCCAAGCTGCGTCCGACTTCTACGTACCAGAGGGTTTCTTATTCTCCAACTTCCTTTAACGAGGTAGTAACAAGTTTTACGTAGAGTTTTAATATATATTTATAGCAACTATTTTTGTTTTGTCCGTAGACCCTCAAATTAACCTTATTTTGCATGGCATTAGGGGATTCCCTGCCGGGGCTTAGGGGTTTCCCTCTCAACACAAAGAGAGTTTCACCCTGTTTACAGGTGTTCTTTTTCCATCTATGATGGTTAGTGTTCAGGATTATCGCGTATACGGTTATCGCTATGAGACACAACTATTTTGTCCCGCTTGGCCTGCCCCTTCTTACTGACAGGGTGCTTCTCCACACGGTGCATCAATATCAGAGGATGCGCGGCCAGCTCGGATATAGCGCGTCTCCTACCATAGCATGTATACGCAGACAAATTGATGAAGCGCTATCTGAGATCAATGAAGAGTTGCTGGCCCGTGGGCTGACGCGCTACGCGGCGCAAGGGGATGACAGGTTATGCCATCCCGGCTATCCCTCGCCCTGGAGTATTCTCTAACGCCAGAGCGCTTGTCGGTACACACAAAAAAGAAAGAGGATGCCTTATGCGAACAAAGGTTGCGGAACAGGCGGAAGCTGAACTGATCCGGCTAAACGCGCATCTGAGAGTCATTGCCGAACAGGTTGAATACGCGATGGCATGTTCCCTGCAGATGTTACAGGAGGGAGAGCCTGGCCCTAGCCGAAACATCGAGCGTGATATAGAGCATGTCTGCGCCCGCCTGGAGGGCATCGCTACGCAGCTAAAAGGCATTGAAGACATTATGTGCCGGATCTCTGTGAACACGCCTCCTCCGAGCGCTTACGGAGACGGCATGAGACCTGGCTTGCCTTTACAGCTCTCTTAAAAGGGGATCCCGTCTGTACTCCGCCCTGCCCCGTTGAACCTGATTAAAAACGCAGCAGCCCGAACAGGTCGCATTCATAGCCGGATGCGACCTGTTCGGGCTAATAGATAAACGATGAACGTTCAAGCCGGAGACTTCTGCGTCAAGGAAGGAGAGGAAGTCGATCTCGATAAGCGGCCGACTGCCATAGCGCCCCTGTATACTTCGAAGAAGAAGTATCACAAGCTCCTGAAAGAACAGGTCAAGCAACTGAGCGCATTGCAGCGTATGCTCTACGCATCCGACCGCTATGCCTTGCTGCTGATTTTCCAGGCAATGGACGCCGCCGGAAAGGACGGGGCCATCCGGCATGTCATGTCGGGCGTCAATCCGCAGGGCTGTCAGGTTTTCAGCTTCAAGCAGCCGAGCGCCGAGGAACTGGATCATGATTTCCTGTGGCGCACTACCCGTCGCCTGCCGGAACGCGGCCGGATCGGCATCTTTAACCGTTCGTACTACGAGGAAGTGCTGGTCGTCCGGGTGCATCCGGAGCTTCTTCGCAACCAGTCCCTTCCGGACGGCCTGGTCGATGAGGAAACGATCTGGGAGCAACGCTATCAATCCATTGTGGATCTGGAAGAACACCTTTCCCGCAACGGAACCCGGATCGTCAAGTTTTTCCTTCATCTCTCGGAAGAGGAGCAGCGAAAACGTTTTCTCGCACGCATCGATGAACCAGAAAAGAACTGGAAATTCAGCCTGGGGGATCTGGAAGAGCGAAAATACTGGAAGGATTACATGAGAGCGTATGCGAAGTGCATGAACGCAACCAGCCTCCATCAAGCGCCCTGGTATGTGGTTCCCGCCGACGACAAGAGAAACGCACGGCTCATCATCTCGGAAATAATCCTGGACACGCTCAAGGCGCTCAACCTGTCTTATCCCGAAGTATCGGAAAAACGACGGCAGGAACTACAGGAAATCCGTGAACTGCTCGCGGGATAGAACAGAGCGTGCGGCCTCCTCCTGTGATCCCGGTCTCAGTAGCGCTCCGCCCCTGCTGCGGGATGCCAGACATCATCCGGCTCGAAATAATTCCAGAGCAGGCGGGACACGTCACGGATCAGAATATACCCTTCGTTATCGCGCTCCCAACTCGTATCAGCCTGATCGCTGGTCATGACGCAGAACACATAATTCCCGTGCGGCGCATTGACGAGAACGACCTCCGAGCGCGAGCGGTCTACCGCGCCCTGCTTGGAAGCAGCCTGCACGAAAGGAGGGATCTCCGACAGCGCCTCGTCATTCCAGTAGATGCGGGTAAGCGCCCGGTACATCTCATCGCTGGCAGCCGGGCTCACGGCGCGTCTTTCCCGGATCATCACCAGCATCTCGGCCATTTCACGGGGCGTCGTCTGCCCCCAGCCGTACATTTGTTGCTCCTGCTCGCGTCCGGGCGTTCTGGAATTCACCCGGGTATGGACAAACCCCTCCGCCGCCAGCCATGCGTTGATCTCCGTGCCCGTGCCTGAAAGATGCTGCAACCACAGCGCCGCCGTGTTGTCGCTGGTAGTAATCATCAGCATGGCCGCCTTGCTCAGTTCGATCTCCTCTCCGTCCCTGAACGATCCCAGAATATCGACGCCCGGATAGAGCAGCGAATCGCGGTATATAAGGTTCTGATGGTAATCGAGATCTCCCTGCTCGATGCTGTCGAACGTTTTGAGCAGGATGGGGATCTTGATGAGACTGGCCGTAGGAAACAGCATATCCGGATTAACCGCAACTTCCCTGCCTGTGGGGAGATGCCGCACATAGACCCCTGCCTTGCCGTGGAAAGCCGTTATCAGGCTGTCAAGCTGCATCTGGAGGTTCTTGTCAGGGCGCTGTGCTGCTGCGGAAAGCATACACAAACTCCCAAGTATGCAGGCGCAAAACAATCGCGCAGTTATATGTTTTGCAGCGTTGAAGTATGGCATCAGATCGTAAGACGGTGGTTGCACGATGGCGGAATCGCCTGCTTTACCCTGCCTGCCGGCGCACGTTCCGGACTCAGGCGAGAATGATTCCCATTGCTTACCTTCCGGGCTGCTGCTTCTCAGGCTTGGAAATGATTCGATGGCACATTACACTATTGCAGGAGCCGAAGATGCCGCCGACCCGTGTATTCCCGCCGAAACATTGCCGCCATCCTGACCTATGCCGGACTTCAGCCTCACCGAACACGTACACCGCCGGTTAAATATCCTTACCGGAGAATGGATCCTCGTTTCGCCCCACCGGGCCAAAAGGCCCTGGCAGGGGCAAATCGAGGACACGCCCCCGGAGACGCGCCCTGCCTATGACCCCCACTGTTACCTGTGCCCCGGCAACAAGCGTGCGGGGGACGAAAAAAATCCCGCATACGCGGGCGCTTTTGTTTTTGAGAACGACTTTGCCGCTCTTCGTCCGGAAATGCCGGGAGGCGCCTACCGGGCCGGCGATCTGCTCGTGGCCGAAGCAGAAAGCGGCGTCTGCCGCGTGATCTGCTTCTCTCCGCGTCACGACCTGACACTTCCTGAAATGGATGTATCCGACATCCGCAAGGTCGTTGACCTGTGGACGGAACAGTTCGCTGAACTCGGCAGCCGGAGCGACATCAACTATGTGCAGATTTTCGAGAACAAGGGGGCGATGATGGGTTGCAGCAACCCGCACCCGCACGGCCAGATCTGGGCCGAGCGCACGGTTCCCGGAGAACCGGCGCGGGAAACGCTGCACATGAAGCGCTACTTTGAAAAAAAGGGCAGCTCGATGCTGGCCGACTACCTTGCGCACGAACTGGAAGCAGAGGAACGCCTTGTCTGCGCCAATGAGCATTTCGTAGCGCTGGTTCCTTTCTGGGCCGTGTGGCCCTTTGAAACGCTCGTCATCGCCCGACGCCATGTCCCGAACCTACCCGCTCTCAGCGAAGATGAAAAACAGGGGCTGGCTGATCTCCTGAAACGGCTGACGACCCGGTATGACAACCTCTTCCGCATATCCTTCCCTTATTCCGCCGGGCTGCACCAGGCGCCTACCGACGGCAGCGACCATCCGGAATGGCATTTGCATATGCACTTCTACCCGCCGCTGCTGCGGTCGGCTACCGTCAAGAAGTTTATGGTAGGTTACGAAATGCTTGGAATGCCACAGCGTGACATCTCTGCCGAGGCCGGCGCGGAACGCCTCCGCGCCCTTTCCGAGACGCATTACAAGCAACAGGTTCCTGCATAAGGCTTCATCACACCAGAGAGCAGCAATGCCTGATTTCATCTTCCCGGAAAGAGGGATGCACAGCAGCATCCTTTCCGCACGTCTTTTCCTGACCTTGCTCGCTCTGTTGTTGGTCGCATGGAATGCTCCGCTGCTTCAGGCGCAGCCCACGCATGAAATCGGGATCTCCGGCACGCGCTTTACCCTCGACGGATGGCCATTTCCCTACACCGGGGTCAGCTTCTTTAATGCGATCTACAATCCTGCCTTTAATGAAAGTTCGGAAGCGCGGCAGGAGTGGCTCCGGAAGTTCAAAAGCTACGGAATCAACGTGCTGCGGGTCTGGGGACAATGGGACAATGCGCGTGGGTTTGTAGATGCGTGCAGTGAATGTACGCTCTACCATCCCGACGGCAGCCTTCGGCAGGAACACATTGAGACGTTGAAAGCCATTGTTTCCGATGCCGACAAGCAAGAAATGGTTGTCCTGCTCGCGCTCTTTTCTCGGGAAAGCTGGAACGAGGACATCCGGCTCGAGGTCGAGGCAGCCGATCAGGCGGTGGCAGCGCTCACCCGTGCATTCATGCCCTACCGAAATATGATTTTCCAGATCTGGAATGAGCATGACGACCGGGTGCTCGACCACCTCCGCACCATTAAATCTATCGACCCGGCCCGGCTGGTCACCAATGCTCCCGGCTATGGCGGGGATCTGGGAGAACGTAAGGAGAACGAAGCGCTGGATTTTCTATCTCCCCATACTTCACGCACCGACGACCGACACTGGGAGATCGCGCCGCACGAGATTGCGCTTCTGCTCCAGAAATACCGAAAACCGGTAGTGGATGATGAGCCAGCCCGTACAGGCACAGCCAGATTCGGCGGCCCGTCAGGTGAAACCTCTCCGTTCGACCAGATCCTGCACATCTACAACATATGGAAGGCAGGAGGGCATGTCGTGTATCACCACGATATGTTTCAGACAGGCTATGGCTCTCCTGCCGTCGCCCCCTCCGGCATCCCGGACCCTGAATTCAGCCCTTTTCACAAGCAAGTCTTCGACTTCCTCGCCCGGCGAGACCGGTATTATCTCCACCTGCCCCAGGCGGCGCCCTGAAAAGCGATAAGGTCAGCAAAAGAAAAAGAAGGCCGGATCTCACTGATCGCCGCAACCGGGTCAGAACCCTGATTACAGTTTGAGACCGCGAGATCCGGCCCGCTCATTCAGGGACAATTTCTGTGCCGGGCGAACCTGCTTCGCCGGCGGCATCGGGACTGCCGCCACAGGTTCAGAGCAGCGCCAGTTCCTCCTGCGCGTGCGCAGCGCCTGAAATGGAGAAATACGGATTCAATTCCAGCGCTTTGCGGAGGTGTTGCCGGGCCAAATCTTTTTGCCCTGCCGCTGCTGCAATCACGCCTGCGCGGTAGTAAAAGACTGCTTCTTTCGTGTCCAGTTTTAGCGACTCCTGGGCCAGAGGCAAGGCTTCCGCAGGACGGTCATTTTTGTATTTTGCCCAGGCCAGAATGCTCGCGTTCTTTACGGTAGGACGCCGCTCATAGGCCCCTTGCGCGAGTTCCAATGCCTTTTGATGGCTGTTTCGGTGCTCCAGCAGCACCAGCGCCAGTTCCTCATCCACATCCATGCCGCCCGCCATCTCGCCTTCCAGTTCGGCAATGACAGCGTTGAAGCGGGCCTCCGCTTCCGACTTCTGCCCTGCCGCCAGATAGGCTTCACCCAGGGCTATCACGTTTTCAGGGATCGGGAAAGCATCGACCGCCTCTTTATAGGCAGCTACTGCTTCTTCCATCCGTCCACGGAAAAGATAGATGCGCCCCAGCCCGGCCAGCGCAGGGCCATATCCGGGCATATAGTACAAGGCTTCCCGGTATGCGCCCTCGGCGGCATCCAGATTGCCCTGATGAAAATAGAGATGTCCCAGATAGACGCGGCACCAGATGGCGTTCTCCGGGTTGCCGCTTCCCGCGGAGATGGCATCTTTCATGGCCTCAATGGCTCCCTCCAGGTCGCCATGCAGTTCGCGTACATAGGACACGCGGCTGTACGAAGCAAGATCGGGGCGCATATCCACCATGTCCTGCGCCGCCTGAATGGCATCGCCGTAGCGTCCGAGTTCGATGTTTGCATCTACCAGAATGCCGTACGTAGCAGCTTTATGCGGATTTGCTTCAAGCGAACGCCGGCCCCACTGGAGCGCTTCCTCAAACTGGTGGCGCGTCAGCAGGACGGTTCCCATCCCGCTCATGGCCTGCGCATCGGCCGGGTCCAATTCGAGCGCCTTCAAAAATGCCTTTTCGGCCTGATCGTTGTACGCTCCGTCGCCGCTTTCCCGTGCGCTCTGCACGTAGGCATAGCCGAGTTGCGTGTAAAGAGCAGACTCCGGCTCGTCCTGTAGCGCTTTCTGCTCCAGACTGTTTACCAGTCGGTAGGTGGCAGGCTGCACCCTCAGTTCTACGCTGCTCGTTTTCGAGACCACCGGCTCCGCCTGGAGATAGTGCCAGATCACAAAGCCGGATACAGCCAGAAATGCCGCTCCTGCGAGCAGCAGTCCGGTTTTCCAGAATCGGTTCATATCAACAGTTCCTCATCCATCGTTCCAGTTATTGACATCTCTGCAAGCGCCGAATGGAGCAGGCCGCTCTGACCGGGCAACCTGCTCCATCTCAACGCCACCCCCAGCTTACTTAATCAACACCATCTTGCGAGCCTGCACGGCGCCATCCGTTGACAGGCGGTAAATGTACGTTCCGGAAGCCGCCTGGCGACCGGCGTTGTCTTTCCCGTCCCAGTTGGCGGAATACTTGCCCGCGTTCAGGTTTGCATTGACGAGCGTCTGCACGAGACGGCCCTGCATATCGAACACATCGAGACGAACCTGTCCGATCTTGCCTACTTCATACTGGATCTCGGTGTCCGGATTGAAGGGATTCGGGTAGTTCTGAAGCAGCCCGAAAGACTGCGGTATGTCCTGACGGCGTTCGGTGGATACGCCAATCGCGCCGACCACCGGATGATGCTCATGTTCAAAGCCCTGCCACGGCATCGCGGAATAAGGGAAGCTCTCCATAAACGGACGGTCGTTCGTATCGACGCCGTCGCCGAGCGCATTGTTGGGCGACATATTGAAGCCTTCTACCAGCACGCCGGCCATCACGCGGAGCGAGATGTCGGTTACGTCGTCTTCAAGGCGGCGTCCGTTCGGATACCCGCCCGTGTCTCCTCCAATAACGCCTAGATAGGAATAACCCTCGCTTCCAGCGGGAACGGCAGGGATGCCCAGGTTCAGCCGGATCATGTCGGCGGGCTGCACCACGCCGCCCGGCGCGTTCATCGGACGGTTCAATCCTTCAAAACCGATCAACAGGTTGAGCAGGTCGTTTCTCGGAGCATCCGGCACGGAAATGCCATAGAGCGCGTTCAGCAGCTTCGGCAATTCAGGATCGAAAATCGGACCCGTCGGCGACCCGTAATTGTTCAGGTCATTCCGGGGCTGCGAGCTGTTGAAGAAATCCTTGAAAGCAAGCGGCACAACGACTTCGTTAATCAAGGGAAGGCCCAGCCGCGAGATCTGCACCCAGTTGCCGTTGTGACTGCGCGTGCCATCCGAGTTGATGACCGTGGTGCTGCGGCGGCTCGTCGTGGCCCAGACGCCAATGACGGCATCCGGATCGTCGGCCCCGGTCACCATGTCGCCGTCTTCCGTAAGATCCCTGACGGGAACCTGGATCGCAATCGTATGCAAGTTGAACCCACCGAGGCCGTCTACGCCGCCTCCCTGGTTGCCGGGCGCGCCGGGACGAATCGTGAGCAGATCAAAAATAGCGCCGAGGTCTACGAAGAACGGATCATCGCGCTGTCCGGCAAAGACCTTTCTGCCGCCGCCCAGATCGTGAATGGTTTCCATCACCACGCTTTCATAATTCGGAGTCGAAGCAGGCCCTATGTTCTCCGGCGGGACGAGCAGGCCCTCGCCCATATTGACGACCAC
>CBDUBU010000047.1:0-18417 GCA_965365465.1 uncultured Rhodothermaceae bacterium
CCCTGCACGGGTCTGCTTCAACACGTCCGCCACTACCCGCCAGCCATCTGCCTGTTGCAGCCGATCCGTTTCAGGCACTTGGCAGTCATGAAGGGTAATCAACCCGTTCTCCACCGCCCTGAGCGCAATCTTGCCGGTGATTTTCTCAACCCGATAACCTGGGTTTTCCTTCCGAACAATGAAGCCCCGCACTGCTCCCGTCCCCTCCTCACGCGCCCAGATGACTACAAAGTCCGCGAACGTGGCGTTGCCGATCCACTTTTTCTGCCCCTCCAGCACCCAGGTATCCCCCTCCTGCCGACAGGTTGTCGTAAGTCCTCCGGCGACGCCGGAACCGACTTCAGGCTCCGTCAACCCAAAAGCTCCAATCATTTCAAAGTTGAACATGGGGGGAAGCCATTCCTGCTTCTGGGCTTCCGAACCTCCCAGCAGAATCGACCATAGAGCAAGCCCGGCATGAACTCCGAAAAAGGTTGCCACCGAAACGTCAACGCGGGCCATTTCCATTGTGGCAATGCCTTCCACGACCGAGGCGGCTCCGGTTCGAGATCCGTCCTCATGAAACACCTTGCCGATCAGGTTCAGCGCTCGGAACTTCGGAATGAGAAGCTGCGGAAATTCCTCCTTCTGCCAGTAATCATTGATGATCGGGCGGACGTGTTCCTCCATGAAGCTCCGCACCGAGTCCTGCACCGCCTGCTGCTCTGCGTCGAGCAGCGAACGTATGTCATAGAAGTCTCCGTCCACAGGCGGCGGAGGCGCATCCTTGCCGTTTGTACCCGCCTTGAGCATTCGGGTCATGCGCGCCAGGGTCGCCTCATCCAGACTGGAAACGATGCCCATCAGTTCGCCCAGATCTACCTTCTCTGACAGCTTAACGATTTTATCTACATCTATCTTCTGGGCCAACTGCATGAGCTTGCCCATCTGGTTGAAGTCAAGTGCCATACTTTTTTTCTTCTTACTGTGATGATTATTGGCTGTGGGCCGCTCCTTCGGATTCACGCAGTAGTTTTCTGCGGTGCAGTGCGGCCGGCAGACGGCGTTTCTTGCTCCGTATCTGCATAAAGGGTTTCTATAAGCTCCTTATACCGCTCCCGGAGTGTAGAGCGTTTTAACTTCATCGTCGGGGTCAGAAGGCCGCTCTCGATCGTGACGTGTTCAGGGATGAGTTTGAACCGCTTGATGGTAGACCATTCATCCATTCCCTCGTTCGCCTTATCGACAAGCTCCTGGTACCGGGCTACCACTTCAGGCTGTTCGATGAGTTGTTCGACGGACAGGTTCGGAAGCATCCCCCGTGTTCCGGCAAACGTTCGTAACACGTCATGGTCCGGGAAGATGAGGGCTGCGCAGAACTTGTGTCCGATGCCTACGACAAACGCCTGTTCTACGAGCGGCTCGGTGACGAGCCTGCTCTCCAGAGGCTGCGGCACCACATATTTCCCGGTCGATAGCTTAAACAGGTCCTTTTTGCGATCCGTTATTTTGAGGTGTCCGTCCGGAGTAAAGGCGCCGATGTCGCCGGTATGCATCCATCCATCTTTATCGATCACCTGGCGCGTCAAAGCCTCGTCTTTGTAATAGCCTTGCATGACATGAGGGCCGCGCGTCAGGATTTCCCCATCCTCTGCAATCCTGACTTCCACGCCCGGCAATGGCTCTCCTACGGTGCCTGCCCGGTTTCGCAGAGGGCGGTTGTAGGTGATTACCGGACTGGTTTCCGTAAGTCCGTACCCTTGCAGGATGTTGATTCCGGCGGCTCCGAAAAGGTTCGTAAGTTCTTCTCCGAGGGCAGCGCCGCCGCTGATGACGAACCGAACGCGACCTCCCAGCGCCTCCCGCCACTTCCTGAAGACAAGCACGTTGGCAATTATCCATTGAAGCCGATAGAAAAGCGGCATGGTCTCTCCGACGGAATACTGCTGCGCGAGCCGAAGCGACCACTTTAGCAATGTCTGGGCTAATCCGGAAAGCGTGGCCGCACGCTCACGAATACGACTGTACACTTTTTCAAGCACCCGTGGGACTGTTGCAAAAACAGTTGGGCGCACTGCCTTGAGATCACGCCCCAGATTTTCAGGGGTCGTGAAATAAACACTCGTCCCGTATCCGAGGTAACCATAGTGCAGCGTTCTTGCAAAGATGTGCGTCATGGGCAGAAAGGATACCGCTACTTCTCCGTCATGCCCTTCCCGGTACCCGGTTAATCCCGAAAAAGAAGTCATCGCATTGTAGGAAATGTTCTCATGCGATAGCATGACGCCTTTGGGTTGCCCCGTGGTGCCGCTGGTGTAGATGATGGTCGCCAGATCGTGCGGCGACAGCTCTGAAACCAGACTCCGAACGGCATCCGGTTTCTCCGAAAGTTGCAGACGCCCCCGTTCACGCAGATCATCGAGACTCAGAAGCGTTACGGTCGAAGGTAAATCCTCGACGTTCTGTGCAACCACGCCTGGCTCTGCCACGACCACCGTTGTGATCCTCGGCAAGCGCTTCAGCAGGGGCGCCAGGGACTTCAGCTGCTCCCCTGTCGAAACCACAAAGCCTCTGGCCTCCGCATGGGCAGCTACAAACTGAATGGTCTCCGGGGCATGAGTCAGGTAGATGGGAACGTCTACGAGTCCAGCGATCAGGCAGGCCATATCCGCTATGCAGAAATACACATCGCTTTCCATAAAGAAAGCGACCCGGTCGCCGCGTTCAAAGCCTGACTGGCGGAAACCAAGCGCAGCCTCCTCGGACATCCGGCAGAACTCCTCCAGCGAAAAAGCTTGCCACCCGGACTCCGCCGGCTGGTTGAGGGCCTGGCTGTTCGTAAACTTTGCACAGGACTCATACATCAGCGAGGGCAAGGTTTTTCCCAGCGTAGCCATGCCTGAATCCGGAGGAGCTGTGTAAACAGGGTTAACCATGAACTTACCTCCAACGAATTTTAAACCGCGCCATTTATGATCAAGCTGCGCCCGACTGGAGTCAAGAAAGCGCTTCCAGGGACGCCCGTACTTTTTCCCGACACCTGCGCGTTACCGCATTCGCACCAACCCGTCAACGGCCTGATGAACTACGGTTTCTATGAACAAACGCTCGTCAATGCGTGAATCGACTCGTCTGGTTAGGATCAGCGAAACCGCGCCATGCAAGGATGACCACAAGACACTTGCGGCAACATAGGGGTCATCCGCCTCCATTATTCCTTTCTCAATCCCATCCGACAATGTTGCAGCAATGATCTGAAGATTCCTGCGCGCCTGCCTGAACTTTTCAGCCGGGAAACGCCCCATGTATTCAGAGTGCAGCACAAACATGATTTCGTAGTACTCCGCATTGCCAAGCCCGAACTCAAGGTACTCCCTGCACAATGCTCTGAGACGCCCAACGGGGTCGTCAGGGAAGTGAGCGGCTGCACGAGTCAGAGATTGTTGCAGTTTCTCCATTCCCTCTTCAATGAGCGAATGAAAGAGCGCTTCTTTACTTTCAAAGTACAGATATATGCTTGTTGCGCTATAGCCCATCGCTCGCGCGATCCTTCGCATGGAAAGGCTTTTGTACCCCTCCGATACCAGTAAACTCCGGGTAGTGTCAAGAATCGTGCGGCGTAAATCGAAGTCTGAAGCTGCCTGTGTCTGCATATATGCTTACTTAACACCGTTAAGTGACTTGCAAAAGAAACGGTGTGATTCAGCTTTCGGTTCGCCCTGAATGCAACGAAACCGTAATAGCGTGTCAACGCTCGCCGACTCTGAAATGCAGGTCCAGAAAGTCCATATACCGTTCCCAATCGTAGGTCGTTACGTCGTGCTTTCCTGGGCGGATATGATACCCTACATCCCGCATCACCGGTTGCCCCACCGCCGGCATCTCTTCCGAGCTTTCTATTCCCTCTTCACCCAGCAGCCTGTAGACAGGGCTGGCATGTTTGGCGGCGAGAAACTCTCCGCGTGGATCCGCCCACAAGTCTTCTTCGGCGCTTGCTATATAGACAGGCCGAGGGGCAACCAGCGCAATCAGCATGTGCTGATCTACCGGCAATTCGGATTCCCGGTCGTTGTACTGCTTAAAATTGGCGCAAAACCAGTGCGGAAAGCTGGTATTGATGCGTTTGACGGTTTCACCGAACTTTCTGCGTGAGAGCGCCGCGCCTCCGCAACCTGAATTGTTAGAGATCACGGCAGCAAAACGCTCATCTTTCGCCCCTGCCCAGAGCGCCGCTTTCCCGATCCGCGAGTGTCCCATTACGGCTATCTGGTCTTCATTTATCTCCGGATCCGTCTCGAGATAATCCATGGCCCGGCTCAATCCCCATGCCCACGCTCCAATGGAACCCCACTCGTCCGGGTCAGGCACTGACTGTCCTGCCCGGTAAAACAAGGGATGAACGCCATTCTGAAACCCATCATCGTAGTCCGGATCGATATCTCCATAATAAACGGTAGCAAGCGCATAACCGCGCTCCAGTATCCGTTCCACCGGCCAGCGAGAGGCGCGCACCCCACGCGACGATTCGGTAGCGCGATGGTCTACGATCCCAAAAGCATCGTTTTCCATCATCCATTGCCGGGATAGTATTATCTCCGGGTCCGCAGAGATGGTGTGATTGCCAAAGAAATTCAGACCCAGAAACGCAGGGACGGGTTTGGCAACATCCTTCGGCAGGTAAAGCAGAATATCCATCCATACGTCCGCCTTTGTAGTATCAATGAAAACCCTGATCTGCTTACGGATAGCGCGCCCCTCCAGCGCTTCGTCGTCCACATCAAGCACCTGAAAACCCAGGCGCTCAGGACGTTCCGGCGCCATGCCGTAGACAGAGTGTTCAAACATAGACAGGATTTCCGGTCTCCGCTGCGCTCGCCACACCTCGGCGCTCTCGACCGGCGAGCCGTCGGCAAGGACCAGCGGGTCAGGAAGCGTGTACTCCGGTGTCTGGGATTCATCGTAAATAGCATCTGCCGGCTGCGCGTAAGCACGTGAGCAGACTGGCAGCAACCCTGTGAAGGCAGCAATGCTTGCGAAAAGAACAGCCCTTTGCATGGTATAGACCTCCCTATTGTAGCACATGAATCGTCATTCGGATTACCATACTTCGCTCCCCTTTCTTCTGCGCTATCTCGATACGAATGCGGGTTCATACCTGCGGCTGAGCCGATAGGTGCCTGGTGCGTCTCCTTCGTGAAGCACAGCCCCTATTAAAATACTGAGTTGCGTTCCTCGCTCATCGGCAGGATAAACGATGCGGGCGTATGCTTCTGCCAGATCTAAAGCCAATTGAAGGTTCTCAACCGGGGTATAATCTGCATAGTACCCTTCCGGCATACCAAACTGTTTTGCTTTTTCATCCAGTTCCGCTTCAATGGCCTGGAGCGTTCTGTTAGCCGATGTCAGGGTAAAAGAACAGTATTTTTCTTCGCAGAAGCCGAGGCACAGCCGCGCTCCGATCCGCCTGCTATCGTAACAGGTAAACGTGCTGTCCTGAAAAGACTGTTGAAAGTCGGCTTCACGGTCATACCTTTTTTCGACTTCCTTTCTTGCTTTCCCCCAATCCTCGTGATGGTGGGATTGGGCAGAGGCATTGGCGCATGGAAAGAAGAGCAGGAAAAAACATGCGAGGAGCTTCATTTTGGTTATGTCTCAGCGTTGACAAGTCGTCTCATTCACAGAGCCTCAGCCAGGATCCGTGTTAATTGGTCATCGGTCAGAGATACCGGATTGCCCTTCATGCTGCTGGCATTCATGGCCCTGCCCACAATGTCGGGAATATCGTGCGAGGTTATTCCAAACGAGGATAAGGATGGCGCCTGAAGTCGCGCCACGACTTCTTCCAGCCACACCACGCCATCGTCTATCGTTGCTTCCTGATTCCCGGTCAGAATGCGCGATATTTCGGCATAACGAGAAAGAACCCCCGCAACATCTCCACGATCTTTGAGGGCGCGCGCGTTTTCCTTTACCACTACGGGCAACAGGCGGGCGCAAATCATACCGTGCGGCGCATCAAACATCCCTCCGATAGGGCCTGCGAAGCCATGAACAGCCCCAAGTTTTGCGTTTGACAGCGCAAGTCCCCCGAAAAGCGAAACCAGCGCCATGTCCTCACGGGCGCCTACTTCGCCTCCGTGTTCATAAGCGCGTATGAGCGCGCGCGAGGCAAGCGCCATGCCCTCCCGACACAGGCTGTCCGTCAGGGGATTCGCTTTATTGGATACGAAGGGTTCAATGACCTGCGTGAGCGCATCTAGCCCGGTGCTTGCCGTAATGGCAGGCGGCATGGAAAGCGTTAGCTCCGGATCCACGATAGCTACCGAAGGCAGCATGAGTGGGCTGCGCAGGCTTACCTTTACCCGATGCTCCGGCGAAGCAAGCACAGAATTGCTCGTCACTTCCGCGCCCGTACCGGATGTCGTGGGTATAGCAAGCATAGGAGCCGTCTGCTGCTTCAGTGGCTGCGCACGTCCAATAACTTCCAGATAATCGAACAGATTGCCCCGGTTTGTCAGCAGCGCCGAGATTGCCTTTCCTGTATCCAGCACGCTTCCTCCACCGATGGAAACAACTACATCGCAGTGCGCGCTCCGGGCGGCCTCCACAGCCTCCTCGATAAAAGAAATCGTGGGTTCTCCGGTTACGATAACGCTGATGATCTCGTCCGCTGCTTCTTCCAATGCACTGACAAGGTCGTGTGCCCGCCCGGCATGAACGCCGGTTGCCAGGACTACACGACGCCCGAAAGATGCGACCAACGGCGCCGCTTCGCGCCGCGTCCCGCAGCCGAAAATGATTCGCGATGCCGTAGAGAATTCAAACCTCATTCCTGCCGGCCCACCCACTTTCTTCAGGAAAGACATTTTCGTACTTGATACTGGATCGAGGTTCCGCCATCATCGATTCGACGGTGTCACGCCAGATTGCATAATGTCGCGTTTCTTTATGCATTGCCGGATCTTGCGCCGTCCGGTATGCCTCGACA
The DNA here is from genome assembly GCA_965365465.1 of uncultured Rhodothermaceae bacterium. Classification (GTDB taxonomy): domain Bacteria; phylum Bacteroidota; class Rhodothermia; order Rhodothermales; family DASSAV01; genus CBDUBU01. Next base: position 6,968 of record CBDUBU010000047.1, read on the forward strand.
AGCACAAACCGCGTCGGATCATCCTGCTGTTGAACCACATCGAAACGAGCGATCCCCGGCTCGCATAAACTGTCTTTCGCGTTGCGAACCGTAGCTTCCTTAAAAGCCTCAACCTGATCGGGTTTAACCTTCACAAAGACATGTACGATTAACATAGACATCTGAAATGGTCTGGAGCAACTACCGCACCACCTGTCATTTACAGGGCCAACATACGGCAAATCCTTCAAGGAATACACCGATTTGATTTTCCATTCGCAGATGGATTATGGCCATTGCAACAGCAGTAGAACATCTGGTATGATGCCAGCCTTCATGATAAATCAGAAAGAAAACACCGTTCTACAGATTAAACGTTGCGTCTCATTACCTTACTACGGACATTACCACCGCACCAACCGCCGCTCGGAGTTGTTTCACCAGAAGACTTTGTGCTGGAGTCCGACGCTGCAATCAACAAACTCTTGTCCTTTATCCCGTGAAAGACACGATCCAGGAGCACCTCGATTTTGCTGTAGAAACCGCTTATCAGGCTGGACGCCTTACGCTTGGATACTTCCGAACAGGCATCTCCCCTGAGTACAAGGGTGATGACTCGCCAGTCACCATCGCTGACCGAAAAGCAGAAGAGTTGATCCGCTCTCGCATCGAGCGCCGGTACCCGTCGCACGCGATCATCGGTGAGGAATTTGGCGAAAAGCATGTCAACGACGCCTCGCACCGGTGGTTTGTCGATCCGATTGACGGCACTAAATCATTCGTGCGGGGCGTACCCTTGTACGGCGTCTTGATTGGTCTGGAGATAGAGGGAACCAGCACCGTCGGGGTTGCCTATTTTCCGGCGCTCGATGAAATGGTCTCTGCAGCACAGAACCTGGGCTGCTACTGCAATGGACGGAGAACCTCTGTGGTTGCTACCGACAGTCTCGCTCGCAGCATTGCCTCTTTCACAGATGCCGGCAGCTTTGAGGAGCACGGCCGCCTGGCGGCATGGGAGCGTATCGTAAAAGCAACCTACTATCGCGTCGGCTGGTCGGATGCTTACGGTCATGCTCTGGTTGCGACAGGTCGGCTGGAACTGATGCTTGACGCCGTGATGAGTCCGTGGGATTGCGGGCCATTTCCCGTTATGCTGAAAGAAGCTGGAGGCTACTTCGGCGACTGGTCCGGCAACGAAACGCTCTTCGGCGGCGAAGGCCTCAGCACAACCCGAACCTTGCTGCCCGAAGTGCTAAAGCTTGTTCATTGAGTACTTTTCCAGTAACGTCTCAACAAAAAGCCAGGGCGGGAACCAGCGCCGGATCAGACCCTTCGATAGTCAGGTATCACTGGATCTTAGCATAACGTAAACCCGTCAGCAGGTTCACAGTCGATTTTTATCGTTTGTGCTGTCTCTCAGCGTTCATACATGGCTTTGGCGCCTGATTGTAACCTCCCGACTGTAATGCCCGTACTCTACAGATGCACAAAGATAATGCGCAGAACCGGGATCAGGTTATAATTCTTCTGGCCGACGATGATCTGGACGACCGTATGCTTATCGCGCGAGCGCTGGAACAGAGCCGCCTTGCAAATCCGCTGCGCATGGTGACGGACGGCGAGGAGTTGATGGCTTACCTGCTTCGCCGGGAGCCGTTTACCGATCCGGAATCGTCGCCCAGACCCGGCCTCATCCTTTTGGACCTGAATATGCCGCGTAAGGATGGATTCGAGGCGCTTCGGGAATTGCGCTCTCATCCTTCGCTTCACAATATCCCCGTTGTCGTTCTCACTACGTCAGAAGCCGAAGAGGATGTCCTCAGGAGCTACAACCTCGGAGCCAATGCCTTCATTCGGAAACCTGTGACGTTCAGCGGCCTGACCAGAGTGGTGAAATCCCTGGGAGACTTCTGGTTTTATATTGCACTCTTGCCCGGAGAATCCCGCTCGGAATAAGAAGAGTTCTATTCGCAAGTCATAACCGCGTGTTGACCACGTTGTTGTAGATCGATCCAAAGGTGTAAGCAAACCCGATAGATCCGGACAGTTCATACGTGGTAGCCAGTTGCCGCTGTTGCAACAGTAGTTCCTCCAGCGTAGCATCGCCGAGCGCGAGGTACAACTGGTCGTGTATGATCTCGAAAGAGCCTGTAAAGCGAACCGACAGCCCCTTCAGGACGCGAAGGGAAATGTTGCTGTAAAAATCGATGCTGTTTTTGCTAAAATCATGGAAATAGTGCGAACCGGACATACCTGCAAAAACATATCCCCACGGCTGCCGGATGCGCACGTTGGCATGAAGCGACTGACCCAGCAGGGATTCCTGCATTTTCAGATAGATCGTTTCTTCGATGTACTTCCGGTAGTCGTATCCAATACGATAGGACAGCGTTAACTCTTTGCGTGACGATTCCGTGTAGGGGTACACGTTGTATTCGAGGGCAGGCGTTATGCCAATATTCAGATCTTGATTTCGATAAGTACTGGTCGAAACATCACCGAATACACCGGCTGACCAGTGATCCGTCATGCTCTTGATGATGCGCCCGTTAATGCTTCCCGAATGCGAAGTGCTTGTAATGGCTTCATCATCCTGCTCAAAGTTGCGCTCCCGGTATCCCCCACGCAAGCCAATGCCTACTTTCCAATCTTCCGTGACGCGATCTCCCGACACGGAACCATCGAAAGAGTAGGCGCTCCGGCTCGCTTCCTTATCAAAGGAACCATTCGCCTCAATATCAAAGATCCAGCTGTCCCAGGGATCATCAACAGCAACAGGCGCCATTCTTTCCGGTTCTTTGAAGAGAATGGATACGCGGCTGGCAAGTGGCGTCCTGGCAATGTAGGGCACCAGACCTATCTTCAGCATCTCGGTCAGCCCGCTTCTCCTTTCTGCCCACGTATTGCCTTGAGGAGACGTATACGACAATGTGTTGTCCAGTCCCGTATAATTTTGCTGGCCCGTGATAGTAATTGTATAGGTCTGTCCTCCGCTGCCGGTGCGCTGGCTGGTGACAAAAACGTGAACTTGGGCAAGTTCAGGATCCCGGACATAGTTCACGAAGGTCATCTCTTGTCGTATGAAAGAAAAATCGCATCCGTCACAATCCAGAAAGACCCTCGGAGCCTGGCTTCGGCTAAACTCCTGCTCCTCAGCTGAAAAAGGAGGGTCGCTGGCTAAACTATCGCTCTCCTGTGCAAAAACAGGCAGGCCATACATCCACACGATAAACGAGATTATCCAGAGTTTCCGCATTAAACGGTCCACTTCACCAGTTCATATTGCAGCCCGGACGGCGCCGGGACGATGTGTTTTACGCTTATCTCTCAGAAACCGCACCGAGCGCGTTAATCTGGGCTTTGCTGACTGCTTTCCTGACCAGGCTCGCCCCGACCTACGCATTCCGGTTTGATTTAACCACTAAATCGATCGGGGATTAGGTTCAAGGGTTGAAGATTGGCAGAATTCGTGTTCCTTCCTCAAAGCGATTCAAGCTTTGTGCGCAACTCGTCGGCAACTTGCCTGATTTCACGCGCCGATGCAGGGGGTTTATCGCCCACATGGGGATCTTTTTCACTCACTGCTGCCTGCCGGTAGAGCGCTGCGATGGCGCGTACTACGCGCTCATGCAGACCCGGCACGCGGCCCCCCTCCAGGAGCACTTTGTATCCCCAGAATGCTTCCGCATGATACCTCCACACCAGAACCGTTCGCCGAAGCAGCGAAAATCGCCAGTGCAGATCTTCATACTGCCCGGCGGTAAGAAAAGGTTGAGCGCGTTCAAGATAAAGCAGCGCCTCGTCGGCCAGCGCCAGCGCGCTATCCTTTTCAGCAAGAACTTCTTCCAGAACCTCCGGGTCAGGGTGGTTTAACCGGTGCTCCAGCACCGTGTAATGTGGTTCTCCAGGCAGCCACTTCACCAGCGAACGCGATGATATATGCGACTCGGCATAACCCAGACTCGGCAACCTCGAATGATTGGTTATCCAGAAGTGAAGCGGGAAGAAAGCCTTGTTGACGATCTCGAAACTGGGACGCAGCGCCTGCTCTACATAGGGCGCCGCCTGCCTGCCATAGCGCTGAGAAGTCCACTCGTACCAGATAGCGCCCGGCGTTATGGTTGAATCTTCCGTCAACCTGTACAATGTGTAAGCATTGATTTCATTAGGCGTAAACAGCGCATCGAAGCCTGCATGGTCCAGACGCGCCACATAGCCCACTACATCGGGAAAGCTGAGCGCATAACGCCACCGATCAGCAAAATATTCGGGGCTTGCATAAGGAATCCTGTTTTTTCCGGTGAATTCGGAGGAAACATCAAACTCTACAATCTGCCTCCTTCCAGGAAAGGCTCCGATGACGGGATTGGACGGATAATAGGGCTGCCAGTCATGAGGCACTTCTTTTGACTGAACAATGACGCGAGGGTCAGTCAATCCAATTCCCTCCTTTACCCAATCCAATTCTTCCGGCTCGTACACAAAAGTACGAACCACCAGGTCTTTGTTGTGCCGCACACAGACGGAATCAATCGTATTGATGAGCCTGGCAATGCGCTCAGGCCCAGACAGCGCAGAAGCCACTTCTGTTTCACTGAAGATTTTATTCTGCGACTCCTGCAGCGTCAGTACGACGCCGTCAAATTCAGGAAAATCCGTAAAAACTTTCTCGTACCTGTCGGCGAGCCAGTCCCAGAAACCTGGCATATCAGCCTGCACCACGCCATCGCGAACGAAGTTCTGAGGCACGTCGGCCAGTTCGTGCGTCCAGATCCACACCTTTAAGCCGAGTTTACGGGCAATCCCTGCCAGTTCGCGGAGTTTCTGGCCGTGTTCGACTCCTTTGTAAGGTGAATTCAGCCGGTTGCCATCGTACAGATCCATCGTATTCCACAGCATCCCGTGTGAATAGACGACGGTATTAATGCCATACTGAGGAGCTAACTGCATGACGCTGGAGACATACTCCATATTCATGCTGTTAAACTGCCAGACCCGAAGCGGAACAAGGGGAGCGCCCGATCTTGTCTGTGCCGTGGCGGTCAGAACCAGCAGGAGAAAAATGCTTGACGCGGCAACTCTTTTCATGCCAGAAGTGGTTTATACGGAAGACGCTGTTTCCAGGAAAAGATAAAGATCCTGAACACAACATCCACCCGTATATAAACCTTCCGCAGGCCGGCCCATCCAAAGCGCTGCATCAGATCGTCGTGACGACGCGAATCATTTCCTCGATGGATGTTTCCCCCTGCTTGAGAAGTTCCCTGGCTGATGCCTGAAGCGTCAGCATACCTTCCGCAACCGCCTGTGAACGTAAAACACCTTCGTCGATCATGTCCTTCGCAGCGAGGATGAGCCTCCGTATTTCCGGCGAGAAGGGCATGGTTTCCGTTATCGCCCGCCGCCCTTTGTATCCATTCCCTTTGCAGGTATCACAATGGGATTTATGGTTGGCGGTAAAGAAGGAGGTGCTGGCTATTTCCTGCTCACTGAATCCCAACCGCTCCAGCAGGTGAGGCTCCGGCGTTCCTGCCGGAACCTTGCAAGCCGGGCAGAGATTCCGGATTAATCGCTGTGAAACCACCAGGTTAATGGCGTAGGCAATCAGGAACGGCTCGATGCCCATCTTGTAGAGCCTGCTTACAGCGCTCGGCGCATCATTCGTGTGCAGCGTTGAAAGCGTCAGGTGGCCTGTGTTGGCGAGCTTGATGGCAAGTTCTGCCGTGGCCCGATCTCGCATCTCACCCACCATCACCACATCGGGATCATGCCGCAGGATTGACCGGATCGCATCGTCCAGCGCAAGTTTGTGATTCAACTTGATCTGACGAACCCCCGGAATGATGTACTCTACAGGGTCCTCTACGGTCAGTACATTTATCTTTGGTGTTATAACCTGATGTAAGGCTGCAAAAAGGGTGGTGCTCTTCCCCGATCCCGTCGGACCTGTGAGGATGACCATACCGTGTGGTTGCCGGATAGCCTCGTTGAAACGCTCCAGAGCTTGCTCCAGCAAGCCCAACTGCCTCAGATTGGTAATAACCTTGCGGTCGTCGAGCACACGAATCACGATGCTCTCTGCACGTATTTCGTGGTTAACGCTGGCAATAGGCAATACGGATACACGAAACCGGATCAGTATTCCGTCAATGATCCGCTGGATATAACCGTCCTGCGCCGCATCGCGCTCGAAGCGGTCCACGTTCATCGAGTTATCCTTCACTACGGCAAGAAATGCCTCCGGATGGACGCGCTCCTCGGTGTGCCAGCAGTTCAATTCTCCATCAACCCGGAAATGAATGGCAATCTGCCGGTTCGCGTTCGGAAAAATATGAATATCGGAGGCGCCCTGGCGAACAGCCTCCACAAGCGTTGCTTCAAAAAGATTGATGAGCGAAGAACGACTGATCTCCGCTTCCAGCGCATCCTCATCGATCAAGGTTGCCTGCTGCACATAGCTCATTCCCAGGTCGAAGGCGAGCGAGTCTTCCTTCATCCGGCGAAGGTACTCATTCTGCTGTGGAAGCGCCTGGGACAAAAGCCCTGCAACGACCGATTCAGGAGCGTATCGAAGTTCATACTGAGTGAGCTTGAGCTCTTGCAGCAGGGTTTTTACTTCCGGGCGTACAGGATCATGGGTGGCAAAAACCCATCGTTTGTCCTTCGACTTCGCCTGCCCGTGCTGTGCAACAGGAACGAGGCGAAGTTCACTCATGCGCTTCCACTGGGGCTCAGTGAAGCTGTCTGCTATGTCTCGCAGAAAAGCGAGCGCTTCCAACCTGTTGATGTGCGCATCCTCAAAGGCATAGACTTCAGCAGCGATAGCAAAAATTCGCTCTCTGTCTAACTCCGGATCCTGGGCCAGCAGCCGCCAGAGGGGATCCTTTGATGCCGTCCGCTGCATTTTTTCCCAGGCCCGCTCCACCTGCTCGACGCGCACTACCTCGTAAAAAAGCAGCATGACGACAACACGGTCGCGCAGCATCAACGGAGAGAACGACGTGTCGTTGCTTTTTGCATGAGTCTCCCCGAAGGGGATGGATGCAACGTCGATGTCGGTATGCTGTGGCGCAGCTTTCTGTTTGCTTGAAGAAATCACGCCTGCCTGACTATCATCGGGACCCTCTGAAAAGGCTTCTGCTTCAATCCATCTCTCATGCGGAGCGTGTGGCGCCGGTATGTCCGCTCCGCCATCCCCCAACATATCAGCCCGAACATTGGTCTTGTTCATAGGATCATGTTTCTCGACTATGTGCTGAATACCTTGCTCGACCGCAGTAAAGCACCGGTCCAGTAAAGAAGAAAAGTTAGTCTCTTTTTGTGCCATCGGTAATGCAGCGGGAGCAAGACTACGCAACCCTGCTCCCTACTCCTCTTGCAGGCCGGGCGCGATAAAATTCTATCGCTGTAGAACGACCCCTGCTAAAGATTGCATACGGAACCGAAGCAACAGTCGTGCCCTGAATCCTGCCGGCGGCCTCACAGCAGTCCACGACCGATTCACCGGCTCATTTCCTCCGTTTTTCGCTGACTTGCCCGTTAATTCCTTTACAAGGAGGCACGCCTTGACCGGGTATGCGGAAAAGATGTCCTCGGAGAACGGATGCAAAGTCTGCCCTTAACGGCAGACATCCTCACCGGCTGGTCGTGATTTGATGCTAAAGGCTGAACTTACTGAACGTATCGGCTGATCTTTTGCCGTCTTAAGCGTCCTGATCCTTTGCTTTTTCGGCGCGTATGTCAGGAAGTGAAGCTGCGTCGATGAATCCCTCCGAAGCGGCGTGCAGGGCCGCCGCTTCCGTGTCAGCAACTGTTACCAGTTCCACACCCTCCTCTCGCGCCTCTGCGGCCAGCTTCTGCAAGAGTGGCTCACGAGATCCTGCCGCCACGTCTCTGAGATAAACTGTCAGGATACGGTTCGGATGGTCATGAATCACCTGTCGATATATGATGGGATCATCCTGGCCGGTATCTCCTATCAGGATAAAACTAAGGTGAGGATAGGCAGCCAGAAGCCCTTCTATCTGTGCAGCTTTATGTATGGAATGCCCTGTCTTGATGAACTTTTCTCTATCTAACCCCAGATCTTGCAGAAACAACGGGCCTATCGGTATACCCTGAAAATCCAGAAAATGCACCAGCAAGTCATAGAGATTCCAGGGACTGCTCGAAACATAAAAGATGGGGTTGTGCATACCTCCCGTCTGTCCGCGCTGCAATGCACGATAAAATGCAGCAACTCCCTCAAACGGCAGGCGGGTATGAACCCGCTGGAACAGCGTAGTGCGGGCCATTTTCCAGAAATTGATGGCGCCTGTCTGAATCACCGTATCATCGAGGTCGCTGATAACGGCAAATTCGCTCTCCGGCGGCGGAATGAGCACTTGACCTGACGCAGTTACAGCACCCTGGGTTACTCCCACCGCATCAAGCAATTCAAGCTCCACGTCGTGCCAGACGGTTTCCAGAGACACCGCCCCTGTTTGCTTCAGATGCAGTTGAAAATATCCTTCCTCATCCGTGACTGCTATCTGCTCGCTGCCCTGAAAGCGACCGCGCACGCGAACTCCCGGTATTTCGTCGCTGGCAAAGCGAAGGTACATGGACTTCAGATGGCCTGCCAGTGTGTCCTTGTCGCTTGGCTTTGCAATTCCTTTGTCCTCCAGCACGCGCCCTTTTAGAAAAACAAACTCCTCGTTTCCATGTCCCCGATATGGAAGAATTGATGCCGGACCTACACGACCTAACCTTTTTTTCGCTGCAAACTTGACTGCATCAAAGACCTTTTCCGTCTCATACAGGACGGTATGCGCAAGCCGCCCTGCGCGTTGTTTCCACTGTAGCATACGTCAAGAACCAGGCTTCTTCCCCGAACGGTGGTTCAATGTTTCTTCAGCGTTTTTGTACAATGTGGAGGTCTCAACCGGAGCATCGGCGCGCCTTTCCACATTCCCTTCGGCATTGAGCAGGATCACCGAAAAACGCTCCCCGGACACGCCGAAATGCTCCCGGAGCTGGTTCGCCTGAGATGCATCTATCCGTCTATCTCCAATCCGGCTCTCTCCTTCCATCAAGATCTCGCCTGTGGCCATCTCGGAATGACCTGCATCTCCTTGTCTGCTTTCAAGTAGGCGCTTCTGCATTTCATAGGCTGGACTTTTGATAGAAGGCGCGAAAAGTAGCAGTAGCCGCCTTCCTGCGCCCAGTCCACTAATTGCAACTTGAGTGTTCATACCACACAATTATGTTCAGGTGGGGTGCTGCGCGAAATCGCCGCCATGGCAACGGTGCTCGTCCTCTACCTTATACGGGCCGGTAATAGGCATTCCAGTGTAGCCTGAACCACTGGAGCAGTTCCCGAAGGCCAGGGTCGTAGCCTGTTTGTTGCATCCTTTCCATACATATTATGCAGTTTTAGTGCCTCCTTTGTGTCACCTTGTACCAACACCTTCCGTACATTTCTACTGTTTGTCAGATGAGCAAAACTTACCCTCTACGCTTATGCCTTGCCTGATCGCTGTGCTCGCCCTGCTTGTGCCACGTGTGGTAATCGCTGTGCTGTGGTTCCTGACGGACTGGTTTACAGGCATGTTCGATTCTATTCTCCTGCCCCTGATCGGTTTTATTTTCCTGCCGACTTCGCTGCTCTGGTACAGCGTCGTTCAGAACTTTTATGGAGGTGTGTGGGACACATTGCAAATTGTCGTGATGGTCATCGCCGTCCTGATTGATCTTTCCCCGGCGAGTGGACGCCGCAGATAGGAGCGAATAACCTGGCGTCCCGTCTCTCGTTGCAGATTCCTGCCGAGGAACTTTAAACTATGTTCCTTCTTGAATTTGCACAGACCTGAAGTTGTGAAGCATTCTGTGCAACTATCACCGGAGCGCTCTGCTCTTTTGGGAGCTTTGTATTTCTGCCGGGCGTTCAGAAATCCTTTCTTTTCCTTCTTCCAGATATATGTCCCGATTCCGCCTATTCTTTTTTCTCTTAGCGCTGCTTGTAGGCGCGTGCGCCACTACGGAGCATTCTCCTCAGAATCCTTCCCCCCAGGAAAAAACGCAAGTTACGCAGCTTGAAACCCCGACGACAGAGCAACAGGGGTCCGCGCTCGAACTGGAGGATAAGCTGCCGGTCGATTCGACGGTTATAACGGGTGTCCTGGACAACGGCTTGAAGTATTACATCCGTAAAAATACGGAACCTGAGAATCGGGCTGAACTCCGCCTTGCCATTAACGCGGGTTCGGTTCTGGAAAGTGACGAACAGCGCGGGCTTGCCCACCTGCTCGAGCATATGCTGTTCAATGGAACATGCCACTTCCCGGAACAACAGCTTATCGATTTTCTGGAGTTGACAGGTATGCGTTTCGGACCGGATGTAAACGCCTATACCTCCTTTGATGAGACGGTATACATGCTCACTATCCCCACTGACAGCGCCGCTATTGTGGACACGGCTTTCGAGGTGCTGGATGACTGGGCCTCCTGCGCTACACTTTCGCCTGAAGAAATTGACAAGGAACGCGGCATCGTTGTTGAAGAATGGCGACTCAGAGGGCAGAATGCGCAGGGCCGGATGCGAGACAAGGTGATCCCTGTTTATATGCACGGCTCCCAATATGAGCAGCGCCTTCCAATTGGAGACACAACGGTCATCAAACACGCCGATTACGAAACGATCCGCCAGTTCTATAACACCTGGTACCGACCGGACCTTATGGCTGTCGTAGCCGTCGGCGATTTTAACCTCTCACGTATAGAAACCCTCATCAAAGAACGATTCTCTGATCTCGCCAATCCACCTGATGCCGTTCCACGTTCTACCTATCCCATACCGGGACACAAGGAAACGCTCTATGGCATTATTACGGATCCCGAATACCCGTACTCAACGGTTGAGGTCAGCTTCAAGCGGGATGCCAGAGAATACAGCACGGTGCGTGATTACCGTGACTTGCTGGTGCGCCAGTTGTTTACGGGCATGATTAATGAGCGGTTCAACGAGATCGCGCAAGCTCCCAATGCTCCGTTTGTGGGAGCCGGGGTTTACCAGCAAGGCATTGCCAGGCCCGCAGAACTTGTCAGCGTCGGCGCTCAAGTCCAGGATGACAGCGTCCGAACAGGGTTGGAATCCATTCTGACCGAAGTGGCTCGCGTGCGCCGCTTCGGTTTTACACCTACCGAACTGGAACGCCAGAAACAGGATATTTTGCGTGGTTACGAACGCGCATTCAATGAGCGCGAGAATACAAACTCGGCGTCTTACGCACGCGAGTACGTCGCCCATTTTCTTGAGCAGGAACCCGTCCCAGGCATAGCCTACGAAAATGAACTGGCCCGGCGCTACGTGCCAGACATTACGCTTCAAGAGGTAAACGAGCTTGCTTCCGACTTGCTGGCGCGAGACAATCGTGTGGTAGTTGTGAGGATGCCCGAAAAGCCTGGTCTTACACCGCCTGCGCAGGAGGAAC
>CBDUBU010000048.1:0-18415 GCA_965365465.1 uncultured Rhodothermaceae bacterium
CACCGCTCCCCGATGGCAGCAGCCGTGGCATTGTTTTCCAGAAAGACCGGCAGCGAGAGGCGGCTGTAAAGAATATCGACGACCGGCACGTTTTTCCATCCGGGAAATGCTTTCGGGTTCACCACATTGGTTACCGCACTCCCTTCGGAGATTCCCAGCGGGCCGGGCAGACCAACGCCGATGCCTCCGATCTGGACTTTCTTCAGTCCCTCGCGCGTGATGAGTTCAACGGACGTCTGCTCCAGCAGCTTCATGGCCTCTTCCGGCGAGGGCACGTTCAGTTCATAATGGATGCGTTGCCGTACGTTTCCCACGAAATCCATCAACACGCCGGTAAGGTGATCCTTGTCCAGGTCTAAACCGATGGAGAAGACGCCATCAGGATTCAGTTTGAGGAGGGTGGCCGGCGCGCCGCGTCCTTCCTGCACACGCTCCGCTTCCAGGATTATCCCCGCCTTCATCAACCGTCTGGTGATGTTGGAAACCGTTTGCGCGGTCAGTTCCGTCGCACGCGCGATGTCGACGCGGGAAAGAGGTCCGAGCAGGCGAATCGTTTCCAGAACCACCCGAACGTTGTGCGCCTTCGTGTATTTGAGATTGGTTCCGGTCAGCATGGAAGTCAGGGTAAGCCGGGAGCGGGACAACCTGGGTTTGCAAGCGGGCCAGGGCCGCTGAATCGTTCGGAAACAGAATGCAACTTACATCAGATTTGGATCTGAAGCGAGACTGCCTTCCTGATGAATGGTCTTGTGCGTATCAGCCGGGTCAAGGCAAGCAGGCCATAAGCGCGTGCCGTTCTCTGCGCCTGGAGGCATCCCTTTGCTCAGCAGGGGGGCGTTGCGCAGGCGAAAAGAACGTCCCTGACCGGCAGAGTGGACAAGGAAACGGCGCTCTCCTCCCCGAAGTGTCATCCCGCCGGAGCGAGGGATCTATGCTCCTGAGTTTGCAAGCGGCCCGGCAGGAGAAATAGCCCCGGTAAAGCGCCTGCCATGCTGTGAGCATAGAGGTATCCCTCCATTCAGCATGACACAGAGTAGGACATTCAGGCAAACGAAAGAAATCTCCGGCAGAGCGGTTTTCTGGAGGCCGCTCCTCCGGCCTGCAAGCTATTGCGCCTTCACGAGAAACTCCCTCTGATCTCTTGTAAACATAAAATGTTTTGATTAAATAAACAGGCCGGATGCTGACTGATCCGGAAAAAATAATCCGTTCGTCCCGTCGCAAAATTCATGAGCCTCCACGCTGTTGATCTCGCCATCATTGCCGCCTACGTGGCAGCGACCATCGGAGTCGGCTTCTGGATCTCGAAGCGGGCCTCGAAAAGCATCGACAACTATTTTCTGGGCGGCAACACCATTCCCTGGTATGCGCTCGGCCTCTCCAACGCCTCCGGGATGTTCGACATCAGCGGGACGATGTGGATGGTGTATCTGCTTTTTGTCTACGGACTGAAAAGCGTCTGGATACCCTGGCTGTGGCCTGTCTTCAACCAGATCTTTATGATGGTCTACCTCTCGGTCTGGCTGCGCCGTTCCGGAGTGATGACGGGGGCGGAGTGGATCAAGTTTCGGTTCGGCGAAAACCGGGGCGCTCATCTGGCGCACATCATCGTCGTTTTCTTTGCCATCGTCAACGTCATCGGTTTTCTGGCCTACGGGTTCATCGGCATCGGCAAGTTTGCCGCAACGTTCCTGCCCTGGCAACTCGCCGCAGACCCGACGGCAAATGCCAACTACTATGGATTGATCGTCACGGCCATCACCACGCTCTATGTGGTCAAGGGCGGTATGTTCAGCGTTGTCTTTACCGAGGTGCTCCAGTTTTTCATCATGACGGTTGCCTGCATCTGGGTGGGTCTTATTGCCATGCAGACGGTTTCTCCGGAGATGCTGGACCCGGTTATCCCGAACGGCTGGCGCGATCTCTTTTTTGGCTGGACGCTGGATCTGGACTGGCGCGGCATCATGGAGGCGGCCAACACGAAGATTCAGGCGGACGGGTGGAACCTGTTTATGATCTTCTTCATGATGATGCTCTTCAAGGGGTACCTGCAGAGCATGGCCGGGCCTGCGCCGAACTACGACATGCAGCGCGTGCTCTCGGCGCGCACGCCGAAGGAAGCAGCCAAGATGAGTGGGCTGGTAAGCCTGGTGCTGCTCGTACCGCGCTATATGCTAATCACGGGCCTCACGGTGCTGGCGCTCGTCTTCTTCTCGGATCAGTTGAACGCGATGGGTTCCGGCGTGGACTTTGAACTCATCCTGCCCTTTGCCATGCGCGAGTTCGTTCCGGTGGGCCTGCTGGGGCTTCTGATCGCGGCTTTGCTGGCGGCCTTCATGTCTACCTATGCCGCGACGGTCAATGCTGCGCCGGCCTACATCGTCAACGACATCTACAAGCGGTACATCAACCCGAACGCTTCCGAAAAGAAGTACGTCTGGATGAGCTATGCAACCTCCATTGCCGTCGTGATCGTGGGCACGGCTTTCGGGTTCTTCATTCCTGATCTAAACACCGTCGTGCTCTGGATCGTGGGCGCCCTCTACGGCGGGTACACCGCCTCCAACGTGCTCAAATGGTACTGGTGGCGCTTCAACAGCTACGGCTATTTCTGGGGCATGGCGACCGGAATGCTCTCGGCGGGCCTCGTACCCGAAGGGATGACGCTGATCTTTGGCAATGCCGCTTTCGGGCAAGCGCAGCCGGTCTATGCCTTTCCCGTCATCCTCCTGCTGTCGGTGATAGGGTGCATCGCAGGCAGCTTGCTTACGCCGCCGGACGACGAAGTGGTTCTGATGAAGTTCTACCTGAAAGTCCGGCCCTGGGGGTTCTGGAAGCCGGTTCACCACAAGCTGCTACAGATATATCCCGACCTGGAGGCCAACCGGGATTTCAAACGCGACATGGTCAACATCATCGTAGGGATTGCGTGGCAGACGGCGCTCACGGCGGCAGGCATCTTCCTGGTCCTTCAGGAATGGCAGTATCTGTTCCTCTGTGCGGGCGTTGTCGTTGTAACATCGGCGATCCTCAAAATGAACTGGTACGACAAGCTGGAGGACTATCCGCAAGCTTACCCGGAGGCAAAAGCAGTGCGTGAAGCATCTCCCGCCGCGCTCTAACCAACCGCGCCTGAGTGTCATGTCTGATTCCGGCAAACTGGACCGCCTCTACAGGGAGCTTCATCAGGAGCTAACGGAACATCTGCTGCCTTTCTGGGCCGGGCGCGCGCTTGACGAGCGCCTGGGCGGTTTTGTCGGGCAGATGACGCAGGAAGGAGTTGTCGTGCCCGATGCCGTCAAGGGCGCTGTGCTCAATGCCCGGATTCTGTGGACGTTCTCCGCTGCCTGCCGCCTCCTGGGTGAGGAAGGCTATCGCCGTATGGCCGACCGCGCCTATGAATACATGGAAACCCGATTCCGGGATGTGGAATATGGCGGCGTTTTCTGGAGTCTCGATTCGCATGGACATCTGCTCGATACGCGCAAGCAAACGTACGCGCAGGCTTTTGCGCTGTACGGGCTGACGGAGTACCACAGGGCCGCCGGCCATGCTGGGGCCAGAGAATGGAGCATCAAGCTCTTCCAGACCATCGAACGGCACTGCTACGACGGGAAGCATGGGGGTTATCTGGAAGCGTTCGGGCGGGCCTGGGATGCGCTGGACGATGTCCGTCTGAGCGAGAAGGACATGAACGCGCCGAAGAGCATGAACACGCATCTTCATGTGCTCGAAGCCTACACGAATTTGCATCGCATCTGGCCGGACTCGTTGCTGAAAAGGCGTCTGGCCGGGCTGGTCGAACTGTTTCTCAACGTCATCATCGATCCGGTCACGCGCCATCAGCGCCTGTTTTTCAGCGAGGACTGGCAACCCGTGTCGGATACGGTTTCTTATGGTCATGACATCGAGGCAAGCTGGTTGTTGCTGGAGGCCGCCGATGAACTGGCAAACCCGGAACTGCGCAGCCGCGCCCGGGATGCGGCGCTGGAACTGGCTCGTGCGACACAGGAAGAAGGGCAGGACGCAGACGGCGGCCTCTTCAACGAGCAGCATTCGGATGGGCGGATCGACACCGACAAGCACTGGTGGCCGCAGGCCGAGGCCATCGTCGGGTTTCTGAACGCCTACCAGGAGACCGGGGAAGACGGTTTTCTGGACGCGGCAGCGGCGGCGTGGGACTTCACGAAGCGGCGCATGATCGACACGGAACAGGGCGAGTGGTTCGGGCGCGTCTCGCGCGAAGGCGTGGTTTATCCGGGAGAAGACAAGATAGGCCTGTGGAAGTGTCCGTATCATAACGGGCGCGTCTGCATGGAAGTCATGGCGCGTGCGGAGCACGCAGGCGCCGCTCGTCCCTGAGCAGGAGCGCTTCACCCATTTATCACCATCCAGGCGTTATGTACACACCTCTGCCCACCGTTTCTCGCCCGGTTTTCCATAGCAGCCCGGCGCTCGCTCTCGCGCTGTCCGTGGCGGCGGTCGTGCTGGCCGGATGCAGCGCCTCCGGGCGGGTGCAGGAGCAGGCAGGCTTGAAACTGGTTGATCCGGATGCAACTGCCGAAACGAAAGCCCTCTTTGCGAACCTGAGGCGCATCGCGCCGGATCACCTGTTGTTCGGGCATCAGGACGCCCTCGCCTATGGCGTCCACTGGAAGCGCGAGGCCGGGCGCTCGGACGTGAAAGATGTCACCGGAGCCTACCCTGCCGTGTACGGATGGGAACTCGGCGACCTCGAACATGGCGCAACGCAAAACCTCGACAGCGTCAACTTCGTGGAGATGCAGGGTTGGATCAGGGAAGGATACCGGCGCGGCGGCGTCATCACGATTGCATGGCACATGGATAACCCGGCTTCAGGCGGCAGCGCCTGGGATACGACCCGCGCCGTGCATACCATCCTGCCCGGCGGCAGGCATCACGCAGCGTACAAAACCTGGCTGGATCGGTTTGCCGTTTTTGTCAGGGGGTTGAAGGGGGGTCCCTTTGCCTGGCTCGGCTTCGGCAAACCCATTCCGATCATTTTTCGCCCTTTCCACGAGCATTCGGGAAGCTGGTTCTGGTGGGGCGAAGGGCACGCATCGCCTGAGGAGTACGTCCAGCTCTGGCGCTTCACGGTTGAATATCTGCGCGATGAGAAAAACTTGCACAACCTCCTCTATGCCTATTCGACCGACGTGTTCGATTCGGAAGAAGCGTACCTCAAGCGCTATCCCGGCGATGACTACGTGGACCTGCTCGGCTATGACGATTACCAGGCGCTCCGCACCGACGAAGGCGTTGAGGACATGACGCGGCGGCTCCGGATGCTGGTCGGGATGGCCGAGGCGCGCGGCAAGCTCGCTGCGCTGACGGAAACCGGCTCCTTCCGGATCGAGGCGCCGACGTGGTGGACCAGGCGCCTGCTCCGGGCCATCAAGGCTGACCCGACGGCGCAGCGCATTGCGTACGCGCTGGTCTGGCGCAACGCGAATGAGAGCCAGTATTTTGCGCCCTATACCGGGCACGCAAGCGCTCCGGATTTCGTGCGTTTCTACGAGGACCCGTTCGTTCTTTTCGGCGACAAGCTTCCCGACTTGTATCGCTGAAGTTTCCGGCGTTTCTTGTCTGGACCCCGACCGATGTCCTGTATACCCGTCCGGCGCAGGTGGATGCAATGACAGAAACTTCGAGACACACAGGCAAGCTTCCCTGGGTCCGGGCGCGGCTCCTTCTGGCCGGTATGCTGGTCGCCTCTCTTCCAGTCTCCCGATCGGAGGCGCAGACCGAGGGGAACAGCAGTCCGGAACGGCAGGCGCTGGCCGATTCAATGCGGGCTTCATTGCGTGAGCAACTGCTGAACCCGTGGTATCCGCGTGCTGTAGATGCTACGTACGGAGGATTCCTGAGCACCTTTGCTTACGATTGGGAGCCGGTTCCGCCCGATCACAAGATGATCGTTACACAGGCCCGGCACGTCTGGACAACCGCTCGCGCCGCCGGCTTCTTTCCTGAACTGCGTGAAAGTTACCTGAAGCAGGCGGCGCAGGGGGCGGCGTTTCTGCGCGACAAGATGTGGGATAGCAGGCACGGCGGATTCTTTTCTCTGGTGACCCGTGAAGGCGCCTTCAAGCAGGGCAGCGATGCATTCACGCAGGGCAAGACGGCCTATGGGAACGCCTTTGCCATCTACGGGTTTGCTGCCTACTATGAGGCATCCGGCGACACGGCAGCGCTGGAGCTTGCGCAGAAAGCGTTTCGCTGGCTGGATGCACACGCGCACGATCCGGAGCACGGAGGTTACTTTCAGTTCATGGGGCGTGACGGCACTCCGCTCCGGGAAGGATGGGAGGGGGTCCCGCCGAAGGACCAGAACAGCAGCATTCACCTGCTGGAAGCTTTCACCGAACTGTACCACGTCTGGCCTGATCCGGCGCTGCGCGACCGGCTCCGGGAAATGCTCGTGCTGGTCCGCGACACGATCGTTGCCGAACCGGGCTATCTGCAATTGTTCTTCGAGGCCGATTGGACGCCGGTTTCCTACCGCGACTCGACAGAGGCGGTGCGACAGGCAAACCTCGGACGCGATCATGTTTCTTTCGGGCACGATGTGGAAACGGCTTACCTGATGCTGGAAGCGGCGCACGCGCTTGGGATAGACGAGGCGCCGACCCTGGCGGTGGGCAAGCGCATGGTAGACCACGCCCTCGCCTTTGGATGGGATGATCAGTACGGCGGGTTCTTCGACGGCGGCTATTATGTTGAACCGGATGAGCCGCCTGTGATCGTTATGCATGAAAAAGCGTGGTGGTCGCAGGCAGAGGGGCTTAACTCCCTGCTGCTTCTGGCCGACCTGTACCCCGACGATCCGAACCGTTATTACGACCATTTCGAGGCGCTCTGGCATTACACGCTGCAATATCTCATTGACCCCGTTCACGGAGGCTGGTACTGTTGCGGCCTCGATCAGGAGCCGGAACGCCGCACGGCCCTGAAGGGGAGCATCTGGAAAGGCGCGTACCACGACGGGCGCGCGCTCATGAACATCGTGCGCCGTCTGGAGGGCAATCCTGCCGGGAAGTAACTGCAAATTATCCTGCAGATCACTACTTTCCCGTATGCGAGAAATTTACCGCAGGCTGCGGGTTGATTCGATCCTGTTAATCGATGGTTCAAACGCACAGGTGATTATGCGCAGATTCCTTCTGTTCGGGCTTATGATGGCGCTTACGCTTCCGGCCTCCGCGCAACTCCGGCTTTCCAGACTCTTCGAGGACGGCATGGTGATGCAGCGGGACCGCGAAGCGCCGGTCTGGGGCTGGGCCGATGCCGGCGACGAGATTACCGTCGTGTTCGACGGCCTGAGCTATACTGCCGCGCCGGATGCAGGCGGAAAGTGGATGGTCCGGCTGCCCGCCATGGAAGCCGGCGGTCCCCACGAAATGACGGTCACCGGGAAAGCCGGAAGCATCAATGTACGGGATATTCTGGTGGGAGATGTGTGGATCTGTTCCGGGCAGTCCAACATGGAATGGACGGTAGCGAACGTGAACAATGCCGCCGAGGAAATCGCCTCGGCCCACGACACGAAAATCCGTCATTTCAAAGTGCCTTTGACCTGGGCCGAGGAGCCGGAGGAAACGCTGGCAGGAGGCGCCTGGGAGGTAACCAGCCCGGAACAGGTGGGCAATTTCACGGCGGTCGGCTATTTCTTCGCCCGCGCGTTGCGTGAGCACATCGACGCACCGATCGGGCTGATCAACACTTCCTGGGGCGGCAGCCGCATCGAACCCTGGATGAGCGCCGGGATGCTGAACCTGGATGAGGAAGGGTTGAAAGCGGCCTTGCAGCAGGACAGCGACCGCGAGCAGCAGGCTCTGAGCAACCTCCGCGCCCGAATCGGGGACCTTCCCGAAAAAGACATGGGGCTGGTGGATGGCAAGGCCGTGTGGGCAGACCCCGCGCTGGACGATACGGGATGGGGAAGCATACAGGTTCCAGCCGCCTGGGAGCAGGCCGGCTATGAAGGCATGGATGGCATAGCCTGGTACCGCACGACGTTCAACCTGACAGAGCAGGAAGCGCAGTCCGGCATCCGTCTCCACCTCGGTATGATTGATGATTCAGACATCAGCTATGTCAACGGGCAGGAGGTCGGGCGCACGGAGAATGCCTGGAATCAGGCGCGGGATTATGAAGTCCCTGCTTCCGTATTGAAAGCCGGAGCCAATGTCATTGCCGTTCGTGTGGAAGATACGGGCGGCGGCGGCGGCATCAGCGGCGCGCCCGAGCTGCTGAACGTAGAAGTTGGCGGGCAACAGCGACCGCTCGCCGGAACCTGGAAATTCAAGGTGGGAGCCGTCTCCGTCAAAATTGCCGGGCGGAAAAATCAGATTCCCACGCTGCTCTACAACAAGATGATTTATCCGCTCCTGGAGTACCCGATCAAGGGAGTGCTATGGTATCAGGGCGAGTCCAACGCCAACAACGTAGAAGAGGCCACGGCGTACCGGGAACTGTTTCCGGCCATGATCAGGGGGTGGCGGCAGGAGTGGGGCCAGGGCGAGTTCCCGTTCCTCTGGGTGCAGCTTGCCAATTTCATGCCTGCGGACCCTCAGCCTGCGCTGGAGAGCAACTGGGCCACGCTCCGCGAAAGCCAGTCGGCGACGCTGGCGCTGCCCAACACCGCCCAAGCCGTCATCATCGACATCGGGGAGGCGGATGACATTCATCCGAGAAACAAGCAGGATGTGGGCGCTCGTCTCGCACGGGCGGCGCGCAAGGTGGCCTATGGGGAGCGTCTCGTTTATTCAGGCCCCGTCTATAGCGGGCATGAGGTTAAGGACGGGCGCGTCTTCATTGACTTCGACCACACCGGCGGCGGGCTGATGTCGAAAGGGACGCAGGGCAATGTGAGCGGCTTTGCCGTTGCAGGCGCCGACGGCCGCTTCGTCTGGGCGGAGGCAAAAATCGAGGGCGACCGGGTGGTCGTGTGGAGCGATCAGGTAGCTGAACCCGTAGCCGTGCGGTATGCCTGGGGGAACAACCCGGATACGGCCAATCTATATAACAGGGAAGGCTTGCCGGCTTCTCCCTTCCGAACGGATACGTGGTGAGATCGAGGCGCAGCGGAGTGCCGGGGATGCTTTCTTTGTGCAACATGGAGATGCGCTATGAAGAAGGCCCATCTGATGCTCGGCTTCGTGCTTTTTTCCTGCGGGTGCGGCGGCGCCAGAACCGGATTCGACCGCAATGCGTTTTCCTTCGACTACGGGGACGGCAGCTACGAAATCATCAGTATTCCCGTTACAGCGAACAGGGGAGGCAATTTTCTCCTTCTGCGTGAGGGAGGGAAGTACGTGCTGCGGGCCAGAGACGTCAATCAGGACGGGGTGCTGGATACGTTGCTGTTCGGGCATCTCTCGCTGGAACGCGCCAACCAGATCTATGCGGCGGGGCTTGCCGAAGCGCGGGCCGGCGGCCGATACAAAACCCGGAAGCCTTCGCGGATTTTTGAACTGTACCAGGCAGAAAACATCTATGCCATCCGAACGCACGTGCTTGGCTCGGATGCCTGGTACAATGAGTTTACCTTTTTCGATTCTGCGACGAACGATGGAACCATCTTGCTCGACGCCGACGCTAACGGGGTTCTGGATGGCGCGGAAAATGAGGAGCGTGACGTTGGAAAGAATCAGCAGTTCTACGAAACGGCGCTCACAGAGGGACTCCGAACCGGTCGCATCGTGCTTGTCGACAACCGGTATCGGGTAAAGCCGGCGGCGCCGTAAGGTCGGAGTTTTCAGAGAAATCCGGACTGAGGAACTGTTTGGCAAGGCAGGAAAGCAACGCCGATCTCAGACGCATCCTTGCCGGGCCGCGTGCAAGCCCTATGGCCTAGATCCTGCGCCTTCACGCCGGGAAAGCAGAAGACAGTCCTGTAAGGTCTTGCCATAGAGCGAGTTCTTTTCGTCTGCCGGAGCCCTTGCTTCCTGTCCTGCTGAACGCAGGGAAGCATCTATGTGTCAGTCACGGCAGACGCTCGCTTCCGGCGCCTTCACGGGCCCCTTGCAAACCTCACAGCATAGATCCTTCGCATTCGCTCAGGATGACACGTTGGGGAGGTTTCATCACGCCCTTTCCCGAAGTGTCATGCTGAACAAAGGGATGCATCTATGCCCGGAGCAGGGCAGGCTCCCACGGTTTGCTTACCGCTTTCCCGAGTTCGACCCACCAAACCGTTTCTTACAGGGCCGTCCGGCGCCGTGATGCACCCCTGGTCAGAAATTTCAGAGAGATCCGGCCTTACGGGGCCGTTCGGAGCCTCTGCAATCCGGTTTACCTCTCAATTTCCACACCGGCGCGGGAAAGTTCGCTGAGGCTGCCGATGTTACAGGCATGGCTAAAGCCAAGCGAGCGAAGGATGCCTGTTGCGTGCTCGCTTCGACTGCCGCTGCGGCAGTACAGGTAATAGGCGCGGTTTCGGTCCAGCTTTTCTGCCTGTTGGCGGAAGTCCGGGGCCGACACGTCGAGGTTGCGCGCTCCCTTTACATGACCCGCCTGGTACTCCGGCGCGGTCCTGACGTCAAGCACTATGGCGTCCTTTTCGCGCCGGGCGATGAAGTCGGAGGGTGAGAGACGGTGGCTGGAGGTTTCGGCGACTCGGGTTGATTGACGAAAAAGAGAAAAAATGCCCATTTTTAGCTTTGTTGTATGGTGAAACAGCATCAAAGCAGCTTCCCGGCATTCTGCCAGAGGATAAAGATGCCCATCACGACCAGGAAGACGGCAAACCCGCGTTTGAGCAGGCCCTGCGAAACCCGCCCGGCGATCCGGCTGCCGATAAAACTTCCTGCGATGCCGATGGCTGCAAAAAGCAGGACGATGTTCCAGTGAACAGCCAGCCCGCTCGCCTCCAGCACGTCGATGTACTTGACAAAGCCGCTCAGGCTTTTGAGCGCTATGATGAGCAGGCTCGTGCCGATGGCAATATGCATCGAGAGGCCGCCCAGCAGGACAAGGGCCGGGACGATCAGGAAGCCGCCGCCCACGCCGACGAGTCCGGTCAGGATTCCGACGAGCACGCCTTCCAGCGCAATCTTCCAGACTGCCTGACGAGACGAAACAGCGCTTCGGGAAGCTGGAGGAGCCTGTACGGCAACATCGCCCTCTTCCGGTGTTTCGGGGGCGTTTGCCTCCTTTTCTGCACCGCCCGGACTGCGGAACATCATAACGGCTGCCAGCAGCATGATGCCTGCGAAGAGCATCAGCTGCAGGGCGCCCGACAGGAACTGCGACAGGTAGGCTCCCAGGTAGGTGCCCGCCATGCCGGGGATGCCAAAAAACAGGACGTTGCGCCAGTCTACCTGCCGCTTGAAGGCGTACGGGAGCGCTCCGACGAGACTGATCAGGGCAACGATGCCCAGTGACTCGGCAATGGCGAGCTTATCCGGTTCTCCGACCAGATAGGCAAGCACAGGAACCGTCAGGATGGAGCCGCCCGATCCCAGCAATCCGAGGCTTAATCCGATTAACAAGGCTCCGATCCAGGCCCAGACCATCATGGTTTTCCCTTTTATTCCGGCGGGATGATGCGCCTCCGGCCTGCTCAGACGGAAACGGCTTCTTCCATTTCGAGCGCGCCGACCTTCTGGTAATTTTCAAGACTGTCGCTCACATAACGAACCTCATGGTCGCAACGCGACAGATAGGCGGCGGCAGCCGCCGAACGGACGCCGCTGGCGCAGTGTACGAGCAGCGTCTTGCCTTCCGGAATGCGCTGCTCCTCGTAAACCGGCAATCGGGTGTAAGAGGCATTCACCGCGCCGGGCACGTGCCCCGACTTGAACTCTGAGGCAAAGCGCACATCGACGACGGCTACATCCTTCTCCATGCGCAGCTTCTCAACGTCCGCGAAGTCGATTTCAGGGATGGATTCCCAGGCGCCGCCGTCTTCAAAATAGGTCTCCAGCGTTTTCGGGGTTGCATAGGCATAGACGTTGTCATAGCCGATGCGGATGAGGTCCCGGACGGCCTCCTCGACCTGGTCTCGCTCGATGATGAGGACCAGCGGTATCTTTTCATCCACGACGAGCGAACCAACGACCGTGTTGAACGAGCGGTTCATCGGCGCATAAAGCGAACCGGGCAGATGCTTTGCCATAAAGCCCGACCGGTCCAGCCGCGTGTCGATGATCATTTTGTCGCTGTCGGCGAGGTCGTCCAACTCTTTTGCCGTAAGTGCGCGAGGTTGCGGCAGGCCGTCGAGCACAGGCGCTCCGAGTTTGTTGTCGCGCTTCATCCGGGCGAAGTACATCTGCGGCTCCGGCTGGCCCGCCAGAATCGCCTGCACGAAGGCTTCCTCACCGCCGCGTGCGGCATCCAGCGAAGCGTTATAGCGTTTCTCATACCCGACGGTGGTCTGGGGAACTGCGCCGAGGTCCTTGCCGCACGTCGAGCCGGCGCCGTGCGCAGGCCAGACTTGCAGGTGTTCCTCCAGCAAGGTGAAGCGCGGCAGCGAGGCATACAGCCGGCGTGCGGAAGGCTCCTGTACGCCATGCATTCCGGCAGCCTGTTCGAGCAGATCCGGCCGCCCCAGGTCGCCGACAAACACGAAGTCGCCGGTTGCAATGCCCATAGGGGTTGTGGCCCCTGCCCCCCGGTCGGTGATGAGGAAGCTGAGGTGTTCAGGGGTATGACCCGGCGTGTGGACGGCCTGAATCTCGATGTTGCCAACCCGAAACGTGTCGCCGTCGTGGAGCAGCGTGTAACTGTAGGGCGCGCCGTCCCGGCGGTTGCCCTTTACCCATTCGTATTTCCAGTCTTCGTCCCCCTCGTCCGAGACGTAAATCCGCGTCCCGTAACGTTCGGCGAATTCACGGGCGCCGGAGAGGAAGTCGGCATGGATATGGGTTTCCGCAACCGCGACGATGCGAAGGCCCTCCGCTTCGGCTGCCGCGACGTAGCGGTCGATGTCGCGCTCAGGATCGATCAGAAGCGCGTCCTTTGTTTTCTGGCAGCCGATGAGATAGGCATACTGCGCGAGCCTGGGGTCGAAAATCTGGCGGAAAAGCATGGTCGTAATCCTTGAGTTTATAATAGGACAGAGTTTCGGGAAAAGACGCTGTAGACCAGCAGGTTCATTCCCGGCAAGCGTACGGCATTTTCAGTGCGGGAGGCGAGGGCTTAGCCAGGCGTAAGTCCAGGTGCCTGCCAGGGCGGCGGCGAGGGCCACAATCATAACGGTGATCCCGCCGCCGAGCAGCGCGAAGATCGGGCCGGGGCAGGCGCCGAGCAGCGCCCAGCCGAAGCCGAAAAGGGTTCCGCCGATCCAGTAGCGGTGGCCCCGGCCCCACTCCTTCGCCTCGATCTGTATGGGCTCCCCGTGCAACGTTTTGAGGCCCAACCGCTGGATGAGTTGCACCCCGATCAGGGCCGTACCGACCGCCACACCGATGATGCCGTACATGTGGAAACTGTCGAACCGGAACATCTCCTGTATGCGGAACCACGAAACCACCTGGCTTTTTACCAGAATGATTCCGAAAAGTGTGCCCAGCAGCAAATACACCAGCAGGCTGATGGGCTCGTTACCCTCCCGAAGGGCCTTTTCCCGATACGGAGCAGCTACCTGCTCCGTATCGAGGCACTCAGCGGGATTCATCGGCTGTACCAAAGAAGTATAACGTTCTTCCGTAATAGTTGACATATCTGTCACGCGTTAACGCAAGGAGGTTTCAGAAAAGAAGTGGTAAAATGATATGGGTTACGAACAAGCCGCCGGCAAAAAACCCGATGACCGCCACCAGCGACGGAACTTGCAGGCCCGCCAGTCCGCTGATGGCGTGCCCCGAGGTGCAGCCCCCGGCGTAACGCGCTCCGAACCCTACGAGGAACCCTCCTCCCAGGATCATCAGCATTCCCGGCAGGGTAGCCAGGCCGCTCCAGCTGAACAACGCTGCCGGTAGCAGTCCGGTAAAATCATCGATCCCGAGCTTGCGAAGATCGTTTACGGTTTCCGGCGCCAGCGGCAGGGCGGCGTCGGCCGGTGTCAGGAACGACGTAGCAACGAAACCACCCAGGACGATGCCCGCCACGAACGTCAGGTTCCACAGGCCGGTCCGCTTCCAGTCGTACCGCAAGAAGCTCGACTTCCCCGGGATCGTGGCGGCGCACAGGTGGCGCAGGTTGGCCGAAAGACCAAATTGCTTGCCTCCCAGTACGAGCAGCAGCGGCACGAAAAGGCCGATGAGCACTCCGGCAACGTACCAGGGCATGGGATGTAATATCACGGTCGGCATAACAGCAATGGATTGAACAAAGGGTACAGATCGTTTTGTGGCGCATTGTATATCCGAAAAGGAATGCAGTTTCGCTCGTTGCGCTATCGTAACAAATTGCTAAAAGCTGATAATGCCTCAATTGCACGCTATTTACCGTGTACCTGTTTCGGCCACTACGGGTGTATACGTTTATTTATTCCTTATAAGCGATGTGATATCATGTGCGCCGATTGGTCGGGCTGTAATGTTTCGGGTACACGAACGAGGGGAGGGTACCGCCTCATCGAATCGTCGTACAACCGATGTCGATTCCGTCAAACAGTCCATGAATACAATGGCTTCCAACGACCTTGATGCCTCCTCCGACCGGGATATAGCCGACTTCGACGTGTACGGACGACGGCCGGGAGGCGGCGTCCAGGAACCCCACGCGCGTCGCGGCGATCCGGGAGTCGCACGGGAGTGGCCGCTAGGCCCGCATACCGGAAAGGGTCCGAAAGGCTACAGACGGGCCGATCCCGCCATCCTCGAAGACGTGCACGAGCGATTGACGCGGCACGGTCACATCGACGCGACCGCCATGGAAGTGCGGGTGGAAGGAGGGGAGGTTACGCTGATAGGCGCCGTAGACGATCGCCGCACGAAGCGACTGGCCGAGGAGATTGCCGAATCCGTCACCGGCGTCACCGACGTACACAACCGGCTTCAGATCCGAACGTAAGCCGATTCCTGCGCGGCGCTTACATCCGGGTGGATAGGGTGCGCATTTTACCGGCCACAGACCACACCCGCTGCGATTCGTCGCGCTGAATGGTTATGCGCTGGTAGGATGCAGCCAGTTCATGCTCGATCTCGGCGTGGATTACATACGCCACGGCGGCCAGCAGGGCCGGATCCAGGTCGCTCTCGGAGGCGATGCCCGTTCCCTTCGCGGCAGGATTGGGCCGGGAAACCTGCCGTCTTCGCTCGAACGCCCCGAGTACCCGCGGCACGATCAGAATGTACAGGGAAACGAGAAGAAGTCCTGAAAAAACGATGATGAGGCCGCTCAGGGCCAGGCTTAGTCCGTCGCTGTCCATACGCTGAAGTTTCGTTTATCCAGGATGCGTGGCTCCCTCTCAGGATAGGGGTTGCGGGGCACAGCCATGTGAAGCCCGCGTGTATTCCGCGATCTATCCTGTGAATATTAATGCCGCTTTAATGCATGGAAGATAATACATCCTCGATACATTTCACGGCCCGGCGGACGGCATGCGAGGTATCTTCGCCGGTGGATTGAATGTTCTGCTCCGCTGACGCATATTTCAGCTGCCGTCTGATCAATACCTCCTTCCACCGGTGATATCCTCCCTCTGATGATGCGCGATCTTATCCACTTGTGTGTAGTGGCAGCCATAGTCGTTTGTAACGGCGCTGCCTGGGCTCAGCCCGCTTCTTCTTCACGCCTCGAAGTCCGCGTTGAAAACCCGGGGTCGCTGGCCCGGGCCGACGAAACGGTGGAGTTGCCGTGGAGTGCTCTACGCGAAGCGCTGCCGGGCCTGCAACCGGCCAGGGTAAGGGTGCTCGATGCCTCCGGCCGGCGGGAAATTGTGTCGCAGGTCCTTCATGCCGACGGATCGCCGGAAGCCCTCCTCTTCCAGACGAGCCTGTGGCCGGGCGAAACCCGGCAGTTCCTCATCGAGCCCCAGCCGCCGGAATCGACGTATACCTCGCGCGTGTACGCCATGCACTACCCGGAACGGGACGACCTCGCCTGGGAAAACGACCGGATCGCCTTCCGTACCTACGGAAAAGGGCTCTGGAAGCTCGAAAACCTCATCAGCAGCGGCATCGACATCTGGACGAAGCGCACCCCGCGGCTCATCCTCGATCGGTGGTACGCGAAGCACAAACCGGATAGCTACCATGCCGATACGGGTGAAGGCGCCGACTTCTACAAGGTCGGTCCGACCCTCGGGGCGGGAGGCGACGCTGTCTGGCGCGACGGCGTCATGTACCGGGCGGGCAACTTCGCCTCGCACCGGATACTCGCCAACGGTCCTATTCGCACCGTATTCGAGCTGGTTTACGACCCTTTCGATACCGGCGGAGTTTCCGTTTCGGAGGTCCGTCGTATTGCCATCGACGCCGGCACCCCCTTCTACAGGCAGGAAACGACCTTTACCGCCGCCGACGGCTCGGAAGTGCCTTTCGTCATCGGCCTCGTCAAGCGCCCGGAAGTGGTTGGCTCCACCCGCTCGACGCCGGGATGGTCGTGGTTGAGCACATGGGGCCCCCTCGATTCGCCGGGGCACGGTAACCTGGGCTCGGGCATCCTCGTCCATCGCGCTCACCTGAGCGGGTTCGTTGAAACGGACGACCATTACCTCGCCCTCTCGTCGGCCCCCTCAGGCCGTTCCGTCACAACCTACACCGGCGCCGGCTGGTCGGCCTCCGGGTATTTCCCGTCCGTCGAAGCCTGGTGGAACGCGCTCGACGCGGCAGCCGATCGCCTTGATCACCCGCTGGTGGTTTCCCTCTGGAGGAACGGAACCGTGGTTTCCGCCCGCCTCTGAGGGTGCGCCCGCCGCCTTTTTTCATCCCCTTCGCTCTCCGATCCCATGGTACGTTCATCCGTTCTCGCCGTACTTCTTCTGATTCCTGCCGCCCTACTGGCGCAACCTGCCCCGGTTCCCTTGCCGGAGCACCCCCGGCCGGATTTCGAGCGGGCCGACTGGGTCAATCTCAACGGCCGGTGGGCGTTCCGGTTCGATTCCACCGGAGCGGGCGAGCGAGAGGCCTGGCAGGAAGGACGAACCAGCTTTCCTTCATCCATCACCGTACCGTTTCCATGGGGGTCGCCGCTCTCCGGCGTGGCCGACCTGGCCGATGTGGGCTGGTACCAGCGCTCCGTGATGGTCCCCACCAGCTGGCAGGGGAAACGGGTTTTTCTCGTTATCGGCGCGTCCGATTGGCGCACTACCGCATGGCTGGACGGCAACCTGCTCGGCACGCATCAGGGCGGATATACTCCCTTCGAATTCGATCTGACGCCCTACCTGCATCTGGGGCAATCCCAACAGCTCGTCATCCGCGTAGATGACACCCCGCACGATTTCAAGCTGGAAGGAAAACAGGGGTACGGCAAGGCCCGGGGCATCTGGCAGACGCCCTACCTCGAAACCCGGGGCGATCCGGCCCTGACGACCCTGCACTTTACCCCGGATATCGACGCCGGCTCCGTCCGTGTGGATGCCGTTCTGGATGGAAAGGCTCCGGCCGGAACTACCCTGTCCCTCGACTTCGTCACCGGAATGCCCGGCCGGGCCGCCGTAAGCCACCCGATCCCTACCGGTACGGACCGGGTCTCGTTCTCGGTTCCGGTTCCGAACGCCCGGCTCTGGTCACTCGAAGACCCCTTCCTCTACGAGGTCGAAGCGACCCTCGGCGCACCGGACGGCAACCCGGACCGGGTGCGGTCCTACTTCGGTATGCGCAAAATCTCGGTGGAAAACCTGCCCGGCGCCGACTATCCCTATGTGGCCCTGAACAACAAACCCATCTATCTCGAAATGACGCTCGATCAGGCGTACCACCCCGATGGGTTTTATACCTTCCCCACCGATGCGTTCTTGCGGGACGAAATCCTCCGCGCCCGGCAGATCGGACTCAACGTCATGCGCGAGCACGTCAAAATAGAAGCCCCGAGAAAGCTTTACTGGGCGGATCGCCTCGGTATGCTCATCATGGCCGACGTACCGAATAGCTGGGGCGAGCCCACACCGGACATGCGGAAAGAAATCGAGTACGCCACCCGTAACATGATCCACCGGGACTATAACCACCCCTCCATATTCGCATGGATACCCTTCAACGAAACCTGGGGCCTGTTCACCGGCAAGGGGAAGGACCGCAAGTATACCCATGAAACCCAGGACTGGGTCATATCGGTCGTCCGGATGATCAAGCAACTGGACCCCTCCCGGCTCGTGGAGGATAATTCCGTGTGCTGCGGCATCGGCCACACCGAAACCGACCTGAATACCTGGCATAGCTACCTGCCCGGCTATGCATGGGAGGATCACCTGGCGCAAGTCTCGAAAGACACCTACCCCGGCTCCTCCTGGAACTTCGAGGACCGCTTCCGGCAGGCCCGCCAGCCCAACCTGAATAGC
>CBDUBU010000049.1:0-18250 GCA_965365465.1 uncultured Rhodothermaceae bacterium
GGTAGTCAGCTCCGGCGTTTTCTTTTTCGAGAACCACCGGCACGCACGGGCCGCTCGACATGAAGGTGGTCAGTTCTTCAAAGAAAGGCCGTCCCTTGTGGACTGCGTAAAAACCTTCCGCTTCCTTTTTCGACAGTTGAACGAGCTTGAGGGCGCGAATCTTGAATCCTGCCGCCTGGATGCGGCTGAGGACCTCTCCGATCAGTTCCTTGCGGACGCAGTCGGGTTTCAGGATTGCCAGTGTTCTTTCAAGGGCCATATTCTTGCCGGATTGGTTTGGTAGAGAAAACAGCGGTGCGCCGCAGCCCCGACGCGGTAGCAAATCGAACTGCGGGCCGAACGGAATGTACGGCATTCTATATATTGAAGCAGGGCAAGGTTGGAGCAGGGTTCCTCATGCGCTCCGGCTTTCCGTACTGCCTGACCCGCGCTTCATCCGGCGCGCCAGCGCCTAATCTGTTTCGTGATATGCCGGAAGAAATCCCACTGCTGCCTTCCGAAGCCCGCATGGAGAGCGAGGCGAGAGGCGCAAGGCCCCCGGAGGCGGTCGGGAAGCACCATGCGGTGCTGGGGTTGTTCACGTTTCTGTGGGGCGGCAATTTTGTGCTGGCGGAGGTGGCGCTGTTTGAAATGACGCCCATCTCGTTCAGCGTGGCTCGTTTTGCCGTAGGCGGGTTGGGGATGCTGGGTCTTGTTTATCTGCAACGGCGCACCGGCCTTCGGGGAACTGCCTCGCTGCCGCTTTTCCCGGCGCTGAAGCGGGACGAATGGCCTCTGCTCTTGCTCGTCTCTCTGCTGGGGGCAACGCTGGCCCCCTGGCTTGGCATCGAAGGGCTGAACCTTACCTACGCCGGAAGGGCGGCATTCTGGCTCTCGCTCGCGCCGGTGGTGAGCGCCGGGTTCGGCTACTTCATGCGCACGGAACAGATCGCGCTGTCAGGTCGCATCGGGTTGGGGGTGGCTGCGCTGGGCGCCCTCGGACTGGCGCTCGATGGTTTTTCCTCCGGACAGGGATACTGGCTCGGCGACCTCCTCTTGTTTGCGGCGATGCTGCTGACGGTGGCGGAACTGCATCTCATCAAACCCCTCGCGCTGCGCCACGGCGCCGCCCCCATCGTCACGGCCCGAACGATGCTCGGAGGATCGGTGTACCTCCTGATTGCGGCTCCTTCTCTCGCGCAACAGCACTGGCTCAGTCTGGCAGGATGGACCTGGGTTGCTATTCTCGCAGGCGGGCTGGTCGGGGTCGGCATCGGGCAATGGATCAAGGTGCGGGCGCTGCGTGCGATAGGTCCGACGCAGGTTGTGATCTACGGCAACCTGGTGCCGCTCGCTACGCTCATCATTGGCTGGGCCACGCTTGGAACCAGGTCAACGCATCTTGAGGTAATCGCCGGGCTGATGATCGTTGCCGGAGCCGTATGTCTTCAGATCGGCAGCGTCAGAGGCAGGGATGCGGTAAATGTCGCCGGTTAGCTGAAAGGTGTAGTGGGATTTCCTACAGCACGAAACAGGTTTCCCCTACATACCTGCGGTGCTTTCGGTTCTACTCTCACGGGTAATTTCAGCACAGAAGGGCGGCATCCGGTGAGGTAGATCGTTTCAGGGCGCGCTGATCAGTCAGAGCGCCCCTTGCCGTGAGCAGTCCTCTGAAAACAGTTCTCAAAGGCCATGAAAACATCCCGGTTTTTTTGCGCGATTTCGTTTCTGTTGGCGCTGGCTGTTCTTGCTTCCTGTGATTCGGCTTCGGATGAAGAGATAGAGGTCGTCCGCTACACGGGGTCGCAGATCAAGTGGGAACATGTGCCGGAATGGTCTGCCTCGATGGAGAATGGCATCGTCACCCTCCGTTTCGCCTTTCTGGGAACGGAAGAGGAGAGGGAATGCCTGAGCCTGAAAAGTAAGGATGTGGGACACATTGACCCTGGTGAGATGGTGGTGCTTACCCTTCAAGACCGCAGCACAGACCTCCCGTTACTCCTTTCCGCAGGTCGATCCCCGGTCCCTGGCTATAAAGGCACTTACAAGCCAATTCGCATGGGGCCAATGCTGTCGGGTAAGATCGAGATAGAAAGTTGGGATCTCGAAGGCGAACTCAGAGGGCGCATCGTCGGCAGAATGGGCGCCATCGCAGAAAACGTTGACATTCCCTTCACGGCCATGCTCTCCGATTCGCCTGAATGCCTGGCCTGGCTAGATGGTTTGTGAAGCAGTCAGGCGCGGGCGGGCCGCTTCGATGCGCCCGCATGGGGGCGTGCTCACTCCGTGCTGAGCATGAAAGAACCCCGGTGCGTAACCAGGCTCAGGAGGGGGCCGCCGCCGTTCACGATGCCGTGGTAGTTGTCGCGCACCCGTCCGAGCGAGGAGAGCGTGCTGTCGGCGGCAAACATGGCGCCTGCTTCCGCCATGTCCACGTTCAAGTCGAACCCGGCATCGCGGGGAAGCCGGATGGCGATGCTGCCCTCATGCGTGTCAAAGGAACTGTCGCGGGTGAGGTTGTGCAGGGCGATGCGGGCCTTGCCGCTGAATGTGTCGATCTTCAACGAGCCGCCTACATTGTTTAGCTCGATGACGCCTTTGTACGTGAAAATATCCATCACGGACTGCAAATCGGTCACGCGGATGGTAGACATATGATCGTCCACTTTCAGCGTGGCGGTGCGCGGCATTTTCACGGTGTAGTTGACCAGCGGCAGGCGCTGGGCGCCCGCATTCTGGAACAGGCGTTGCAACTCGCGGAGGGCCTTCCGGTAATCCGTCTCCATGCGCAGCCCTTTTTCATCCGATCTGATCTCTACGTCCATGTGGGGCAGCATGATGATCCCATCGAGGTCTTCCGCGACGAACTCGATCTCTACGGCGACCTGTGGTTCATCCCACGCCACAACGCTCACCAGGCCCTTGTAGGTGATCACCTCAACCGTTGCATCGGCGTTCAGTTCAAATACCTTGCTGAGGGTCCGGGTTCGATCCTGCGCCGAGGCGGAAGACGAGAGCAGGAGCAGGACTGCGAAGATAAGCGATAGGATGCGCATGAACTTCTGGGCCACGTCGTAGAAGGAAGGGAGCCTGCCGGAGTCGTACAGAAGGCTGCCACAGTATTACGTGTGCTTGCCGCCGCAGGTTCTCGGATTCTTCACTTTCTGCCGCTGCCTGCAGAAGAAGGCGTGCGCCTGTCGTCCCGACGAGCGACCACCGCGTGCTCACCCGACCCGGTCACGGGCAGGCGGGTTGCTTGCGCCCGCTATACGTGCCGTTCCGCATGGTAGGAGGAGCGGACGAGCGGGCCGCTCTCGACAATCGAGATGCCTTTAGCTTCGCCGACGGATTTGTACCATGCAAAAACATCCGGATGGACAAACTCCTCCACCGGCAAATGCATCTTCGTCGGCTGGAGGTATTGTCCGATGGTCATGACATCCAGCCCTACGCCGACATAGTCATCCATGAGCGCCAGCACTTCGTCCTTTGTTTCTCCAAGCCCCACCATGATGCCGCTTTTGGTGCGGAGGCCCTGTTTCTTTGCCAGCCGCAGCACCTGAAGCGAGCGCTCGTAATTTGCCTGCGGGCGGACGCGGCGGTACAGGCGCGGCACAGTTTCCACGTTGTGATTCAGCACCTCCGGGCGGGCGTCCAGCACCAGTTGCAGCGCGTCCCATTTGCCTCTGAAATCAGGAATCAGCACCTCGATGGTGCAGCCGGGCCGGTACTCGCGGATGAGCCGGATCGTCTCGGCAAAGATCGGCGCGCCGCCGTCCTTGCGCTCGTCGCGGTTGACGCTCGTTACGACCGCGTGCTTGATGTTCATCAGGCGCACGGCATCCGCCACGCGGCGCGGCTCGTCATAGTCGAGGCCCGGATCAGGCCGCCCGGTCAGGACGGCGCAAAACCCGCAGGAGCGCGTGCAGACGTTGCCCAGGATCATGAACGTTGCCGTTCCTGCGCTCCAGCACTCACCCATATTGGGGCAGCGCGCGCTCTGGCAGACCGTATGCAGGCTGTGCGTGTCGATGATGTCCGAGACATTCTTGTACGTCTGTCCGTAAGGCAATTTCACCCGGAGCCAGTCCGGGCGGTTGCTTCGCATATTGGGCGCAGGAGGAGCATCGACGACGGGCAATTCGACGAACCCGGGATCGCCATCCCCGGTTGCCGTCAGCGGTTCTTTCTTGACGCTTTTGAGCGTGATGTCGCCGGGTTTGAAAGCTGGTTTTGCGTGGGTTGACACAGTGCCTGGGGAGCTTGGTTGCTTATGACGGAAAGGGATCTGTGAAGCAGTCTGACGCGCCCGCTGTGAACCAGCAAACAGGCGCAGGGCAAAATAAAAAAAATCAGGTTGCCTGACCCGGAAAAGCAACCACGCTGCGGGTGGAATGATCCCTTTCAGGGGCAGGCACCGAACAAACTTAGGGGTGAATTCAATATCTTGCATGAGCGCGGCTGCTTGTTGCTTTCGGGCGCCGCGACGCCTTTTCAAGCCGAGCAATGCCGGCTCCCTACATCCTAGACCTGAAGAATCTTATGGAGACCATGGCTTCCAACACGATCACGCCGGAGCTAGTCCGGCCTATACTGGCGAAACACGTAATGACGAAAGGCATGGTGAACATGGTGCTGGATATGGAACGGAGCAGGGGGGTGTTTCTCTATGACAAACTCACCGGCAAACCCTTCCTCGATTTCTTCGGGTTCTATGCCTCCAGCACGCTTGGCATGAACCATCCCCGGCTGTGGGAGGATGAGGATTTCAGGAAACGGTTGATGGAGGCAGCCGTCAACAAGGTCACGAATTCGGATATTCCCACCGAGCACAAGGCCCGGTTCGTGCAGACCTTCGGACGGGTAGGCATCCCGGACTATCTGCCGCACGCTTTTTTTGTATCGGGAGGGACGCTGGCCGTTGAGAATGCGCTCAAGGCAGCGTTCGACTGGAAGGTGAGGAAAAACTTCAGGAAAGGCTACCGGCGTGAGGTAGGGGGGCAGGTGCTCCACTTCGATCAAGCCTTTCACGGACGCTCCGGATATACGCTTTCTCTTACCAACACATCTGATCTGCGGAAAATCCGGCATTTCCCGAAGTTTGACTGGCCGAGGGTAACCAACCCAAAGATTGTCTTTCCGCTGACCGAGGCGGGGCTGGCTCGCCTTCAGGAACATGAAGCAACAGCGCTGGCTCAGGCAAAACAATTTTTCCATGAACGCAGGGACGACATTGCCTGCGTAATCATCGAGCCGATTCAGGGGGAAGGGGGGGACAACCATTTCAGACCGGAGTTCTTGCAAGCGCTCAAAGACCTGGCCCATGAAAACGATGCATTGCTGATCTTTGACGAAGTGCAGACCGGCGTAGGCATTACCGGATCATTCTGGGCGCATCAGGCGCTGGGTGTGACGCCGGATATTCTCGCTTTCGGCAAGAAAACCCAGGTCTGCGGCATTCTCGCCGGGCGCAAGCTGGACGAAGTGGAAGACAACGTTTTTCAGGTCCCCAGCCGCATCAATTCGACCTGGGGAGGCAATCTCGTTGACATGGTTCGTTTTGACCGCACGCTGGAGATCATGGAGGAGGAGAAGCTGATCGGGCACGCAGCGGCGGCAGGCGCGCATTTGCTCCGGCGGCTGCATGAGATCGCGCAAACGTGCCCCTCGGTTTCCAACGTGCGGGGGCGCGGGTTGATGTGCGCCCTGGACCTGCCGGATGCGGAGTTCAAGAACCAGACGCTCGAACGGTGCTTCGAACTCGGCCTTATCGTGCTTGGATGTGGCGTTCGGTCCATTCGCTTCCGTTCTCCGCTCATCATCACCGAAGCGGAACTGGATGAAGGAACGGCGATGCTGAAAAAAGCGATCCGCGACGTGGAGCGTCATCGCGTGCCGCTCGACACGTCTATCGTATCGGATGCCTTGAACGAAACGTGAGGTTGCCCTGTTCGGCGAGGCATGAAAAAGGCCCTGCGCGTCCGCACAGGGCCTTTTTCGGAAGAAACTACCCGGATCAGGCTACGTCTACGGGCTGCTGGTTTTCCACAGACTCCTCCGGGAGGGGGGGCGCCGACTCAGCCTCGGTTGCCTCGTCCTCGTCAATCACGAAGCGGGTCACGTCGGCGATGGCGTCCCCGTTTTTCAGGCTGATGAGGCGAACCCCCTGCGTATTGCGTCCGAGGGTGCTGATGTCGCCCACGTTCATACGGATCATCATGCCGTTCTGCGTGACGATCATGAGGTCATCGCCCCCCTCGACGCCCTTGATGGCAACGAGCGGCCCCGTTTTGACAGTGGTTTTCATGGTAAGGATGCCCTTACCGCCGCGACTTTGCAGCCGGTAATCCTCCAGCAGGCTGCGCTTGCCGTATCCGTTGGAACTGATGGCAAGCACCGAAAGGTTGCCGTTTTCCACGACGATCATTCCGACGAGATGTTCATTCCGGCCCAGCGTCATCCCGCGAACGCCGCGTGTGTTGCGCCCCATGGGTCGGGTATCCTGCTCGTGGAACCGAATGGCCCGACCGCTGGATGAAGCAAGGATGACATGAGCGTCGCCGCTCGTGAGGTGCGCTTCCAGCAACTCATCCTCCTCCGTTATGGAGATAGCAATGATGCCGTCTGCCCGTGGGCGGCTGAATGCCTCCAGCGAAGTTTTCTTGACCATTCCCTGCCGCGTCGCCATGACGACATAGTGGTTTTCCAGAAACGCTGGATCCTGAAAGTCGTCCCTTGTGACGGCGAGCACGGCGCGGATCCTGTCTTCAGACTGGATCTGGATCAGGTTTCTGATGGATCTGCCCTTGCTGGTGCGGGCGCCCTCCGGGATTTCAAATACGCGCAGCCAGTAGCATTGGCCGTGATCCGTGAAGAAGAGCAGGTAATCATGGTTGTAGGATACGAACAGGTGCTCAATGTAGTCGTCATCGCGCATCCCGGAGCCGCGCATTCCCACACCGCCGCGTCCCTGCTGACGGTATTCCGTGGCGCTGGTGCGCTTGATAAGCCCCTGGTGGGTGATGCTCACGACGACCTGCTCATCCTCGATCAGGTCTTCGATGATGATGTCTCCACCGCCCGTGTAATCGATCTCGGTGCGGCGGGGGTCAGCATATTTCTGTTTGACATCCAGAAGCTCATCCTTTATAATCTGCATACGGAGCGGCTCATTGCCGAGGATGCTTTTGAGGCGCTCGATCAGCTTGAGGATGTCGCTGTACTCCTCTTCGATTTTCCGGCGCTCCAGGCCGGTCAGGCGGCTCAGACGCAGGGCCAGAATAGCGTCGGCCTGCGCCTCAGACAGCCATGGTTTGCGCTGGTAGCGCGGTTCTGCATCCAGGCCGGTCGATTCTCCTTCGCCGGCCTCGCGTGGGGCCGTCAGCGCAACCGGCGGCTGGAGCGACAGGCCCATGCGCTCCAGTTGTTCGCGGGTGAGTCTGGCCGGATAAATGCCCTTTATCAGGTTTTCCCGCGCGGCATCAGTGTCTTCCGAATGCCGGATGATGCTGATTACGGCATCGAGGTGGTCGAGCGCGAGGGTCAGCCCTTCCAGAATGTGCGCACGTTCTTCCGCCTTGCGCAATTCAAAGCGGGTGCGCCGGGTAACGACTTCGTGGCGGTGGTCTACGTAATGGCGAACGGCATCCCGCAACGTCAACGTGCGGGGGCGCCCGCCCACGAGCGCTACCATGTTCACGCCGAAAGTCTGCTGGAACTGGGTATACTTGTAAAGCTGGTTCAGAACGACTAGAGAAACGGCATCACGGCGCAGCTCGATGACGATGCGCATACCGTCCCGATCGCTTTCGTCGCGGAGGTCGCTGATGCCGTCGATTTTTTTGTCGCGCACGAGCATCGCCACCTTTTCGAGCAGCGCACTCTTGTTGACCTGGTAGGGGATCTCGGTTGCGATAAGCGCCATCCGTCCGGGTCGGATCTCCTCCTCGTGAAACTTTGCGCGGATAACGACGCGCCCCCGGCCTGTGAGATAGGCTTCCTGAACGCCGGCATACCCGTAGATGATGCCTCCTGTGGGGAAATCCGGAGCCAGGCAATGCTGCATCAACTCCTTGATGCTGATGTCGTTGTCGTCGATGTAGGCCACGACGGCGTCGATGACCTCGCGGACGTTGTGCGGAGGAATCTTCGTCGCCATGCCGACGGCGATGCCGTCTGACCCATTCACGAGCAAGTTCGGGATGGCTGCCGGAAGCACCTCCGGCTCCTGCAACGAGCCGTCGAAGTTCTCCTGGAAGTTTACCGTATCCTTCTCCAGGTCGCGCAGCATCTCCTCGGCGATGCGGGTCATACGGGCTTCGGTGTATCGCATGGCCGCCGCCGAGTCGCCATCCACCGAGCCGAAGTTGCCCTGTCCGTCAACGAGAGGGTAACGCATGGAGAAATCCTGCGCCATGCGCACCATCGTATCGTAAACTGCCGAATCGCCGTGCGGGTGGTACTTGCCCAGGACTTCACCGACGATACGCGCGCTTTTCTTGTGCGCGCTTCCGGCCGTCAGGCCCAACTCGCTCATGCCATAGAGCACGCGGCGATGCACCGGCTTCAAACCGTCCCGCGCATCCGGCAGGGCGCGGCTGACAATCACCGACATTGAATAGTCGATGTAGGAGGACTTCATTTCCTCCGTTATGTTGATCGGGATAACCCGTTTTTTTTCCTGTTCCATCTAGATGTTTATGTGTACGCAGCAGTCTTGACATTCAACACGATCATGCACGTCGTGGGCGCATATTCCAACCCATAAAAATACGAAATAAACAGTACAACCTCTAGGCTGTGAGAAGAAGAATATTAGGTGCAAAACCGACTGTTTTTAATACGTTTAATTGCAGAAATAGATTCCGGGTTGACGATGCACGCGGGCTGGATAATCGGCGATTTTGGCCGTGTTCGGGGCGCATCGGGAGAGGGCGGTACAGTCGCCGGCATACGTCAAAAAAAGAGCGTGGTCTGCGCCGGCAAACCACGCTTGCTACCTTTCAAAAGTCCGGGTGCGAGAAGCGTTCTCAATCAGACATCGCAGATGGCAACGGCTTCCTTGAGCGAGGTCACAGGATCTCGCGTAGGTATAAACTCCTGCGCAACGAAACCCTGAAAACCTGTGTCTTTTATGGCCCGCATGATTGCCGGATAGTATAGCTCCTGCGTCTCGTCAATTTCGTTACGGCCGGGGTTGCCTCCTGTGTGGTAATGGCCGAAATACTGATGATTATCCCGGATGGTGCGGATGACATCACCCTCCATGATTTGCATGTGGTAAATGTCATACAGGAGTTTGAACCGTTCCGAGCCTACACGTTTCACGAGTTCGACTCCCCAGGGCGTGCGGTCGCACATATAGTCCGGATGGTTTACCTTGCTGTTGAGCAGTTCCATGCAGACATTGATGTTATGCTTTTCTGCGGTCGCCATGATCTGTTTCAGGCCGAGGGCGCAGTTTTCCAGGCCCTGCTCGTCGTCCATGCCCCTTCGGTCGCCTGAAAACGTGATGACGCTCGGATATCCGGCATTGGCTACGGCTGCAATGCGGTCCTTGAAGGCAGGGATGAGCTTCTCGTGGTTTTCGACGCGGTTCCACCCGTCCGAGATGGTGCTCGGGCCGTTCGCCATCGCGCAAATCAGGTCATGCTTGCTGAGGGCGGGCCAGTCCTGTGGGTCAAGGAGTTCTACGGATTGCATCCCTATTTTCTTTGCCGCAGCAGCAAGCTCCTCGACACTCATGTCCGGATAACACCACTTGCAGACCGAGTGTTTGATGTTGCCTTCAAGATGGGAGGAGGGAGCAGCCTTTAGCGGATCCGGAAAAGCCGATACACCAGCCAGGGCGGCTGCGCCGGCCATTGTCTGAATGGCGGCGCGACGGGATAGTTTTTCTGACATGACTGTTTTTGCTTGCGTGGTTGGGATACCTTCAATGTAGGGAAACACACCGATAATGCCGCAGGTATTTCCTCGTTATTATCCGGTTTTTAGAGTTGGTTTAGCAAGTAGAAGTCTGTTGCAGCGTAGACACGAGCAAGCTGCGAGCGCCTGCTGCCGTTATGGCATAGGGCTTCACTACGCTCAGCATGGAACGTCGAATAAAGACTGCCGCACCTTACCCGACGTGTTATCTTGAGCGTCCACGTGAAGAGTCTTTATTTTAATCCCGGCCTCTGAAATTTTAACGTTCACAACCAGATGAAAGATAAGAACATAACCCTATTCAAGATAGGTGTTTCGTTGCTCCTGTTGCTCTGTTTTCAGGTAAGTGGGGCTATTGGGAGTTTTGCCCAGGAAGCAGAGCCGACGGTTTTGCTGCTCTGGCCCGAGGGTGCGCCGGGGGCGCAGGGAACTGAACCGGAAGACCAGCCTTCGATCACGCTGTACCCGGCTTCCCCGGATCTTGCAAACGGTTCTGCCGTGGTTGTGTGCCCGGGTGGTGGGTATGCCCATCTGGCTATGGATCACGAGGGCAGACAGGTGGCTGAATGGCTAAATACGATCGGCGTATCTGCCTATGTGCTCAAGTACCGTCTTGGGCCCAGATACCATCATCCCGCTCCGCTTCTCGATGCGCAACGCGCCATCCGGACGGTGCGCTCACACGCCGGTGAATGGAACCTGGACCCGTCGCGGATAGGGATTCTCGGCTTTTCCGCAGGAGGGCACCTTACTACGACGGCCGGCACACACCTTGACGACGGGGATGCAACGGCTTCTGATCCGGTTGACCAAGTCAGCTCACGACCCGATTTTATGATTCCGATCTACCCGGTAGTCTCCCTGGTTGCTGAATACACGCACCAGGGGTCAAAGCTTCATCTGCTTGGCGAGAACCACGATGATGATCTTGCCCGGCAGTTATCGAATGAAACGCAGGTGACCCCGCGTACGCCGCCTACTTTTCTCGTGCATACCACCGACGACACGGTGGTTCCCGTGGAGAACAGCATCGTTTTCTATCAGGCGCTCAGGAATGCCGGGGTTCCGGTGGAAATGCATATTTTTGAAACTGGCCCTCACGGTTTCGGGCTGGCCCCTGATAATCCGGTTCTTTCCATGTGGTCTCAACTCTGTGAAGCATGGCTTCGCAGCCAGGGCCTTTTAGACCGGGACAGGTAGCAAGCGAAATTCGTATTCCTTCCGCTTTGCCCGACAGGCTCATAAAAAAGGGGGAATTGCTATGGCGTTGTAGCAACTCCCCCTTTCAGCTTCAGCACGAATAACTGTTACGCTGCGACCGTCGGTTCCGAAGAGCGTTCCTCGACAGAGACGTACGAGCGCTTGGTTGCGCCCACGTAAATCTGGCGCGGGCGGTGGATTCGGGTCGTGGTGTCGTCATGCATTTCTTTCCACTGCGAGATCCAGCCCGGCAAACGGCCCATCGCAAACATGACCGTAAACATATCCGTTGGGATGCCCATGGCCCGGTAGAGAATGCCGCTGTAGAAGTCCACATTGGGGTACAGCTTGCGCTCCACGAAGTAGTCATCCTCAAGGGCGATCCTTTCGAGCTGTTGCGCAACGTCGAGCAGCGGGTCGTTGATTCCCAACTCGCCGAGCACGCGGTCTGTCGCTTTCTTGATGATCTTGGCGCGTGGGTCGAAGTTTTTGTAGACCCGGTGGCCGAACCCCATCAGGCGGAACGGGTCGTTCTTGTCCTTGGCCTTTCCCACATATTTCTTGTAGTCTCCGCCATCCTCCTGAATCAACTCCAGCATATTGATGACTTCCTGGTTAGCCCTGCCGTGCAGGGGGCCGGAAAGTGCGCTGATGCCGGCAGAGATGGAGACGAACAGGTCTGCGCCGCTGCTGCCTGTCATGCGCACCGTAGAGGTGCTGCAATTCTGTTCGTGATCCGCGTGCAGGATCATAAGCAGGTCGAGGGTCTCTTCCAGCAGCGGAGGAACCTCATATTTTTCCGGAGGAACGGCAAACATCATATGGAGGAAGTTGGCCGTATAGCTCAGATCGTTGCGTGGATAGATAAAGGGTTGCCCGACCGACTTTTTGTAGGAGAAAGCGGCAATCGTGCGGATTTTGGAGAGCAGTTGGATGGTATTGATGTCCAGGCAATTATCGTCACACGTCTGGCCGTAATAGGCTGAAAGACTGGCTACCATCGAGGAAAGCACCGTCATCGGGCGCGCACGTGGAGGGAACCCTTCAAAGAACTTCTTCATGTCCTCGTGGATCATGCTGTGGTAGGTAAGCTGATGGTTGAATTCCTTCAGCTCCTCTTTAGTCGGAAGTTCTCCGTAGAGCAACAGGTAGGCCACCTCTACAAACGAGGATTTTTGCGCCAGTTCTTCAATCGGGTAGCCGCGGTAGCGCAGGATGCCCTGTTCGCCATCGATATAGGTGATGGCACTCTCGCAAGATCCTGTGTTCCCGTATCCGGGGTCAAAAGTAACGGCGCCGGTTTTCGAGCGCAGGTCGCGGATGTCGATGCCCACCTCGCCTTCGGTTCCGACGGTGACAGGCAACTCGTACTGGTTGTCGTCAAGGATCAATTTGGCAGTATTCATAGAGTCAACCGATGGTAAGACAAATGTTAAAAATGGCATGGCTCCACAAGGTTGGATGCCCCGCCCGGGGTTATTTCCGTTCCCGCCCCTTCTGACAGGGGCTGGTAAGCCTAGATTGTCGCTGCCGACCCAACGTACGAGAGAACATAAGAAGAAAAACACGAATCATAAACCTGCAACTCCGGAAGGAGACGCATTATCGGAAGACCGTCGCTTTTTCTTTTCAGAGGTTTTTCCGGCCGGCGCCTTATCTGGTAATCTGGATACGCTCAAACAAACGTCAGGTTTTGTCTGTATGCGCCAAAAGGCGGATAAAACGGCACAAATATCACCGGAGAGGGGTAGTGCGGGCCTCGTTTCTCTTTCTTCAAGTTGCAACGCGCTGTAACCTGTTCAGGCAGGCTCCGTAGTCTGGGGCAGAACGGATCAACAAAGATTGAGAGGCCGCAGGGTGTTTGCCGGAAGTGATGAAGGCGGTCTCGTGCAATGATAATTAAACAGGATCAGAGAGGCCCCTATGCAACGCTCCTACTTTCGCTTCGTAGGCATATACGCCGGACAGGAAAACCGGGACAAACCGGTGCGTCTTCGGGATAACCCTGCAACGGACTGGCGTCTGAAACGAGACGAGGTTTCAATTCTGCCTTACAAGAACAAAGGCAAAAACATAAAAGATCAATACCGGAGCACCGTATTGTTCGGGTTGACGCTGTCTTTGCTATTCATGGTGCTTCTGTTCGAGGCTCCTCTGCACAAAGCGACTACACGCGCCATTCAGCTTGCTGAACAGGAAGTCGTTACCCTGGAAGAAATAGTGCAGACAAAGCAGATGCAACAGCCGCCTGCCCCCCCGCGTCCTCCGGTCCCCGTAGAAGTGCCTGATGACGAAGTGCTCGCCGAGGCCGATCTGGACCTGGATGCTACGCTGGACATCATGGACCCCGTTCGGGATCTTCCTCCACCTCCGCGCAGCGCCGCCCCTGCCGCCAAATCGGTTGAGCAGGAAAAGGCATCCGATGAAATCTTTGTAGTTGTCGAGGATATGCCGGAAATCATTGGCGGGACCGCATCGCTTTATAAAAATCTCAAGTACCCGGAGATGGCCCGGAAGGCCAGCGTAGAAGGGCTTGTCGTGGTGCAGGTCGTGATAGAACCTGACGGGTCGCCTACCAACCCGGAAGTCGTTCGCTCACCCAGTGCAGCGCTAGATGAAGCTGCGGTGGAGGCCGTTATGATGCTGCGTTTCAAGCCGGGAATGCAGCGAGGCAAGCCGGTGCGCACGAAGTTTGCGCTTCCCGTGCGTTTCCAGTTGACGGCGTAATGACAGTCCAGGCAGGGTCTTCCCGTAAAGCGCAACCCTATAGACGGGGGCGCCTGGCCACACAAGCCAGAAAAAGGCTGGGATATGTATCCAGTTCTTCACCGTTAAGCGTTTATTGCTACAGAACTATTGGCATACATTGAGGTGTTTACTTGTGTGAAGACTGAGTGAAATCCTGTCGTGCAAAAGGATCTGGAGAATCCTCAGGCTTTGTGAGTGCTGCGCTAAACTTATAACCTGAAAGGGTGGAGGGTCAACAAATGCTCTGGACGATAATCATTATCCTGCTGGTTCTGTGGCTTCTCGGGTTCATATCAGGTACACTAGGTGGGCTTATTCACATTCTTCTGGTCATTGCGGTTATCGTATTGATTATTAATCTTGTACGCGGCCGCCGGGTAGTTTAGGAAGCCGGTAATAGCTGTCTTGCAGGTGTTCTCTGCAGGTAGAAGGGCGGGAAGGAAGGAGACGAGCCTTCTTTTCCGCCCTTCTCATGCTCTTGATGTTTGAAACTTCGGAGGGGTATGATCGAGTCTGTCGCGTCGTTTCTGGAGACCCTGGGTCGCAATTTCCATCTCGTGGACCTGCTCGACATCACGCTGGTAGCGCTGGTTCTTTTTGCAATCCTGACAGGGATCATGCAAAGCACTTCGCAGAGCGCTTCCCGAAGGATCATTGTAACGATTTCCCTTTTTCTGCTTCTCTACCTCCTGGCCAGCCTGTTCGAGCTTTATCTCTTCGAGAGGTTGATGCAGATGCTGCTGGTGGTTCTGGTTCTGGCAGCCGTCATCGTTTTCCAATCAGACATACGGCGCATGGTCGATTGGATTGCCACCCAGGCTTTTCACCGGCAGCCGGGAGCGGGGTTTGCGCAAACGCCCGTTGATATTCTTACGGAAGCCTGCGCCAAGATGGCTGAGACAAAGACCGGGGCCCTCATTGCGATCAGGGGCCGTGAACCCTGGGACCACGAAATACAGGGCGGGATCGAGCTTCGAGGCATTGTGAGCCAGCCCCTGTTGTACAGCATTTTCAATCCGCAAACGCCGGGCCATGACGGAGTCGTGCTGATGGAGGGGAACAAGGTCATAAAGTTTGCCGCGCACCTT
The DNA here is from genome assembly GCA_965365465.1 of uncultured Rhodothermaceae bacterium. Taxonomy (GTDB): domain Bacteria; phylum Bacteroidota; class Rhodothermia; order Rhodothermales; family DASSAV01; genus CBDUBU01. The sequence continues at coordinate 14,943 of CBDUBU010000049.1, forward strand.
CCGCTGTCCACGAACCTGCCGGAAGCCAGCAAATACGGAGGCACGCGGCACGCTGCGGCCCTGGGACTGGCTGAGGAATGCGACGCCCTGGTCATCGTTGTTTCCGAGGAAAGGGGCGCGATCAGTGTGGCGAACGCAGCTAAGCTCTCTGAAGTAAGCTCGCCGAGCGAACTGAAGCGCCGGCTGGAGCAGTTTTACGAAGATCATTACGGCGATCCGGAAAGGGGGCGGCCCTCCCTGCTGCGCCGGCGCGCTATTCAGACGGCGGCTGTTTCGCTGCTGCTGGCTGCCATGCTGTGGATACGCTTTGCCTACAGTCCCGGCGCTATGCTGCGCTACTATGAAGCGCCGGTCGAATTCCGCAATTTGCCGGAGAACTGGGCGCTCGATGATCCCGTTCCTTCCGAGGTGCGCGTCGGCATTGTGGGGTCGGAACAGGATTTCCGGGTGCTTGATGCTGCGAGCCTGGTGGCCTCTGTCGACATGGAGGCGCCGCAGGAAGGGCGCAATGAGTACGCGATCACCGCAAATAACATCAAGCTTCCCGACGGGTTGCGGCTGGATAGCGTAGAGCCGAACGAAGTGCATGTGGATGCAGAATTGCTACGCGCTGTCCGGATGCGCGTTGAGGTGCGAACGAGGGGGGCGCTCTCTGATACGCTGCGGCTTGTAGCCATAGAGGCAGATCCCGACACGATCACACTGCTTCTGCCCCGGCGGCAGGCCAATCCTCCGGCCAGCGTGATGACCGAGCGGGTCAATCTGGAAGAAGTGACAGGTTCCGCCCGCCTCAGGAGTACGCTGGTGCTGCCGTCCGGCGCACGTCTGCCCGCAGAAACCAGCCCCGAGGTCACGGTAGATGTGAAGGTGCGCTCCGCTACTTCAGCAAATTGAAGCCCGCAGCTTTCAGCGTTTCGTCAGCCGGTCGCCACCCGTACTTGATCCGGTACCCGGCCCCCACGAAGCCGAATCCGTTTTCGACATTGTTCAGGACGCCGGGTTGAACGAGCACTTCGGGATCGAACACGCCGCCGGGAGGATTCCAGTCGGCGCTGGCGACGATGAGCCGGAGATTCATGTTCAACACGATGATGCCAAAGGTGGGACTCCAGTTTCCGGCCTCCTGCAAATAGGCCCGCAACGCGCTGAAATCCTCAGACAGGTTGGCACGTACGATCCATCCCTCTGCCACCCGGTTCTGCCTGCCTTCATAAGGGATCGTAACGATGGCGGTTGTGGCGCTGCTCGGGCCTTCCCTGAATTTGATTTCGTAGTCCAGTTCCAGCTTCATCAAGCGAGGGAGATCTCCCGGAAGCAGCAACGGCGCAGTGATGGGAAAAGAGGTAGTCGGCGTCAACTGCTCGACCTCTGTTCGGGGCGGCACGATGGCATCTACGCGGCTCGATGCCCCGTCCGGGCGTGCAACCTCCAGCCGGTAGGTGTGACCGTAGACGGCGCGGAAGGGAGACCAGAAGATGTGCGCCGGGTGTCCATCGCCGTCGGTGATCACGGAATCAGTCCAGATGCGGGTTCCGCCGGACTCCAGATCGGTTGAAGTGACTGTCACGTCGAGCGGCGCTCCGGCGGGTGGTTGCAGCACGTCCTCTATCGGATAGACGCGCACCCACTGCGTATCGATGTCCGGCGTAACCAGTCCGTAAAGCGAAAATGCCTTCTCCGTGCCGAGAACGGCTGTTACGTCTTCCTCGCATCCTGCGCAAAGAAAGACAAGGAAGCCTGATACGCACAGGACGTAAGCGAAGCGACTTGCAAAGCGAGCACGCATTTTATCAACCAAACGTGTGAAAGAATGCAGAATGGCCCATAGCGTCAAGGGATTATCTGAATTCTACCTTGATGCCGGCGGAGGGTACAATGGGAAGCTGATCGACGCGCCGGAGCGTGAAAACATCCAGGTAAAACAGGTTGCGCCGGTCGTACACGTTGATAAGACTTCCCTGAAGGGTCAGGTCGGTGCGGCCGAGCGTAAACGTTCTCTCGATGGAAAGGTCAAGGCGGTGGTAGGTGGGCAGCACGCCGTTGTAGGGACGTTCATAGATCACGCGCCGGAAGCCCGGCACGCGCGACACGTCTTTGATGTCGTCGATCAGGGCAAACCCGTCAAAGCCAAGGGCGCGGCTGAAAGGAAAGCCGGACCCGAATTCCCACCGCGCGCTCACCTCGAAGCCCCGCACGGTCGCGCTGAGGAGGGCATTCAACTGGTGCCTGCGGTCATGAGGCGGGCGAAAGCGCAGCGTTTCCGTTCCGTACCAGAGTTCAATGGCTGCCTGCTCGGCTTCATAGCGCGTCGAGGAAAGCCCGTAGTTGACATATCCATAGACGGAAGGGAGGCGCATCTCGACACGCGCATCAAAACCCAGTGACTTCCCGGTTGCAGGCTGCAGCCGGGTGGTAAAGCGCGGATACGAAGTCCACTCGGAGATGAAAAGGTTGCTCAGATCCTTGTAGAACCCTTCGATGGAAAGCTCCAGTCGGGGCGAAGGCGTGGCGCGATAACCCAAAATGCCGTGCATGGCCCTGGGAATCCTGCCCGTTCTGACATCGGGCGCACGAGGCGACGACTTTGGGACAAAGGACCAGGCTGTAAAGACGCTGGCAGCATCCCGCCGGTCGCTCATGCCCAGAATCTCCTGACGATAAACGCCGGCTGCCCCGCTGATCTGATGGATGCCGCGCTGCCAGACCACCCTGAGACGCGGCTCCAGAAAGGGATCGATCTGGATCTGATAGAACTGCAACCGCAGGCCGGGCCGAAGACTGAGCCCGCCGCCCAGGTCGAAGTCCATCTCCAGGTACTGGGCAATGTGCGTCAGGCTGGCATTGCTGCTCTCGACGTTCTGGTAAAGCCCGCCCAGGTTGCTGTTGACGGAAATGAGCCGGACAGCCAGCCCTGCGTTGACATCCAGTCGCTCGCCCAGGAAAGAGGCGTCAAAGGTCACATGGGTGTTGTTGATTTCGGAAACCCGGCTTGGATCTGCTTCCGCGCCCATTTCCGATTTCAGGCGCGCGTGCGTCACCTGCAAGTCGGTGGCGACAGGAAGGACGCGCGGCAGCAGCAGATACCGAACCGCCAGTCCTTCATTCTGCCACCGGACTTCTTCCGGAGGTGCGCCGCCGGTGTCTTCCGCCAGCGTGCCACGGTCGTAGGTGCGCAGGGCGGTAGCGGAAAGTCTGCTGTTCGGCGTAACCTCTGCGTAGATCTTGGCAAAGGCATCACCGAAGGTAAAGGGCAGGCGCTGGTCTACCCAGTTTTGAGCGCCCTGTTCAATGGTAGACTGCCGGATCGA
>CBDUBU010000050.1:0-17872 GCA_965365465.1 uncultured Rhodothermaceae bacterium
CTCGCATAGCCGCCGTAGAAGCATCCGCAACAGGTCTGCACTGGACGTTTGCGCCTATGGTAGACATTGCCCGTGACGCCCGATGGGGGCGGGTGGTAGAGGGTGCGGGCGAAGACACTTACCTGGGTTCTGTCATGGCTGCTGCACGTGTGCGCGGCTTTCAGGGCGATGATCTCTCATCTCCGAATACCATCCTGGCCTGTGTCAAGCACTATGCAGCATATGGAGCCGCCGAGGCCGGACGCGATTACAACCCCGTGGATGTCTCGCTGCGGTCCCTGTTCCAGACGTACCTCCCGCCTTTTCGGGCAGCCGAGGAGGCAGGAGCAGCAACGTTCATGTCTGCTTTCAACGAGATTGGCGGTGTTCCAGCCACTGCGCATCCCTTCCTTCTAACGGAAGTGTTGCGCCGCCGCTGGGGTTTTGACGGCCTCGTTGTAAGCGACTGGAACTCTATCGGTGAGTTGCTTGCGCATCGCGTCGCCGCTACGCCCGAGCAGGCAGGCATCCTTGCGCTGCGTGCAGGAGTGGATATGGATATGATGTCGGGAATCTACCCGGATCTTGTGTCTGCCGCCAGAGACGGAAGGTTGCCGGAACGAGAGGTCAATGAAGCAGTACGCCGTGTGCTCCGCGTAAAGCACCGGCTGGGTCTGTTTGAGGATCCTTATCGTTATTCTGATCCCGAACGTGAGAAAACGACGATCTTATCAGAGGCGCACTTGAGCGCCGCCCGCGAGGTTGCACGGAAGTCCATTGTGTTGCTAAAAAACGACGGTGAGGTTCTTCCACTGTCGAAGAATATTGGAACGCTAGCCGTTATCGGCCCTCTCGCAGAGGATCAGGATGCTCCACTTGGCGCGTGGGCTGCTCAGGGCAAACCGGAAAATGTCGTCTCGGTGCTGGAAGGCATTCGCCGGGCCGTTTCTCCGCAGACAAAAGTTCTGCATACAAAGGGCGCAAATGTGGACGATGACGACACATCAGGGTTTGCACAGGCTGTAGAACTTGCCCGGCAAGCAGATGCTGTCGTCCTGGTCCTCGGAGAATCCCGCAACATGTCCGGGGAAGCGGCAAGCCGCGCTTCAATAGAACTTCCCGGTGTTCAGCAGCAACTCGCCGAGGCAATCAGGGAGACAGGAAAACCGGTAGTGGTTGTCCTGATGAATGGTCGGCCGCTCGCCTTTCCCTGGTTGGCAGAACATATTCCTGCCCTTGTTGAAGCGTGGCACCTGGGCGTACAGATGGGACCCGCCACGGCTGATGTCCTCTTCGGCGACTACAACCCCGGAGGCAAACTGCCTATCACCTTTCCCTATGCCACAGGCCAGGTCCCGATTTACTATAACCATAAAAGCACCGGACGGCCTCCTTCTGTCGATAACCCTTATTCGTCGCGTTACCTCGATATTCCTTTCACGCCTCTTTACCCATTTGGTCATGGATTGAGTTACACGACGTTCAGATACGAAAACCTGCAAGTTTCGCCGAAAAACATGCGGGCCGGGGATACCGTCACGATAAGCCTTGACCTCACCAATGCCGGAGCCAGACAGGGCACAGAAGTCGTTCAGCTTTATACCAGCGATGTTGTCGCAAGCGTCACCCCGCCTGTCAAGGAACTCAAAGGGTTCAAATCGATCGTCTTGAATCCTGGAGAAACCAGGCATATCACGTTTAAACTTCCGGTCAATCTACTGGGCCTCTACAATGCCGACATGAATTATGTGGTCGAGCCTGGCGCGACCCGCATCATGGCTGGGAGTTCTTCTGAGGATATCCGCCTGGAAGATGCCTTCGAAATCACGGGAGGGGACGCCAGCATCGACGACACCAGAATGTACTATACGGAAGTCGAGGTCCGCTGAACTACTGCCTGAAAAATGGCAGATCCTTATTCGGACGAAACAACCTGATAGTCATTTACCGGAAAGGCAGGAGCAGGCTTCTCTCTCAGAGCACCTCTCGCGCCGGCTTGTTGTGGGTGCGCTCTACTTGAGCAGCCAGTTCTTCGGCGCGAATGATTAGGTTCTCTATGGCTTGAAGACCCTGTTGCCAGAATTCCAGGTTGGTCAGATCTACCCCCAACTGTCCCACCAACACATGCGGCCAGTCTGATCCTCCCGCCGTCAACAGGTTCATGTATCTGGCGGCGAAGCCAGATCCCTCCTCTTCATAACGTGCATAAAGCGCCAGCACCAGCAGTTCGCCGAAAGCATAGGCATAGACATATCCCGGCGTATGCAGAAAATGAGGGATGTAGCTCCACCAGTGCCGGTAGTGATCGCCCAGGGTTACACTTCCCTGAAACATGTCCGACTGCGTTTCCAGCCAGTACGCTCCGAATTGATCTGCAGATAGTTCACCTTGCGTTCTGCGCGTCGTGTGGATCTTATTTTCAAACCGGTTCATGGCTACCTGTCTGAATACGGTAGCTATGGTATCGTCGATTTTGCCGACCAGCATGGACAACTGATTGCCGGGATCCGTCTCCTGACGGATGAGCCGCTGAAAGACAAGCATTTCTCCGAATACGGATGCCGTCTCTGCCGTCGTCAAGGGTGTATCAGCCTGAAGAACTCCCTGCGCACGCGACAGGTATTGATGCACGCCATGCCCCAACTCGTGCGCAAGCGTTTGCACATCACGCGATTTACCGGTGTAGTTCATCATGATATAGGGGTGAACACTCGGCACCGCGCCGTGGCTGAAGGCTCCTCCACGCTTTCCGGGATGCACAGCCGCATCGATCCACTTCTGATCAAAAAACTGCTCCACAATCTTACCAGTTTCCGCATGAAAGGCAGCATAAGCGTGCTGAACGATCTCGCACGCTTCATCCCAGGAGTAATGGGTGTCGGATTCTCCTACAGGAGCATAGCGGTCATAGTCAAACATCTCTTCGTAACCCAGCAGGCGGCGTTTGAGCTTGTAGAAACGTGCTGCCAGATCGTAACGAGAAGTAACAGCGTCAATCAGCGCCTCCACCATCTGGTCTGACACTTCATTGGAAAGGTTGCGGCTCGACAACCAGGTTGCATACCCTCTCAGGCGGTCTGCCGTCGCCTTATCTGCCAGAAGTGTGTTAAAAATAAAGGTCAGTTCCCGCTGATGCTGTTTCAGGCCCTGGGTCAATGCTAAAGCAGCATCCTTCCGCAACGTCCGATCCGGCTCGTACAAGCGGGTCAAGCCCTCTTGTTCCGTCAGAGCCTCGCCGCGCAGTTCGAAACGAGCCGCTGAGATTGTTTCGTCAAAAAAACGATTCCAGGCAGCCGTGCTCGTAACCGACTTTTCTGCCAGAATCTTCTCCTCCGGTTCCGTCAGGAGGTGATCTTTGAGCAGACGTTGCAATTCGAGATAATGCCGGAAGGAGGCGAGGTGAGCGTCACCTATCAACTGCTCCGCACGTTCATCCGGCAGTTCAGCCCATTCCAGTTCAAAGAAAATCAGCTTCTGGCTTGTCTGAGTGTAAGCTTCCCTTACTTTCTGTAGCAGTGCGCCGCGATCCGGATCTTCGGTTTGCGTTGTCCACTGCAAGTAGGCATAGGTATACGCGCGGCCCAACCTGTCTTGCAAAGCTTCATATTCCCGCAGGGCCGCCGCGAGATCTTCTGCGCTCATGGAGACCATACGCTCCCGGTAAGCTTCAGCGAACTGCTCTGCCTCCGCATCTGCAAGATTCAGGTCTTGTTCGAGGGCCGTCTCATCGGCATACAGGTCCGTGAGGTCCCAGTAAATTGATTCAGCGCCGGTTGGTTGGGTATGCATCTATTCTCTGTTCTTTTCTTCAAAACTGTCCCTGACGAGTGTAAGGTCAGGCGCAATCCAGACGGTTGCAAGTGGGGTTCTGTTCCAGCGCCCCGGATATGTTTTCTTTCTCCGGCGGCCTGACAACCTGCCTGAAAAATGGCATCTCGCACGAACAAGATCTTAACGGCTGCGTCATAGTTACTACAAGATTCTTCATCTGTCAACAAGTATTGACTGAATATGGCAGCCAGCGTATTACCGCTAAACTCGCAGGAAAAACTGGAGGAAGCTCTTTTGCGTTCGGACTCCGACCCTGTGATTCTTTACAAGCACAGCAGGACCTGCCCGGTTAGCGCCTGGGCCAGGCGTCAGATGGACCGGCTCCATGAGGAAGGAGATCCCCCTGTTTACGAACTGGTCGTACAGCAAGACCGTAACCTTTCTGACGAAATAGCAGACCATTTCAACATCCGTCACGCCACTCCCCAGGCCATTGTGATTTACAAACGGCGCCCGGTTTTCAATGCTTCTCATCGTCGAATTTCCGCCGAAGCTCTGCGCACCATGGCACACCGAGCAAGCAGCGAAACAAATGGGGCTTCCAGCAACAGCGCAGGTGAATAAATGAAACGTCGAAGGTTCCTTCAAACCCTTCTTCAGGGAGCTTCCCTTACGCTGCTTACGGGCGCTCGCGGCATTACACCTGCTGCTCCTTTTGTCATGACTGTCAACGGGCCTGTGAACCCGAAGGAGTTAGGAGTTACACTGCCTCACGAACATGTGCTGGTAGATTTTATCAGTGCAACGGAGATCACGCCCGACCGGTATGATCCGGACGAAGCCTACAGGGTTATAATTCCCTATCTCAAGCAGCTTCTGCCGTTGGAGGGGCGTACGCTGGTCGAATGCACGCCTGCTTACCTGGGGCGGGACCCCCTTCTTCTTCAGCGTCTTTCCAGAGCAACAGGACTGCACATCCTGACAAACACCGGCTATTACGGCGCTCGCCAGGATCAGAACCTCCCTGCTCACGCCTTTTCCGAATCGGCAGATCAACTTGCTGCACGCTGGATTCAGGAATTCGAGCATGGCATAGACAATACCGGCGTCAAACCGGGATTCATCAAAATCGGAGTTGACGACGCTAAACTGTCCGAAGTTGACAAGAAGCTGGTGCAGGCTGCCGCCCGCACGCACCTGCGAACGGGATTAACCATTGCCGCTCACACCGGCCCTGCTGTGGCAGCCTTTGACGAACTCACTGTCCTCTCCGGAGAAGGAGTGCATCCGGCAGCCTGGATCTGGGTTCACGCACAGAATGAGGACAACATCGACAACCATCTTCGCGCCGCCGAACAAGGAGCATGGATTTCATTCGATGGCGTCTCTATCGACAAAATCAATGATTACGTAGGCAGGCTCTCCCACATGAAGGAAGGCAACTTGCTCCACCGGGTTCTCATATCCCACGATGCCGGATGGTATCATGTGGGAGAGCCTGACGGAGGCGACTTCAGACCTTACACCCCGCTGTTCACTCATCTCCTGCCTGCGCTTCAAAAAGCCGGATTTACGGAGTCCGACATTCGCCGGCTTGTGGTCACGAATCCTGCCGATGCCTTCCAGGTACGGGTACGTAGCCTGTAACCACAGTTGCTTAGCGAGATCTCGCGCCGCTGCTTGCCAAACTGTCTCTGACGCGTGAACCATGCTTGAAAAACGTCTTTCATAAGGCGGGTGCCTCTTCCGGCATTGCACAGCGAGCTTAAAGGTTTATCTTTCCGACGACTTAAGGCTGTCAGCGACAGGTTGCAGCCTGGTGTTGCAATATGCAGACTCCAGCAACTCTTCTGCTCTTCTGCTTTTGCCGAATGATCGTTGTCAAAAGCGCACGTTTGTATGAAAAATGGTTGGAAAGCAGTTTTGAAGCCGTCCGCTCTGGTTAGAAGACGCGCGACTCCAAGAGCGCAGTTCCTTTTTCTCATCTTGGGGCCTCTTTTTGCTCTATTGCTGCTGTTCGTGTCTCTCTCCGGATGCAGCGGACAGAACACCCCCTACTCTTCACGCTCAGCAGATTCGCTGGAATACGTCGGAAGCATTGTATGCGCGGAATGCCACCAGTCCGAAATGCAAGCATGGACAGGCTCAGACCATGACCTTGCTATGGAAAAGGCAACGCCGGAAACCGTGCTGGGCGACTTTCAGAATGCTGTCTTTTCTCATCTCGGGGTCGAAACACGGTTTTTTCAAAGAGGCGACAGCTTTTTTGTCCGCACTGAGGGCCCGTCCGGCAAGCCGGAAACTTTCCATGTGCAGTACACCTTCGGAGTTCGACCGCTGCAACAGTATCTCGTACCGTTCTCTGACGGCCGCGTCCAAACGCTGACGGTGGCATGGGACACCGAGAAAAACCGCTGGTTCTCGCTCTACCCCGGCGAACGCATCCGACCCGACGATTGGCTGCACTGGACAAAGGGAGGGATGAACTGGAACTATATGTGCGCCGAGTGCCACTCGACAAACCTGAAAAAGAACTTTGACCTGGAAACCAACACCTATCATACAACTTTCTCCGAGATCGATGTAAGCTGTGAATCCTGCCACGGACCCGGAAGCCGGCACGTCGCCTGGGGCAGACAACCCGACGCCGAACGCAACGGCACTGCCTCAACCGGGCTTATCGTTGATCTGAAAGGACCGGAAAATGCGCGCACCCAGATCGAAACATGCGCTCCCTGCCACTCTCGCCGGCGGATTGTGAGCACCGATTTCTTACCTGGCTCGAAATACCTTGACTACTACGCTCCTGAGCTACTTGATAGCAATCTCTACTTCGCGGATGGACAGATTAAGGACGAGGTTTACGTGTATGCCTCTTTCCTCCAGAGCAAGATGTATCATAACGGCGTGCGCTGTTCCGACTGTCACGACCCTCACTCCACACGCATAGTTTTGCAAGGAAATGCTCTGTGCAATCAGTGTCACAGTCCGGAGCAGTATGATGCGCCGACGCATCTGCATCACATTCCGGGCACATCCGGCGCACAATGTGTAGACTGCCATATGCCGGAACGCACTTATATGGTGGTAGACCCACGGCGCGATCACAGCTTCAAGGTTCCTCGCCCTGATCTTACCGCTCGAATCGGCATACCAAATGCGTGCAACGGCTGTCACACCTCGCAATCCCCTGAATGGGCCCGCGACACGATCGTTTCCTGGTTCGGATCTTCCCGGCGCGATACCACGAACTTTGCGCTCGCGTTTGCGGCTGGTCGTGACCGGCGGGCTGAAGCAGAACCGGAACTTACCGGCATCGTGCAGAAACGCGACCGGCCGGGAATCGTCCGGGCTACCGCGCTTTCGCTGCTCGGCAGCTACGGCTCTCCCACTGCCGGGCACACCTCACAGGCTGCGCTCGCCGATCCTGACCCACTCGTACGCGCAGCCGCTGTCCGCAACCTTGAATACCTCCCTCCGGACGACCTGTACCAACAGATAACGCCCATCGTCGCCGATTCGGTCAGGCTGGTGCGTACGGAGGCAGCAAGAGTCTTGAGCCGCATTGCGTCTTCACGGTTTTCCGAAAATCGTTCTACCGGGGAGGCAGCAGCCTTCTGGAAAGCGCTCCAGGAATACCGTGCAAGCCAGAAGGCCGTCGAAGATCAGCCCGGCGCTCACCTGAATCTGGCTGTCATTCACGAGAATCTGAGTGAACCTTATGAGGCAGAGGCTGCATACCGAACGGCAATCCGGCTGGATTCCTCTTTTGTGCCCGCGCGTATGAACCTGGCCCTGCTGCTCGACCGCCTCCGCATGAACAGCGAGCAACAGGGACAAGTGCAGCAGGCCGCGAGCCTGCGCATGGCTTCTGAAGAACAGCTCAAAGCTGCGCTCAGGTTTCAACCGGATATGCCTGAGTTGCACTACACTTTGGGGCTTTTGCTGGCCGAGGATGAAGCAAGCCTCTCTGAGGCTGCAAAACACTTGAGCAGAGCAGCCAGCCTCAGTCCACAAAACGCGCGGATACATTACAACGCGGGGCTTGCCTATCAGCAATTAGGGCAAAATGGTCGCGCAGAAGAATTGCTTCTGGCTGCAAACCGGATTCAAGCCGATCAGCCTGATTTTCTGAACGCTCTGTCCGTGTTCTACTTCCAGCAGCAACGATGGAAAGACGCGCTTTCCTACACGCTGGCGCTCAACAATCTCTATCCGAATACCCCTGCGCTCGATCAACGCATTGCCTACATCCGCCGACAACTGGGGCAAGAATAACCTTCCCCATGCAAATGCGTGAGAAGAACCATCCCTCCGCAGATCAGGAGTTCAAGGACGCATTGATATTTTGAATGGCTTCATCGATCTCTGCCGGGGATTTGAAGCCCATAATGACCGCGTCTACGTAGTCCAGCCCCATTACAAACCGTATGGACTCTTTCCGCACCTCCGGATCCGTGAAGTCACCGTTTCCGATGAGCTTCATTCCGATGATGCCCTTTCCACTATCGTGGAGTTGCTTGATGTGTTTGAGCGCAGGCTCCACCCGACCGCGTTCGTTCCAGGCCCCGGTTGGGCCATCCATGTGGTGGCCGTTGTGATTAACGCGCACCAGCGCCACGTCTATCCAGTTAGTTCTGGTCATCGACTGTAGCGGATCCAATCCGTGCGCCGAAGCCCCATGCGAGAGAATCATCTGTTTGTCTTTCGCGGTCTCCAGCAGATCCATGAGGCGCTTCTCGTCTTCCGGCCAGGTCGCCCTCGTGACGCAGTGAATGAGGAAGGAGTCGAAGTAGTCCGTTCCCGCCTCCATTCTGAATCTGTCGATTTCCTTGAGGGGATCCTCATACTTCTCCCAGGGTATTTTGCATTGAATCTGAACGCGGTCCCGATCCACTCCTTTCAGCGCCTCACGGAGCATCTCGTGCATTCCCTGATAGTTGTCAGCGGTATCGAAAAAGGTAATCCCTTGATCCAGGGCATAACGTACGAGCTTCGTGAAACCTTCCTGCCCCAGATCCCGCTGAACACGCCCTCCGTTGCTGCCCGTGCCCATACCAAGCCGGGTAACCTTGATTCCACTCTTCCCCAGCGTCACGTAGTCTGTAGCTGACCTGCGAATACCTGTCTTATCGGAAGCAGACAGGATGCCAGGCAATGCCGAGGCGCCGGCCACGCCGGCAGCAACTTTACCGAGAAAACCTCGACGGGTGATTTTGTGCATCGCGTCATCCATTTCGGTTACCATTTTATCGTGGGTGGGCGGCTCAAGGATCTCATCTCGATCTTGCGGGAGGCATACCTTACAAGTATATAAAAAAAGGAGTAAAGAGCAACTACCTACAACCTGTAAGGCTGCATTTGTCGTGACTCCTTCTTCAGGGTATAGCGCCTCATGTAATCGGTACGCGCAACCATGTGCTGGGTTCGCGTGAAGCTGACAATCTCTGCCGAACAGGTCACCCTGCTATGCTTACCGCTCATCCGCCTTCTTGAACGGTTCAAGGGGATTCGATTGGAAGGCTTTCTTTTTTCCCTTACCCTTAGCCTAGCCATTAGACTTACGAGCAACCGGGAAAATCAGAATCTGTTTGCTGTCCTCACCAATAGATCAGGAATCCTATGCAAGCCATTATGGAACATACCTGTGGAAACCCTCTCGACGGTTTGATCACGGACGAGGTGTACGAGATTCTTGAGGAACACAACCTGCTCAGCGAAAAAGGAGTCCGGGATTATCAGATTCGCCAGAAGTTCCGTGCGTTGCGCCGCGACGATGTGGCAGCCTTTGATGCCATAGAGTCTCTCCGGGAAGAGTACCCATACCTACAGTTCGATACGATTCGCAAGATCGTTTACAAGATGAACGGCAAATCGGCCTGACCTGCCAGCATCCTACACCCGGACAGAACGCGCTTACCGTCACGGACTGGAACGATGCCGGACTGCCGCGAACAAGAGAATGCCTGCCGCAACAGATGCATTCAGAGAGTCAACCTGACCTCTCATAGGTATTCTGACAAGGTGGTCGCATCCAGCTGCCACACGCGGGCGCAATCCACCGCTCTCGCTGCCGATTATGATGGCTGCCGGCCGATCCCAATCCATATCCCAGACCGAGTCAGACCCCTCGCCCGCAGCCCCTATGATCCAGTAACCGCGCTCCTTGAGCAAGACGAGCGTATCAGCAAGGTTTGTCACACGCGCAAGCGGGATGCGCAGAGCCATTCCCGCGCTCGCTTTAATCACGGTTGCGTTTACAGGAGCCATGCGATGCCGGGGCACGATAACCCCGTTGGCGCCCGCCGCCACAGCGCTCCGAAGAATTGCGCCGAAGTTATGTGGATCCTCAATCTGGTCCAATAGAAGCAACAGGGGCTTCTTTTTCTGGACATCCTCCCACGCTGGCGCGATCTGAGCAAGCATATCGTCCAGATCCAGAAAAGCTACCGGCGACGTGAGCGCAAGCACCCCCTGGTGATTCGTACCCGGAACCAGCCGGGATAACGTTGCCGCAGGGACGATCCGAACAGGCGCTCCTGCCCTGTTTGCAGCTCGGCGAATCTCCTCGATGGCTCCGCCCGATGCACCTTGCTGAAGCAGCACCTTTTCGAACTCCCGATCTCCGCGCTGCAGCGCCTCCCTGACCGGATTACGCCCTGCGATATACAAATTTGCTTGTTCTTCCATTACAATTTTCTGCCCGAATCTGCTGCAACTTCCGAGACGCGCTCGTGCAGATGCCCAACGTAGTACTCGTGCTCCGGTTTCATAAGCACCGACCGTAGAATGCGCACAAAAGGCTGATCGGCCTCCAGCGGGTCCAGCCGATCTTTCATCTGCTCACTTCCAACCCGAAGCAGGCTCAGAAAAACAGGATCACTTTCGTCTCCCATCGTTTCCTCAAAAATGCGCATACTTTCCCTGTCAATTGCCGATGCCTGGAGCTTGCGCACGCCTGGGAAGAACGTGACAATGTCCAGTTCCGGACGAACGAACAGGTTCAGCAGTTCTGATTGAGCGAGCAGACCAGACCATTTTTGCGCTGCGGAAAGCCCGGCAGAGAGCAACTGCCCTAGCCCTTCGTCTGCACGCAGCGGTAAAACCTGTAGCGTAAACCAGAGCGCGCCTGCCGCTGCTCCTGCCCGCGAGCACTCAAGGCTGATCTCACCCAGGTGAAGCTGATCCGAAGTAAAATAGGTGTATGGTGAGTCATGCTTGTAGAACCTCCCTACAGATGCATCGCTGAACAGCACGCATCCACATCCATAAGGCTGGAGGCCATGCTTGTGAGGATCAATCGCCACAGAATCACAGGCCGCAATAGCGCGATAATGGCGTTTGACCTGCTCGGACATGAGTCCTTCACCCGACCAGGCAAGCAAAGTGAAAAAACCTCCATATGCGGCGTCTATGTGAACCCGGAAGTCATATTTGGACTGCAAAGCGAGTACGTCAGCAACAGGATCTACGGCTCCTATTCCCGTTGTGCCTGCCGTTAGCACCACCGTCCCGATATTGCCGCCTGCCAGCACATCTTCCAGAGCATCCAGACGAATATGCCCGTGTTCATCTGTAAGGACAGGTACGGCCTCTAGTCGGAGCACCTGGCTCATCCGCCCATGCGTGTAATGGGCGCCTTCGCTGATAGCTACTGCCTTACCTGGATGCAGTTCGCGTGCGATCCATAATGCTTCCAGATTGGCTATCGTGCCGCTGCTTGTAAGGTGACCCAGCGCCTCTTCCGGAAAATGAAACATGGAGGCCATCTCACGAATGACCTCTTTTTCCATTGCCCCCGTAGCAGGACCTCCGTCCAGAGCGTGATTGTTCGGATTAATAAGCATGGCAGCCAGATAACCCACAACAGCAGCAGGATGAGGAGGCTTCAACATCTGACCGGCATACCTCGGGTGAAAGAACGGATAATTCTCTTCCAGGCGACCAGTATAGCGAGCAAACGCTTCTTCCAGTCTGTATTCATCCACAAACTGCGACGGGTGGCGGCTATACGCGCTCCAGGTCGATTCCCACGTCTCGATAGCCTCAACTGCGCGTTGCAAGTACCTTTTCATATCCATAGGTAGGCATCCCCTCCTGAATGACCTAAACTGTGTCAGCTTCCAGCCTGACTGCATTGCGCAGACAACTTAGCTACCTATTCACTGAGAATCATAACTTTTAATCCTGTTTACTTCTATTTTGCGTCGTACAGATCGATTATCATTCGGGGACGCTTTATGAAAATGCTCGTCTGTATCAAACAAGTGCCCGACGTAACAGCGCCTGCTCATATCCGGGACGGCAAACTAGCGTTCGATTCCAGCCGGATGGTTCTTAACGCTTATGATGCGTCTGCCGTCGAAGCTGCTCTGGTACTAGCAGAGCAGAACAGCGGCGAAGTAGAAGTGATCTCCGTGGGCGACGAACAGGCGAAAGAAATCATCAGAAAAGCCCTGGCTATGGGGGCCGACAGGGCCGTCCATCTTCAGATTCCTGCCGGGACCGACCTTGATTCCGCAGGCTACGCCCGCCTGCTGGCGGATTATATCCGCACGACAGCTTTTGACCTCATATTATGCGGAAAGCAGTCTCAGGATACGGATGCAGGGTTAACGGGAAGTATGCTGGCCGAGTTGCTTCAGATTCCGTTCGCAACGAACGCCGTTGCCCTGGATATCGAAGCAAATAACGGAACAGTTGCAGTCACCAGGCAAGGCGATGCCGGACAGGAGATTCTGGAGCTTAACCATCCTGCCCTCGTCACCTGCTCTAATGACATGAACGAACCCCGCATCCCTAATATAAAAGGGATTATGCAGGCGAAGAAGAAACCCGTCGAAACCTTGATGCTTTCAGATATGCCGGGAGCGTCCACCTGGGTTATTGGCTACGAATCCATGCCTGAACGCGCACCGGGCAAAATACTGGAAGGAGATCCAGTCGACATAACCCAAACCCTTGCCGATTTGCTGGCTCGTGAAGCAAAAGTTCTGTAACCCATCCCTCCCCAGCTTGCAGAAAGGATTGACAAAGGGCAACTGCCACTTTTGATCGGGCCTTTACATACAACCCAGCCTCTCTGATCTATGAGCAGCATTCTCGTTCACGTTGCCGTTCAAAAGGGACAGGTCACACAGTCGTCGCTTGAGATTCTCTCCCATTGCCGAACGCTGGCTGCCAGGCATGGCCTCAGCCTTTGCGCTTTCGTAGCCGCTTCTGATCCAACCCGTTGCCTAGCCCAGATTGCCCGTTACGGCGCTTCAAAAATCTACATCGTATCCCATCCAATCTTTGAACACCACCTGAATGCACCCGTCATCGATGCGCTTGCTCACGCTATCAGGCAAGCTCATCCTTCGGTCGTAGTCTTTCCCTCTACGGAGTCCGTGAAGGACATTGTCGGCGCACTCGCTGCAAGAACAAAAGCGGCTGTATTGCCGGATGTGTCCTCTTTCACGATTTCCTCAGAGGGGATAGAAGCGCTCAGACCTGTCATGGCCGGTAAGTTTCTCGCTCGCGTACAGGCAAAAAGCGACCTGACCTTCGTATCCGTCCGATCCGGCTCCTATGATGTCGCAGAATCTCCTGTCGAACCGGAAGTCGTGGAGATGCCTTTCTCCTATTCCATTGAGGATGCCGGCATCCGTCTGCGTGAGGTTATCCAGACAGCAGCAGGGGGACAGGTTAATCTGACCGAAGCCGGTGTTGTTGTGGCTGCCGGAAGAGGCGTCAAGGATGAGCGCGGGAAGGAACTAGTCGAAGAACTGGCAATGCTTCTGGGAGGGGCTGTAGGCGCTACACGAGCTGCCGTGGAATCACAGCTTTTCCCTGCCACCGCACAGATCGGGCAAACGGGCAAAGTAGTATCCCCCCAACTCTATTTCGCCATCGGAATCTCGGGAGCCATTCAGCACGTAGCAGGTATGTCCTCCAGCCGCGTTATTGTGGCCGTGAACAAAGATCCGGATGCTCCTATATTCAGACACGCAACCTATGGGCTGGTAGGAGATTTATACCAGATTCTTCCTTCTCTCATTGAAGCGTTGAAAAAGCAACAGTGACGGCAGCATGAAGTCTGTCCGCAACGTATGGAAGACAGGTTTACTTGCATTATCGTAGGCGGAGGAATTGCCGGATTGAGTGCGGCCATGGTGCTCGCACAGGCTAACGTCAAGTTCCTCCTGATCGAGCGCGGCGAGTTCTGTGGCGCCAAAAATGTTTCCGGCGGCATCCTCTGGGGCAGCGACCTCTCGCGCCTTATACCCTTGTACTGGGAAGACGAGGAAAGCTTCGAGCGCTTCATCAACCACCGCAGGCTTACCTTCCTGGATGAAACATCATCCTTCTCGATCGACTTCAAATCTTCCCATTTTGATGCTCCGCCGTATTCGGGAATCTCCGTGCTGCGCGCCCGCTTTGATGCCTGGCTCGCTGATAAAGTACAGGCCGTCCTTGATGAAAGCCTGTGCGCCGATGAATCCTTTCTAGCTACAAACGTTCTGGTGGACGAAGTGCTCAAGGAAAACGGGCGCGTCATCGGAATCAGGGCAGGCAGCGAATGTTTCTACGCAGACTGCGTCATCCTCGCAGAAGGGGTCAATAACCTGTTGACCAGGCAACTCGGATTGCTTCCGGACTACGTACCTGCTGATTTGATGTCTGTCGGCGTCAAGGAGGTCTTGCGATTCGACCGGGCAACTTTGGAAAACCGCTTCCAACTGCATGGTCGCAGCGGGATAACCAACGAGTTCATAGGTTTCGCCAGTCAGGGCGTAGAAGGAGGAGGCTTCCTCTATACCAACCTGGATTCCGTTTCCATCGGGCTGGTGCTTTCGATCAAAAGCCTCCGCGAAAAACGCCGCACTCCCCAGGACTTGCTGAATGCTTTCAAATCTCATCCTGCGCTGGCCGATTTGCTCAGAGACGGGAAGGAAGTAGAATACTCAGCTCATGCCGTGTCTGCGGGAGACCTGCGGGGAATGCCTTCACAAGTCTTTGGCGAAGGCTTCCTGATCGCAGGCGAAGCGGCAGGCTTGCTGCTCAATGCAGGACGCGCCATTCAGGGAATGGACTATGCCATGCGCTCCGGCATCCTTGCCGCCGAAACCGTGATCGAGGCCCGGAGTTGTGAAAACTATGGCGCGGAAATGATGTCAGGCTACCGAACGGCCCTGGAAAACTGCTATGTCCTGAAAGACATGCGAGCATTCCAGAATGCAGTCCATTTGCTTCATAGCCCGTCAATGTTTACGATGATGCCAGACGTTTTGTGCGAGTTCGGACGGCAATTTTTCACGGTGGATAACGCCCCAACAAAAAAATCCTCCCGGATTCTGCACGACGCTGTAAGAAAGCATGGTTCGTACTGGGACCTCGTCAAATTGGGCTTTCAAACCGGCCGGTCGTTATGAAGTTACTTACTATTTCGGAGCGCCTGGGCCTAGTCAACTACCGCAATCAGGCCAGGAGCGAAATCAAACCGCATATCGTAGTAGACACCGACATCTGTAACAACAGATGCCCGCATAAGGGCACCACATATGCCTGTCCTGCCAGGTGCTACACCATCGATGACCTGGGGTGCGTCCATTTCCAGGTTGAGGATTGCATCGAGTGTGGAACGTGTATGTATGCCTGCGACCAGGGCGCGGTGCGATGGGGTTATCCGGACCCGGAAACGGGACGCGGCGTCAACTGGAACTATGGCTGAACACGAAAGCTTTTCCCGATCAACTTCAAACTGGAACCTGCAATGTCAAAGCACCCCCTGAATCCCAGAGATGCTTACCTTTTCGAGTCGATGATTGGAGAAGAAGAGCGGCTGATTATGGAATCAGCCCGCGACTATGCGCAGTCCCGGCTTGAACCTCGCGCCCTCGAAGGCAACCAGCAGGAAATTTTCCACGAAGACATCCCGCGTGAAATGGGTGAACTGGGACTGCTGGGCGTCACCATTCCGGCAGCTTATGGCGGCGGCGAAGCCAGCTATACGTCCTATGGCCTGATTGCGCGTGAACTCGAACGTGTGGATTCTTCCTACCGGTCCTTCTGTTCCGTGCAATCGTCGCTCGTGATGTACCCGATTTACGAATTCGGCACTGAAGAGCAGCGTAAGCGGTATCTTCCTCGTCTTGCCGGGGCAGAGATCATAGGGTGTTTCGGCCTCACGGAACCGAACCACGGCTCCGATCCCGGTTCGATGGAAACGACAGCGCTCCGCGTAGAGGGCGGCTGGCTGTTGAATGGAGCAAAGATGTGGATCACCAACTCCCCCGTTGCGGACGTAGCCATTATCTGGGCGAAAGCCAAAGAAACCCGGGGAGAAGAAGGCGTTATCAGAGGTTTCATTGTCGAGCGGGATACGAAAGGGTATTCAGCGCCCGTAACCCATAACAAAATGTCGCTGCGAGCCTCTATTACGGGCGAGATTGTCATGGAAGATGTGTTCGTACCGGACGAAAACGTTTTCCCTGACATCACTGGTCTCAAAGGTCCATTCAGTTGCCTCAACAACGCACGCTATGGAATTGCCTGGGGCGCCGTCGGCGCTGCCGAGGATTGTTTTCACAGGGCGCACCGGTACACAGCCGAGCGCAAGCAGTTTGGCTACCCTCTTGCCGCCATGCAACTCATTCAGACCAAGCTGGCTAATATGCTCACGGAGATCACACAAATGCAGTTGCTGGCCTGGCGCCTCGGCGCGCTCATGGACGAAGGCAACGCGATCCCTGCTATGGTCTCACTCGGCAAGCGAAACAACTGCGGCAAGGCGCTGGAAATCGCCAGAACAGCCCGTGATATGCTGGGCGGCAATGGCATCACCGGCGAATACAGGGTTATCCACCACATGGTAAACCTCGAAAGCGTGAACACCTATGAAGGCACTTTCGACATACATGGTTTAATCCTAGGCAGAGAATTGACCGGAGTGCAGTCTTTCGTGCCGCGTGGAAACGATCTCGTCCGGCAAACAGCGTCCCAGACGGCTAATGAACCTGCCCAGGCAGAGGTGTGAGCTTTCTTTTCGGTTTACGGAAGCTTGCGTCATGCCTTCACATTCTCAGGCATCTCAACCAGGAGCAGCCTGTCGATGCAGGTGCGTTCGTGGTATAGACCTGCCATCCAGACGAGACGTGAAATCATGGCATCTAGTAGAACCGTGCGATTCTCAAAGCCCGTTTCGTCAAAGCCTGCTTTTTTCAGGCTGCTCAGAAGTTCCTCGGCAAAGTGCAACGTATCCCGGCTCGTGCGGCCTGCCTCAGTCGGGACCGGCCTTGTCTCGCCATATTGACTCAGGATACGGCGTACATTCGGAGCAGTAAGCTGCCTGACAGAGGAGCCGTTGCTGGTCTTATGGGTGGACGGATCAAGGTCGAAGGTGGTTTTCAGACGGTCGAGACACACCAGTGCAGCGTATATCCTGCCGCGCTCAGGAAGATCAGATCCTTTTGGCGCAGCAGAGGCGCACCATGCTTCAAAAGCGATCCATGCAGGATGAGAGGCATTCGCCGGCATCATCTGAGACATAGCAGGGGCAACAGTACCTTGATTGCTACTGGCTTCGGGCGTCCAGGCGGCGAGTTCCTCACACAGGTCATAAAGGTATTCGCGAGCAATCCACTCGACTACAGGTGCAACGACCGCGTCGCCGAAGCCGAAAAGCACATCGTTGAGCGACATCGCTTCGTCCAGTGTATAATCGTCTGCGCCCATGAGCCGAGCGCATTCGCGCCCGCTCAAGAGCCGGGCATCAACGCGGCCCTTGCCCACCCGCACAAGAATCTGACGTGCGCTGCCGCCCTTCGGTGTGCGCAGGCAGCCTGCAATACCATCCGTCCTGAGCTCAGCGGTGGACTGCTTCTTCCCATCGCGTTGACGTGTGCGACGAAAGGCCGTGGCATAATGATACCTGGGCGCCTCCAGGCGCTCCTCTATCCACTGGCGATGGCGCTTGAACATCTGATTTAACAGATAATCGGTGCGGTCGTCGTTCCACCATGCTTCATCATCTTTTACAACGGCCTCAAGGCGATAGCCGAGCAGCGGCAGAGGCGGCAGCGACTTCAAACGCCATCGCACTTCAGGATGCCTCTTGATATACGCGGCCACCTTCGACGGG
>CBDUBU010000051.1:0-17727 GCA_965365465.1 uncultured Rhodothermaceae bacterium
CCCGCCGACTTTTTTGATTAAAACGGCCGCTACGGCAGTTTTTGCAGCGCCCAGCAGTGCATCCGCAACATCGATTCCATGACTTGCCTTTTTTGACACGGTTTCGGTTACATCATGGGCGACATCTTGCAGGTTCTCGGCGGCGCGACTTGCCTGACGAATCACCACATCTCCCAGTTCGGACGCACGCCCCGCCAGCACATCTCCGAGATCAGACGCACGGTGCGAGACCACGCCGGCCACTTCTTCTGCTCTTCGGGAAACCGTTCCTCCGAGGTCAGAGGCTTTATGAGCAATAACACCGCCTGCGAGAGCCGCTTTCCGGCTGACCACATCTCCCGCTTCAGCAGCGCGGTGGGCAAGCGCCCCCCCGGCATGACCTGCGTACTGCTGCGCCTGCGCAGCCAGAGAATGAGCACGCTTACGCGCCCGCACCGGAAGCGGAGGCGGCGGAGCCGGTGTGAAGGCCGAAGTCAGCAGTCTTCCTACCAGAATACCTGCGCCCAACGCAAGGAAGGTGGCCAGGGTAGCGTTCTCTTTTACCCAGTTTTCGGCCTGCTCTCTGGCATGATCCACGTCAAGCCTCGATATTTCAGATCTTAACCGGGCTACTGCATCACTCATTTCCTGGCGCGCCTTTTCGTAAGCCGCCGTGATTTCATCCACTTTTTCCTTTACCTGATCCTGCGCATCCCCGGAAGGATTTCCTTCTGCGCCGGCTTCATTTACTTGTGTTTTATCCTGTGCTTCCACGGGTAACCTCCTCATTTTCAGATTGAATAGTGCAGTACTGTCGTATCCCCAATGCCCGGACCTGCCGTGCATATGCCAGCAGCAAAATCCGCAGACCAGATCAAGCGATTTAGCGGCGCATATACAGCCCCAGCAATATCCCCAGAACAAACCCGCCGGTAATGGCAAGCGCCTGGTTTTGCTCAATCCAGGTCCTGAACTGTTCCTGAAACGAAGCGCCGTGCCTGCCCTCGCTCAACGCCGGGAACGTCTTACTTGACGTATTTATGCGGTCCTTCTCCCCCGCTATGAATGCAGGGTCGGAAAATTCCTTGTTTATTTCTGCCATAGTGCCTGCTTTGATTATCCTTTTTAGTCTCTTGCTGTCAGCATTCCTACCAGTATGCCGAGCGCAAAGGCGCCACCGAGAACCGGCGCTGGATGATCGCGTGTATACCCCTGACCGGTTTCGTAAAGCTTTCTGGCATGGAGATTCAGTTGGTTGGCTGTTTCCGTCAGTTTCTCGAACTGCTCTGTAGCCGCCGCCTCCAGATCACGCAGGTTTTCTTCGAGGTCGACGCGCCATGACGGAGGTGCGCCTTCTTCTTCACCCACAGAACCAACGGGTTCAGGCTCCGGGGCCGTATTCATTGAGGCGCTATCAAACACCTCGTCCCCTGTCGGCTGCGCAGCGCCGGTTGATTGACTGGTAGAAGTGCGTTGTTCGGGATTTTTTTTGGTAGCCATATAGCGCTCCTTCTTCGCGGATTTTGCATGAAGTAATAGGATACAGTTTACGGCGTTATACTATGGATAGGGCAGGCGCACGTAATACAACAGGTGCGTTACAAGGGTTTTTCCAATATATTCACCATCTTCACACAAGCGCAGAAATAGAAGAAGCACGCCTTCTTCCGTAAATGAACTGAGCATCTATTCCGTTATGATACGCTTTTGCCACAGCCGATTTCCAATCCTTAGAGGCTTGTTGTTCATTTTGCTAGGCTATTTCAGCCTCTCGATGGTTCTGCCGCAAGAAGCGGTCGCTCAACGCGAACCTCAGACTGCCGCGCAGGAGTTCGCCGATGCTTTCCGGTTGTATGCAGATCAACTCTACGAGCAGGCCGTCAAGTCATTCGATACCTTTCGGACGACTTACCCGAACCATGTCAATGCAGCGGAAGCATTGTATTATGAAGCCGAATCGTCTCTGGCGCTGGGACGCGAAGAAGAAGCCGTACGGCTGTTTTCGCTCTTCAACCACCGCTACCCTGCGCACCCCCTGGCTTTTCAGGCGCGACTCGCGCTCGGCAAGTACTATTTTGATGCCGGCTCGTATGAGCGCTCGCTTGAGGCGCTCGATCAGGTCTTGAGCGAAAACCCTCCCCCGGAAGTTGGCGGCAAAGCGCTCTACTGGATGGCAGAAGCGGCGATCAAGCTGGACCGTATGGAGGAGGCGCTGGTCTATTACCAGCGTGCGGCCGACGAATACCCTTCGGCCTCCACAGCGCCCAATGCGCTTTATGCCATTGCCTACAACCAGGTGCAGCTAGACCGTCCGGACGAAGCGGCGCGCTCGTTCGAACTGCTTGCTGAACGGCATCCTGAATCCTACTACGCCCGTAACATCGGCCTGGCGCTCGCGGAGGTCTATTACGAGATTGGAGACTACCAGCGCGCCGTGGACGAGATCCGGCGACGCAGTCCGGATCTGGATGCGTCGGTTCGTGAAAGGGCCACCTTTCTGCTCGCTGAGTCCTACAATCACCTCCGAGACAGCGACAACGCGACGATTTCCTACCGCCAGATCACCGAAGGAGACCCGACAGGTCCTTATTACCGTCTGGCTCTGTACGGGTCAGGCTGGAACTACCTCAGCGACGATAACTACCAGTGGGCGGCTGACTTGTTCGCGCAGGCCAGGGAGGGTTATGACGACCCCCTTGCCGCCAAAGCCACATACTATGAAGGGGTGAGCCGAAAACTGGCCGCGCAGCCTCGGGAAGCTATTGACCTTTTCGAGACGTTCGTTCAAACCTGGCCCGATCACGAACTGGCCGATCATGGCCTGCACGAACTGGCTATCGCCTACTATCAAGAGCGTATGTGGCAAGAAGCCAGCGAAACACTGGGCAAGCTGGTTGCATCATATCCTGATTCTGAAATCATCGGAGATGCCTATTACCTTCAGGGCAACACGTTTATTGCGCTGGGCAACTTCGATCAGGCCCTGCGCAGTTTCGACAGCGCGATTGCCCTGAATTCGGCTCCTCAGTCCTTGAAAGATGAGATCGTTTTCCAGAGGGCGTGGCTGCTCTATCGCAACGGAGCGTATTCTTCGGCGGCGCCTGCCTTCGTGTCGCTGTATGAGAAAGACCCGGACGGGCCGCACGGCAGCGAGTCGCTCTTCTGGGCCGCAGAGAGTTTCTACCAGACGGAAGACTATCAGGAGGCGGAACAGTTATTCAAGGACTACCTGCGCACCTTTAGCAACGGCAAGCATACCGACGCTGCGCATTACGCCCTGGGATGGGTGTATTTCAAACGAGATCAGTACGGCCAAGCCATCGATGAATTCCAGGAGTTTCTGGACGGCTACCGCGAGCAAAACGAAACTATCCCGTATCGTTCTGACGCGCTGCTCCGCATAGCCGACAGCTACTATGCGCTCAAGCGCTATCCAGATGCCATCCGGATTTACAGACAGGTAGCCAGCGAAGGCGGCGACTACGCGCTTTATCAGGAAGGACAAGCCTATGCCAGCGCAGGCAATTCGTACGAAGCGATCAATACCTTCAGAAAGCTTCTTGCCGAGCATCCGGAGAGCGAGTGGAAGGAAGAAGCCCAGTACCAGGTAGGCTACCTGTATTTCCTGAGCCAGGACTACGAACAGGCCATCGCGGAGTATCAGAAAATCCTCGACCGGTCCCCTCGCGATCCGCTGGCAGCAAAGGCGCAATATGGGATCGGAGACGCCTATTTCAATGCGGGCAGGATGGAAGAAGCGACGGAAGCGTATCGAAATGTGCTCGAACGATACGCTGGTTCCCCCTTCGCAGCCGAGGCAGCATCGAGCATTCAATATGCCCTTATTGCCCGGGGTGAAGGCGAGCAGGCCCAAGAAGTGATAGAAGAATTCGCAGAAAAAAACCCCAACTCACCCGTTGTCGACGAACTCCGGTTCAGACAGGCAGAAGTCAAGTATCAGAGCGGGCAGATTGACGAAGCGCTCGAAGAGATGCGTGACTTTGTCTCTACCTCCAGCAACACGGAATTGCGGGGCGAGGGATACTACTATCTTGCCTTGATCGCGCAGGATCAGGGCAATGCGGCAGAAGCAGAGTCGCATCTGCGCCGCCTGATCGAGGGCTACCGTGACAGTCCGCGCCGTCCGGAAGCTGCGCGCCGGCTGGGTGATCTTTACCTGGAACAGGAACGTTTCGGCGACGCGCTGGCCGTTTTCCGAAATCTCGAAGCAATGGCCGGCGGAGATGCGCGTCTGAGAGCGCAGGCCAGTTACGGGCAGAGCATGGCCCTGTTGAACCTCGGCAGAACGGATGAAGCCGAAGAGTTGCTTCAAGATGCCATACGGTCTGCTCCCAATGCACAGGAAAGTGGCGCCGCCCTTCTGGGACTCGCTCGTGTGTATGAGCAAAGCGACCGCGCCGACGAAGCGCTGGAGCTGTACCGGCAGATCATAAACCGGAACCGCGACGAAGCGGGAGCCGAGGCTTTGTACAGGCTGGGCGTGCTGCTGCTGGAGCGCGACAGAGCGGAACAGGCATTGGAAGAGTTGAGCCGTATGTCTGTTCTGTATGCCGGATACCCGGAGTGGATAGCGCAAAGCTACCTGGCGCAAGCCCGCGCTTTCACACGCCTGGGACAGACCGGAGACGCCGCGCGTATCTATGATCGCGTGATGGAAGAATTTGCAGGCCAGAGCTATGCCGAAATAGCCGCACGCGAAAAAGCTGCCTTGTGATGACGAAACGTAAAACTGTCTGCTTTCTGAAGTCCATGCGTCATTGCGCCTCTCCCATGCATAGCGTCCGCAATGACGCGGCATCCTTACCTCACCTCTCTGGCTGCCTTTTCAGGCAGCGGATGCAGTTATCCATGCGTACTTCCGTTTTTTTACTTGCCCTTTTGACATTCACCCTGTGGACGGCGACACTTGCGTATGCGCAGGACGACCCCCAGGAGCCGGCCCTTCCTGATATTGCTCCACGAGAGGTAGAGATTCTGGGCCAGCTTGAGATCTCGCTGCCTTCACTACAGCGCCAGCCGCTTATCGGATTCAACCCGCCGCCCAGGATGGCGGAAATTCCTGCAAACCGGCGTCCCCACGTAGAGCCTTACGGGCAAGACCGAGCCGACCTTCCTGAAAGCCCGCTCGGCGCGCCCCAGGCACCCGCTATCTCTTCACTCGCCGGCAAACAGCCCATCAACGGCGAGTTCGAGGCATCTGCGGGCAGATACCTTACGCGCATCGTGCGCGGCCGCGCCGGCATCCCGCTCTCGCCGGAATCAGCTTTCTACGGCAGGCTGGATTATCAAGGCTCAGACGGGCACAGACCCTACGACTCGGATACAGACCTGCGAGCGCCTTTCAATACGCTGGAAGCCGTCCTGGGGGTTCAGACGGTTCAGTCTTCCTGGACTGCGGGGGCCGAGTTCGACGGGTTTGCAGATCGTTACAAGCTGTATGGCGTGCGCACCGGTCTTACGACTCCATCCAACGGACAAAGCCTTCCCGACCGCGACGGGCAGGAAGGGGCCGCCGTGTTGTGGCTGCGGACGCAGGGTACTGCCGCAGCTTCGCTCGACGTGCGCGCCCGCATCGGCTCCTCCCAGTACCAGACTGACGCGCTTTCAGGCCAGAATACTGAGTCCTCTTCGGATCGCACCGCGTACAACGAACAGCGGTTCGGCCTCAATCTGGCGCTGGATGTACCGATGGGGAGCAATGGCCTCTTGCTAGACGGAGAACTCTCAGCCGCCGGTCTAGCTGCGGACGAAAACCTGGAGGGGAATACCACGCTCTACAGCGGCGGGGCCGCCGTACGCTTCCGCTACCAGCGCGCCTTCAATGTCAAGCTAGGTGTGCGCGGCATGGGCTTCAGCGCAGACGGAGACAGGCTTACCACCACAACCGATTCAGATATCCAAAAGGGATACATTGCTCCGGTGATTCAGGTCGAGTTGTATCCGGCTTACGGTACGCGGCTCTACGTTCAGAATCATCCCGGTGTGGAAGGCAATGCCCTCCCGGAACTGTTCAGAAAGAATCCCTATCTCGTCGCGCTACCGGTCGTGCAGCCCACCGTCCGCACGATCAACGCATCGGGGGGGATCGATCTTTTTGCCGGGCCGGTGCAACTTGCCGGCGAGGTCGGCTACGAAGCAGCGCCGAACTACCTGTTCTTCGAGCACAGCGGCGGGCTGCTGAACGTACGGCAGGGACTTTCAGAGGCCCGCTACGGAGAAGCGCGCATTATGCGGGCCGGGGGCAACCTTTCGGTTGTTCTTCCGGGAGGCTTTCAGACAACCCTGAGCGCCGCCCTTCGGGACGGAACCCTGACAGGCGATGACAGCGATGAGGACACGACTATCCCTTACTTTGGCCCGATCACTGGCCAGGCCATGCTGTCCTATTCGTTCGACCGCAGCCGGGGATTGATACAACTCGTAGGGACGTACGAGAGCGCCCGCTTCCGGGATCGGGCCGAAACACGAAAGATTGGAGATTTCTTCGATCTCGATGTATCAGCTTCGTACCAGTTTTCTCCTTCACTCGGCATCGTCGCAAATGTGCAGAACATAAGCGCGGGATACCTCGAACGGTGGGACAATTATCCTATCGCTCCTCTGGTCATAACAGGCGGTATGCAGGTGCGCTGGTAAGCCCACCTCCGTTTCATCCATCAGGATATTGGTGTATCTTTTAACCGGTTATGCGTAACAGGATAGTGTTTGAACACAAGTTATCCTGTCTTCCGGCCCGATCATTTCTTTAAAGGTGGGGATTCATGCCAAAGATAGAAAAGGCCCAACTGGCTTCTGCGCTCGCTGAGGCCATCCAGACAGCGTTGATCGAAGGAGACGAACTCCACGCGCCCGGCTTCGGTGTTTTTCGCGTGCATCATGAAAGCAGCCAGGTCCAGCATACCGCCGATGGAAACCTGCTGATGAAACCTCCCAGGGATTTCGTAACCTTCTCGCCTGAACCACATTGATGCCCTGTATCACAACTCAAGCAGGAGATCCTGAACGCAACTTCCCATGCCGTACTCACTGATTGCAGCAATAGCCTCGCAATTGCAGGTTTCCCAAACCGAGGCGCAGGCAGCGTTGGATGATTTCATCCGCGATCTTCACCAGCACATCAAATCCCAGGGCCATGCCGAATTGCCGGGAGTCGGAGTTTTCCAGTCTAAGGGAAAAACCATCATCCTCAAACCCGACGATAGCCTGTCCCGCGCCGTGAACCATCGGTTTCTGGGTCTGGATCCGGTGATTGTCGAGATTGCAGCGCCTCAGCAGAGCTCGGAGGTAGAAACCGCTGCAATTCCGGAAGAGGAAACAGCGCCCATTGTGGAGGACACAGTAGAGACCGCGCCTCCGCAGCCCGCGACAATGGAGACGCTGGAAGAGCCATTGTTTGGTTCTGTCAAGGCGCCATCGGACGAACAAGAAGAGGGCGACTGGGATCACGAGCAGGAAGCAACAGAAAAGGAGACAACTCACGCAGCAAAACGTGAGGAGTTCGAGCCTCCAGTCTCGCCTCTGCCCTCGGAAGACCGGGAGAAAAGCATCTCCGAACCTGAGAATCCGCCTCGGCAGCAGGAGTGGGAGAAAGAAGAAAAGGAAACGGTTTCTTTTTATCCCTATGCCGATCAGCCTGAAGTAGAAGAGCCAGACTTGCAAGCAGGCGACGATGTCGCATGGGAAGACAAATGGGCTATGCCGAAGCCTAAAGAAGTTGATTGGCGGGAACACGAAGATATTTTCACACCGGAGTGGCAGGAAGAAGACGCCCCCGTAGAGAACGATACACCGGACAGCAGCCCTGTACCTGCCTTTGTTGAGGAGGATGTCTGGCTCGAAGAAGAAAAATCGGACGAACGTGTTGCAGAAACCGTTGACGCCCAGGCAGATGAACCACAAGAGGAGTTTGATGTCTATGAACAGCCAGAGGCTGAACCCGCAGACATCGTTGAAGAGGAAGACGAGACGCTTCCTGACGACACTGTGCTGGAGCCTGAATTGCCTGTGACTTATGTTGCCGCGCCGGATATGGAGATGGTGTCGGAGGACGAGCCGGACCTGAGCGCAGCGGAAGCAACATCTACGCTTGCTTCTACCCGAAGAGATGCCAACGTTCCGCCCCCTCCACACCATACGTATATAACGCCGCCGGCGACAAGATCCCGGAGGCGTCGTTCGCCGGTTCCATGGATTGCCGCCGGAATCCTGCTTATCGCCATCGTGGGCGCGCTTGGCTATTATCTCTTAAACGAGCCGGGCGAGCCGATAGCTCGTGCCGGACCCATCGCTGTGGAAGAAACACCCCCGGAAACCTTTCCCTCCGACACAACTTCGATGACGACGCTTCCGGCTGATACCGCTGCCGCCGGAATTGCCGAACCCCCGGTCACGCCTGCTGAAGAAATTCCCTCCGAGCCGACCGCCAATGCTTCGCCGCTGCGCGGTGAGGGAGGCATCAGCAAAGAAGACGGGGGCTGGACCCTGATTGTCGGATCCCGTGCAAACCGCGCCGGAGCAGAGACACTGGCAGAACAGTACCGAAACGATGGGTTTCGATCTTCGGTTGTGTATGGATCCTTTGGCGGAAGCACCCGGTATCGGGTTGGAGTCGGCCAGTTTCCATCGGTGGAAGCTGCTGCCGCAGCGCGAGAAGAACTTCCTGACCGGTTTCCGTCGGATGCCTGGGTTATGCCTGTTCGTGACGACCAAGAGGTGTTCTGATTAGCTCCGTAATGCTTTCGCTAACTTTGCCTATTTCTTCCCGGTAATTCCATGAATCTGATGTTGTTGCAGCAGACCATTACACTTCCGGCTGACACCTTGCAAGTGGCGCCGACGCCTGAACCGGCGACCTTGCTTCATACGCTGTTCGTGCAGGCGGGATGGGTCATGATCCCCATTCTCCTGCTTTCCATAGCGACGATTTATCTGTTTGTAGAACGCCTGATGACGCTTCGACGCGCCAGAGCAAATCCGGATGCCATGACGGATCGGATCAGATCTTACGTTCATACGGGCGACATTCGGGGCGCTGTGGCCTTCTGCGAAGCGCAGGATAAGCCGATCACACACATCCTCAAGGTGGGCCTGGAGCGGCTCGGCCGCCCGATCTCGGAGATTCAGGATGCAGTACACGCTGCGGGAAAGTACGAAGCCTTCGAACTTGAGAAGCGCACAGAGATTCTTGCCAGCATTGCCG
Organism: uncultured Rhodothermaceae bacterium; assembly: GCA_965365465.1. Lineage (GTDB taxonomy): Bacteria > Bacteroidota > Rhodothermia > Rhodothermales > DASSAV01 > CBDUBU01. The sequence continues at coordinate 9,200 of CBDUBU010000051.1, forward strand.
GCATTGCGCCCATGCTGGGTTTTCTCGGCACGGTGACCGGCATGATCCGCGTTTTTCAGAAAATCCAGGGCCTTCAGGGCAATGTAAATCCGAGCGTGCTAGCGGGAGGAATCTGGGAAGCGCTCCTGACCACGGCGGCGGGCCTCATCGTTGGCATCATGGCCTACTTCTTTTACAATCTGCTCATCAGCAGCATCAACCGGCACGTCAACGCCATGGAACGCTCCGCAACTGACTTTATCGACCTTTTGCAGGAACCGGCTCCACGGCCTACCCGCTATGAGGAACCACATTACTAAGCGCGTCCACACCTCTGAACTCAAACAGCGCCGCCTGCCATGCCTCTGAACTTTTCTTCCGGGAAAAAGCCACTTACTACTTTCAGCCTTGCGGGCTTGACGGACATTGTGCTTCTGCTGCTCATCTTTTTCCTGCTCACCTCCAGCTTTATCCCACAATTCGGCATTCAGGTAAACCTTCCCCGTGCAGATACCTCGGCCCCGATGGAGCAGCAGTATATCACGGTAACGATCCGGGAGGATGGAACGTTTTACGTGAACCAGGACCAAGTGCCGCGAAGCAATCTCCTGAACGCCATTCAAGATGCGAGAGGCGAGCACACTGCCCTCGTGCTACGCGCCGATGAAAAAGCTACGGTGGGCCAGTTCGCGCAGGTAGCTACCATTGCCAAGGCGCTTGACCTGCGCGTGCTCATGGCAACCGAACGCGCTGACCTGCGGCCATAGAAAGAGGAAGTCACTCGAACAAGCATTTTTACTCTTCTGAGCGTAGTTGCTCGAAATAATCGTTAAAGCGTTCCAGATTTCGGCGCCGGGAGCACCTTTCTCAGTAGATTGTTCGTTTGACTACCGGATGCCGTGTCCAAGAGCGCGACAAGCTTTTCTGCAAATGACGCTCTGTTGCCCTGTCGAGTTGTTTATGCTGGTTGCATTCTTCCGTCTCCGTTTAGCAGGCCGCGCCTGGCTTTTCCTTACAGCCCTTTCGATTCTTGCCTGCGCGCCTTCTTACGGGCAGCAGCCATTGAAGAAAAACGTGTACGTCACTTCCCGTATTGCGACCGCGCCGCCGGACATTGACGGCAAACTCGACGATGCGGTGTGGCAGGGGGAGGGTTGGTTTGACGATTGGACACAGCAGCAGCCCATAGAGGGCGCCGCGCCGTCGGAAAGGACTGCGTTCAAGGTGGTGTATGACGACCGCTATATCTACGCCGCGCTGCGAGCTTTCGACTCTCAGCCGGACAAGATCGCCCGGCAGGTAGCACGCCGGGATGTCTTTGCCGGCGACATCATGGGAATTGCGTTCGACAGTTATTTCGACCGTCGAACGGCCTATGAGTTCAACATGACCGCAGCCGGCGCTAAAGTCGATCTGATAATGACAGGCACCCGCGAATTCGATACCACATGGGACGCCGTATGGGATGGAGCCACCGCCATGGAAGACTCTGCCTGGACCATGGAGATTCGCGTCCCGCTCAGCCAGCTTCGCTTTTCCGACAAGGAAGAACAGGTCTGGGGCCTCCATTTGTGGCGCTGGATACATCGTCTGGAAGAAGAGGTGCAATTCCAGCTCCTACCCCTCGATGCCGTGGGCACCGTGTATCAGTTCGGAGAATTGCATGGCCTGCGAGGACTGCGCCCTCGCAGACGCATCGAGCTAATGCCTTACACCACGGCAAAAGTGAGCACGTTCGAGCCTGAAGACGGCAACCCTTTTGCAGACGGGACACGCAGCCTTGCAAACGTGGGCCTGGACGCAAAAGTTGGACTCTCCAATGCGTTTACCCTGGACCTGACCATCAACCCGGACTTCGGACAGGTAGAGGCGGATCCGTCGGTAATGAATCTTACGGCTTTCGAGACGTTTTATGAGGAGAAGCGACCGTTTTTCCTTGAAGGATCGAATCTTTTCTCATTCAATTTCGAGGGCAACGATGCATTCTATTCGCGCCGCATCGGGAGCACGCCGCATCACAGCATCCGACTGGGGACGGATGAGTATGCGCGTATGCCGGAAACCACAACGATCCTCGGCGCTGCCAAACTGAGTGGAAAGACTCGGCACGGACTTTCCATCGGCATCCTGGAAAGCCTGAACGCAAAGGAGTCTGCGACGATGGCAACCCCATCGGGCCGCCGGCAGGTTGCGGTAGAGCCGCTTACAAATTATTTCGTCTCTCGCGTCGAAAAGGAATTCAACGAGGGTAATACGGTCGTCGGAGGTCTGATGACAGCGGTGAACAGGAGGATCGACGATCAGCACCTCAACTACCTGAACCAGGGAGCCTATTTTGCAGGGCTGAACTTCAAACACTTCTGGCAGAACCGCACGTACTTCATAGATTTCATGGCTGTGACGAGCGAGTTGCGGGGCAGCGAGGAAGCTATGCTGCGGGTTCAGCGCAGCAGCACCCATCTTTTCCAACGGCCCGACGCAGATTACCTCAGCCTAGACAGCAGCCGGACACATCTGTGGGGTCACGGGGCCAGCATGGAAGTTGGACGAGGTGGAAACGGGCGCCTCCGCTACTCGGTGGATTTCAGCTGGAATTCGCCCGGACTTGATCTCAACGACGCAGGGTACCAACAGATTGCTGACAGGATCAACCTGGACTTCCGCACCAGCTATGTGGTGAATGATCCAACCCGTTTTTTCCGCAACTACTCGGCAGACTTGATCCTGTCAAGGGATTGGGACTGGGGTTGGGATGTAACGGAAAACACAGCCCGACTCCAGTTGCGGGGGCAGTTTCATAACTTCTGGCGTGCAGCAGCCACTATGCGCCGCTATCAGGAAGCGCTCTACATCCGCAAACTCCGGGGCGGTCCCGGATTACTCAACCCGGGGTCTACGTTGTTGCACTGGGATGTCCAGACGGATGGGCGAAAACCTGTAGATTTCACCCTGAGCGGTTACAACCAGCTTGGCGATCATGCCGGAAATGTACGTCACGGCATTGAGCCAGGGATGTCGTGGCGCGTGAACAATGCGATCACGTTAAGCGCCGACCTCTCCTACGATTTCAACCGCGACGACCTTCAATACATTGCCCGCACGCCTTACAAAAACGACCGCTACGTGCTGGGAAGAATCTCACAGAGGACGGTTGCCTCCGTATTCCGGATCAGCTACAGCCTTCGCCCGAACCTTGTGATCCAGTTTTACGGACAGCCTTTTATCTCGACAGGCCGCTACAACCATCTCAAGGTCGTTGCCAATCCGCGCGCCTCCCGGTATAACGACCGCTTTCTCACATTTACGCCTGACGCTGTGATTCCCGAATCTGGAGGGACAGCGTTTGGCCTGGATGAAGATGGAGACGGCGCAGCCGACTACAGGGTGCGAAATCCGGATTTCACCTTCCGCGAGTTCCGCTCAAACCTTGTCTTGCGATGGGAATATCGACCCGGATCTACCTTCTATCTCGTGTGGGCGCAGACACGCACCGGCAGCGACGATGCCTCCAGTGCTTTTTATGAAGGCTACCGTTTCAACCTGGGCGATGAGTTGAGCCGGTTGTACGAGATCTATCCGTTCAACGTATTTGCCATCAAGCTGACGCATCATCTCTCTACTTTCTGAGAAACCGTTTACCAGAGCATACCGCCTTGCCTTGAGCGCCTGCAAGTCTCAAAACACAGATCCTTTGCCTGGCTCAGGATGACACTTCGGGAAGGATAGCGGCTGTATTCTTATCCATCACGCCCGGTTGTGAACGCGCTTTTGGTGTGACATGAAAGCCCACCGGTGTCGTGCTGAACACAGTGAAGCAGCTATGTGACCTGAATGGCGACCGTTTCGGATAAATTCTGACCCATCAGATTGCCGGGAGCTTCCACGGATCACGGTAAACCGGGGTAATCAACCTGTTGGCGGCATCATTGTCCCTGAACTGCTGTTTAGTCTCATCCCACACCAGCTTGCTATCGGTGCGATGGGCAATATTGCCTGCGTGGGCGTAGAAAGCAATGAGCCTTCCGATCTCTACCGTACAGGCAGGATCGTTACGGCTTTTTACACAGGAGATAAAGTTTGCTGCGTGGAGATCGTGGTTGCTGCCCCTGCCGCGCTGCCAGGGAACTGCTTCCGCCAGCGCCCGGCCTTCCTTAACTTCCGGATCGAACTGCCAACCTTCCCGATCAACGACCAGCGTACCGTTGGAACCGATGAATGCGATGCCGTAATTGCGACCGTAGGGTCCTGCCTGGATGCCCGCGTTTTGCTCCCAAGTCATTACGAAATCGTCGAAGGCGTACTGCACCGAGAGTGTATCCGGCGTCTCGATCTGGTGATCCGGATAGACAAAAATGCCGCCTGCTGCACTGATGGACTTCGGAGGGCCTTCCACTTGCATAGCCCAGAGGATGATATCGAGCAGATGAGCGCCCCAATCCGTCATCAGGCCGCCGCCGAAGTCCCACTGAAAACGCCAGTCGCCATGAAACCATCCTATGTTGAACGGGCGCTCCGGCGCAGGCCCCAGCCAGAAGTCGAAATCGACGCCGGGAGGCGCCGGGGTATTCGGCACACGAGGCAGGCCGGCTGCGTAATCAAAGTTAGCCCATGCTTTTGCATGACGGATCTTGCCCATTTTACCGGACTGCACCAGGGCAACAACATCCTGCCAGTGCTTGCCGCTGCGCTGCTGCTGGCCGACCTGCACCACTCGCTCATAATGCCGGGCAGCCCGAACCATTATGTCGCACTCGGCGATGGAATTAGCTATCGGCTTTTCGACATACACATCCTTTCCCGCCTCACAGGCATGGACCATCGGTAAACAGTGCCAGTGGTCGGGCGTGCCGACAATTACCGCATCAATAGCCTGGTCGTCCAGCAACTGCCGATAGTCCCTGTAAAGCGGGGGCCGGGTTCCAGTTTTATTTCCGACCTCTGCCGCCCGCTTTTCCAGCACATTGTGATCCACGTCGCATAACCCTCCGCAAACGACATCGGGAAGTTGGAGCGTGTTCAACAGGTCGCCAAATCCCATGCCGTTCACCCCGATGCCGCCTATGACAACAGTATCGGAAGGGGCAACAGGCTTCCGTTTCCACAAAAGAGGTGCAGGAAACGTGACCCCAGCCAGCCCTGCTGCAGCGGCCTGCCCGGCACGCTGCAAGAATGTTCTTCGTGTGTGCGCCATGAAACGGATGCCAGTCTTAACCAACGTTATATCTTTTCCTGTAGCTTCCGCCGGAAAGTAACCGAGCACAACCACTCACGCAAGCAAGCAAGTGAAGCAATGTACGTTTGCCGGCGCGTCGTGTATATTACACCGAGCCGTTCAGCTATGCAGTCCCATAGATGCCTCCGCTCACGTATACGCTCGAACCCATAACCTGGTCTTCGATATGCGCCGCCCTTATCTCGTCGTACTGGTTCTATTGACGTTTTTTGTCATCTCTTTCCTGACGAACATTATCGGGCCGCTGGTGCCGGACATTATTCAGGCATTTGACCTGAGCCTGACGATGGTAGCTGTGCTGCCCTTTGCATTCTTTATTGCATACGGTGTCTTTTCAATACCGGCAGGAATCCTGATCGAGCGTTATGGGGAGAAACGCGCAATGGTGGGCGCTTTCGCTGTAGCTTTTACGGGCGCTCTTCTGCTAGGCTTGTTCCCCGGATACATGGTTGCCATCGTTTCGCTGTTCCTGATCGGCGCGGGCATGGCCGCCTTGCAAGTAGCCATCAATCCACTGCTGCGAGCGGCGGGCGGCGAGGAGCATTTTGCCTTTAACTCCGTGCTGGGCCAATTGTGCTTCGGGCTGGCATCGTTTATTAGCCCGCTGGTCTATTCGTACCTGGTCCTCCGCCTCAGCCGGCCCGACAGCACTCCCGGCTCTGTCCTTAGCGTGCTCCGCCGGCTGGTTCCTCCCGATTTGCCCTGGGTTTCCCTGTACTGGCTCTTTGCCGCCGTGTCGCTGGCAATGATTTTGGTCCTCACCCTCGTCCGATTCCCCACGGTTGAGCGCACCGAGGAGGAGAAGATGGGGGCGCTCGCAACCTACGGCCCGCTCCTGAAGAACCCTACTGTGTTGCTGTTCTTCCTGGGCGTGTTCGCCTACGTTGGTTCCGAGCAAGGAATTGCCAACTGGATTTCTGCTTTTCTTTCTACCTACCACGGTTACGATCCTCAGACGACAGGCGCCCGCACGATCTCATGGTTCTGGGGACTTATGACTGCCGGAACCCTGCTCGGACTGGTATTCCTCAAGCTGATCGACAGCCGAAAGGTGCTTATCGGCTTTTCGCTTGCCGCTATCCTGTGCCTTTCGGCGGCGCTCTTTGGGAGCGGCGCTGTCGCGCTTATCGCCTTTCCGATGATTGGATTTTTCGCCTCGGTGATGTGGCCCATCATCATCTCACTCGGACTCAACTCGGTCGCAGCACATCATGGTTCCGTTTCAGGCATTTTCATCACAGGGATCGTAGGAGGCGCCGTCGTTCCGCTTGTCGTCGGGGCGCTGGGCGACGTGTTTGGGCTTCGTACAGGAATGCTCTTTCTTTACCTGACGCTGGGTTACATCCTGAGCATCGGTTTCCGGGCACGCCCACTCGTCACGAACAAGACGGTTGATCTGCGAAAGAAGCAGGCCCGCGCTGGATCGTGAAGACGGTTGCGCCTTCTTTTCGCAACTATCGGCCTCATTCAGAGCCTCCGTTTACCCTGATAAACCGGCTGCGCCTACACCAGCATCCAGCGCCAGCGCAGCCGCTCCGAGAATCGCGCTGTGCTGGAGATCGGACACCTCGATCCGAAGCCGCGCCACCGAGCGCGGATAAACAAAAGTTCGGATGGTTTCCCACATGGAAGCCTGAAAGAAGTCGTACGCTGCCCGGATGCCTCCTCCAAAGACGATGCATTCCGGGTCATAGGCATACAACACCGCCTTAATGGCTTCGCCGAGATGACCCCCGAAGGCAGCGAAGGCCGCAAGCGCCTCCTGATCTCCTCGCTGCGCCTGCTGAAACAACGCGCTCCCCGTGGCTCCATACACACGCTTGAAAAACTGCCCACTGGCATATGCCTCGTAATGCTCATCCAGGTATCGCATCATTCCGAACTCCCCGGCGCCGCAGTTCGCCCCGGAATAAAGCTTCCCGTCAATGACCACTCCTCCTGCAATGCCGGTGCCGATAATCAGCCCGATGAAAGACCGACAACCTTTCCCTTTGCCGAAATACCGCTCTCCCACGGCAAAGCAGTTAGCGTCATTGTTGACGAATACGGGCCTTCCGTAACGGGCCTCAAGCAAGGCCCTGACCGGGACTTCTTTCCAGGAGGGAATGTTTTGCACGTCATATACGATGCCCTGCGCTACATCTACAACGCTCGGCGCCCCAATGCCGATGCCGTCTACCGTGCTTGCGTCGAGCCGGTCGAGCAAGGCATAGATTTCCGCCAGCACTTGCTCGACAGATCCCTGCGCAGATATCTGGGCGGAAGCTACGGCGCCAATGGTTTTGCCGTGAATGTGAGCGGCGCGAACATTCGTTCCACCAAGATCAACCCCGATAAGGCGCACTTCCGAATTCAACATACTGACGACTTTTGAATTAAAAACCTGTCCTATCAAACTTGCAGCATTGCAATGCAGATGAAAAGCGCCATCGCTTTTTCACGCTACACTTGCTCTCCTTCTGAAGAAGCAACCCGACTGGAAGTCCGCGCTTTAGCTCACGGAATATCTGTCGGGTAAGTTATGAAAGCTCCTTCTGCAAGATACCCATCGCACTTGATCGCGTTCTCGCTTCACAGGTCTCAAGGGTGATTTTGCGGTTTATTGCGGGTTTTTAGCGGTTTATTGCGGGTTTTCGTGTGTGTAAAACGCCCTTTTTGACCCCGACAGGGCCGTTTTGCGGTTTTTGCGGCCCAAAACGAGGTTTCGCGCCCCACGCCGCTTTATTTTCTTTTTTTTCTGTCAGATCATAGCCTTGCTGCTGCGCCGAGCCGCCTGCCATGCGGGTTGCATAGACGCTTCGCGCCCGCTCAGGATGACACTTCGGAATGGGTTGCGGCAATCCTCTAAAGGTCGTGTCATGCTGAACAAAGGGAAGCATCTATGTTTTACGTCTTGCACGCGCTTGCAGCGAGGCGGAATGCTCTAGGGGCCATGCTTTGCTGCGCCGCCAGAGCATTTCCCGGATGATCTGGTTCAGTGGGAAAGCTAGCGTATGGCGGTCAGGCACAACAGGTTATTCTGATAACCTGTTTAGTTTGCGACGGTCGGGCGCACCCAGACACATACCGATGAGAAGCGCTGCCAGAGGATGGAGAAATCCATCGGCGCCGTTCACCAGCGGCAAAACTGTTTCTGATGATCTCGTAAGCCTCTCAGTTCGACCAGGGAATTTCAGGCGCACGGTAGTAGTTGACTCCTAGAGCAGAAAGGCGGGGGCCGTGGAGCGCCAGGCGGGTACGGTACTCTCCCCATGTTCTTTTTTCCATGGAAGACCAGCCGATCTCAGCGATACCGGCCAGACGTGGAAACGCCATA
>CBDUBU010000052.1:0-17713 GCA_965365465.1 uncultured Rhodothermaceae bacterium
TGATCTTCCGCTGCACCGTGTGTAACGCTGACGAGCGCCTCCTTTGCGCTCCGAATGAAAACTGCGCCGTATGGACCACGAACGCTTGCGAGCGCTCTTCGACGAATTGGTTGAGTATTCGCCCGCAGTGCGCGCTCTTCGCCTCAGCGAGATCAGAGAGGAGGATCCCGCGCTGGAACAGGCCGTCGCCGCCTTGCTTGGTCAGGATGGTGATGCCGTCGTCTTGCTGGAGGCTGTCCGCGCGGCGGCTGCCGGTGTCGCCGCCCGTGCGGAGGCCCCTCTGACTCATATTGGACCATACCGCCTCCTGCACGTACTCGGACACGGCGGCATGGGAACCGTCTATTTGGCCGAACGCGCCGACATCGATAAGAAAGTAGCCCTGAAGCTGGTGGAAGGAGCTTCGTTCCGTCCGCACTTGCGCACCCGCCTTCTTCACGAGCGCCGAATCCTGGCCCGCCTGGAACATCCTCGCATCGCTCGCCTCCTCGATGCAGGCATTGCCGACACCGGCCCCGGCAGCCTCGATGGAGGCATCCCTTACTTCGTCATGGAGTACGTCGAGGGTGAGCCGCTGACAGCCTACGCCGAGCGGCAGGCGCTCAACCTCACAGCCCGCCTGCGTCTGTTCCTCCAGGTCGTCGATGCTGTCCGCTATGCCCACCGTAATCTCGTCGTACACCGCGACCTCAAGCCCTCTAATATCCTCGTCGCTGAGAACGAAAATGAGACGCCTGAGATCAAGTTGCTCGACTTCGGCATTGCCAAGCTCATTCAGGTAGGAGACACCGGCGACGAAGGACCTGAACTGACACAGACCGGGATGCGCGTCATGACGCCGCAGTATGCCGCGCCTGAGCAAGTCAGGGGCCAGGCCGTGACGCCAGCCACGGACGTCTATGCGCTTGGAATACTGCTGTATGAACTGCTAACCGGGCGCCTGCCATACCGCATCGATGGACTCTCGCCCGCTGAGGTCGAGCGCGTAGTCTGCGCCTCAGAGCCAATTCGACCGAGCGTGCAGGCGGCGCGCCCGCTGCAAGCGCACCGTTCCACGCTCACGCCGGAATCCCGCCGGCTCCGGCGGCAACTCAGGGGCGACCTGGATGCCATTGTAATGACGGCGCTATCGAAGGAGCCGGAGCGCCGCTATGCCTCGGCGGAAGGGTTGGCGCACGATCTCATACGCTACCTCGAAGGCAAACCTGTTCAAGCCCGCGCCGAGACCCTGTTTTACCGAACAGGAAAATTCGTACGACGCCACCGATGGAGCGTGGCCGCTTCTGCTGTCATCATCGTGCTGCTGGTAGGTTACGCCGCCACGCTCACCATCCAGGCTCGCCGCATCCTGTGGGAGCGCGACCGCGCCGAGCAGGCGCTGGCCCGCTCCGAGGCGGTGAAGGGCTACCTCATCGACCTCTTTGAAGAAAGCAGTCCGAAAGAAGCCCCCGGCGATACCATTACCGCCCACGACTTGCTGCGTCGCGGCGTAGATCGCGCACGAACGCTGGAAGCGCAACCCGACGTTCAGGCCGAGATGCTCGACGCTATGGGCGAGGCGCATATGCGCCTGGGGTGGCTGGAAGAGGCCGAGCGCCTGCACCGTCAGGCTTTAGCCCGCCGCCGCTCCCACTACGGAGATGCCAGCGAGCCTGTCGCCGAGAGCCTGGACCATCTCGCGTGGGTGCTGCTCCAACGAGGCCGCTATCCCGATGGGGAACGTTTAGCTCGTGAAGCACTCGCCATCCGGCAGCAGATGCCCGGCGCATCGCCGCTGAAGATCGCGCACACGCTCTATGTCCTCGCCTCCAATATAACTTCTCAAGGACGCCACAGTCATGCCGAGCAGATGTACCGTCAGGCCCTCGCCCTGCGCCTGCAGCACCAGGGCGAGAACCACGCCGACGTTGCATCTGCCCGCTTCATTCTTGCCCTCGCGCTCTGGCGCCTCGACCGCCTCGACGAAGCCGACCTTCTGGCCCGGCAGGCGTACGCTGTGCAGCGAACACAGCTTGGTGAACGACATCCGGATCTTGCCTCCACACTCGAACTCATCGGCAACATTCTGATCGCAAAGGGGAACTACACGGACGCAGAGCAGGTGCTTCGCCAGTCGCTGGAGCAAAACCGGCTGCTTTTCGGCAACCATCACTGGCGCGTGGCTCAGGCCATACGGCGTGTAGCTACAGCCGTTTCAGGTCAGGGAAACCACGCTGGCGCCGAGCAACTATACCGCCAGGCGCTGGATATCTATGTTGAAACGCTCGGCCCGGAACACCCGGCGGTGGCGGCCATTCTCAGCCCTCTGGCGCAGGAAGTGAACGCGCTGGACCAACCCGACGAGGCCGAGGCGCTTCAAAAGCGATCCTCCTACATACGGCATAAAACCCTCGGCGCTACGCACCCTGCCACGCTCAAAGCTGACCTTGACCTGGCGGCGATGCTGGCGGAACACAACCACCTGACTGACGCTGATTCAACATACCGGATCCTTCTTGCCATAGCGCATGACGACCTTGCAAGTGACGATCCCTACCGCGCCGCCATTCCGGCGGCCTACGCCGACCTGCACCTGCGCCGGGGAGACTATGCAGCGGCCTCTGTGTTGTATCAGGAGAGCCTGCGGTTCTACCAACAGGCGCTCGGCCCTGACCACCGGGATACACGCGCCATTCTGGAGAAGCTGGCGGCGCTCTACCAGCGCCAGGGTCAGGCAGATAGCGCCCGTTCCTATCTCGCCCAGCTACGAAGCCCCACCTCAGCGCCTGCTCACCCGGAAAGCAGCACCCAGGCAGCCGTGAGCCGCAGAGACCTCTCCTCTGAGGGCCTGCCCTGAGCGCAGCAAAGGGTTGGGATGCCAGGCGCGACGAGATGTATGCATACAATAGAAACCACCGAGACCCCCTGGACCTGTCACCCGAGAAAAAACGTGCGCCGCAGGCGAAATGTCTGCGGCGCACGTTTTCAAACCTGCCCAGACTGAAATCGCAACAGTTCTAGTTTCCGCTCTGCGCAACCGGCGGGGTCAGGATGGTTCCTTTCGTATACATCTGAATCTCGATGACCTGATCGCTGAAATCAGGAATATCGCCGAAGTCGCGGAGCTTCCAGTATCCATCCACGTCCATCTGCGTCCACCCGGTTCCTCCATACGTCTTTTTCTTTTTGTCCCACTTCGTGCTGCCGTAGCCGTTCTGTTTGATGTCGCCCAGTTGTGCGTCATCGAATTTCCGCTGGTCTTCCCAGGCAATCCGCCAGAGGGAAGAGTTGTAGGGGTTCTGCTGGATCATGGCAAAGGAGCCTTCCTTCATCTCATCCAGCTTTCCGGCGTCCGACGTGAGGGCATCCTGCCAGTGATCGTACATCCCGTCGGTGATCGGAATGTTCTCTCCTTCCCTTTCGCACTTGTAATCCGCATCTACTGCCAGAATGAAGTTCAGGCGCCATCCCGGCGGGATGACGGTCTCGTAGTTGGCCCAGTTAGCCTTTCCAGCTTTGCCGCCTGAACCGTCGCGGTTCTTTCCGGGCGCGAAGATCATTTCCGGCAGCGAGCAAAGCGTTCCGCCCTTTCCGTCGTCGATCACCTTATCGATGTCGCCTTTTTTCCATCCCCCTTTACCGATCGCCCCGCAGTCTACGCCGTTGTTGACATTATCCTGGGGCTTCGGAGGAAGCTTCTGGAGATAAACAGCCGAGCAGTAGCCGGCCATCGACTCCTTGAACACGATCTGGAGAATGGTCGAATCAGGAACCTGCAAGGTCTCTTCCTTGACGGTGCCGCTGGACAGGGTTTCCGTGCTGCTGATGATATGTGACGCATTCCGGTACATCCCCTTCGCGTGAAGGATGTAGGCCGAAGCGCTGGCTTTTTCCATCCAGGCTACGTATTTGCCCCCCTCGAAGTCGCCCCGGACGCTGTCGGCGCCGTTGACCAGCAAGAGCACCTGATCCATCGTGGCATTTTTGGCGTTGCGTTGCACCTGGTACGCTTTCGAGTGAACGGCTTCAAATCCTGAACGCGCGATTTCGCGCGCCAGCATGACCTCCTGACGCTCGATCTGCCCCAGATCGGCGTCGTGTGAAGACCGCCCTGTCTGCAGAAGCATGACGCTCCCGCCGAGCACGGCAGCCATGGCTAGGAACAGCGCTGCTTTTCCCATGTAATTAACCTCAGTATGTGTGATGTAGGAGCCGGATCATGATGCAGCGGGCAACCGTGGCTGCTGCGCACCGGCATTGCAGGTTTTCCGATAACTCGCCTCCGGTCTGCAAGCCCGAAGCGACAGATATAGTGGATGCTCCCGTTCAGCGCTCTCCTAGTCCTGAATCAGAAGCGTGGAACCGTAGTAAACCTGACGAATCGTGCTCCGCTCAGTCTCAAAAGGAGAGGCCATACTGAAACGAACCCTCGTGTTTCGCACAGAATCAGGTTTGAGAGCGGCGACGGAAGCAGCGTTGCTTACCGGCTTGCCGTCCCGGTTGAGCATCTCCACACGGAAATAGCTCAGCGGCGAGCCGCTCTCGCCGTTCTGGTCCCATGAGGCGCCTGCTCCCATTTTCTGGCTGCGCACGAGACGGAATACGTCGATCTCCTCTCCGCCTACTGTCCGCGTGCCGGTCTTCAGAAGTTCGTACTTCGTGAAAACCCGAAACGTCACCGGCGGATCGACGCTGGTATCCGTGGAGTCCTTGTAAAAGGTAAACAGGGTCGTTACGGTGTCCTTGCCGGTCGAGTCTACCGGGTTTTCGAAGGCCACGGCGCCGCCCATATACTTCCCCATGGTGAGCATGTCCTCCTCCATCCAGTTGGCCAGCGACGTAGCGTTGGTTTTCACGATGTAGGTGGCGGTCTGCTCGATGTTCATCTCCGTAATGCGAAGCTGCATCGTCAGGAAGATCAGCAGCACGGCCCCGCCAATGACGCCTGCCGTAAAGTGGTCGTACAGTAGATTCATTGCTTATGCACCTGTCGATAAACCGAGAAACATCAGGAAGCGCCCATGTACTTGTAGGAGAACACCCGCGACAGCTTGATCGGCTCGCGGAGGTAAGGCTCCAGACCACCTTCGGGCCAGACATCCTGCACCTCTACGGTAACCCGTTTGTGCGCCGTCCTCCCGGCATAGCGCACAAACGCATCGTCTACATATTCGACCTTCACATTCACCTTGAAGTCGATGACCTCTCCGTCCATGGTGAAAGGGACAATGGCGGTTTCCATGCCGTGGAAATCGCTGAGGTCGTTGCAGTTTTCCGATCCCGCGTTAAAGACGCTGCACCGCATCCCCGTCGAAAAATGGTTAGCTCCATCGTTATAGGCGAACAGCGCCAGGTCTGACGTTTTACCCAGGGTTTTCCCATCAATCACCGCCTGGTCAAATGCCCGCGAGCGGATGATCTCCATGGATTCCATAGCTACCGAACCCGCCATTTCCTCGATTTCGCGGGTAAGGGTGGCTTTTTGCAGGTAGATCTGCCGCTGCTGAATGCCCAGCGATGTCGTCATGACGAGCGCCAGCGCGAGGATGGCAAGAATGGTTTGCGGCATGGGAGATCAGGTTTACAGGTAATGACCTTAGTTTAGCAGGTTAACGACCCGTGAAGGCGCAGCAACGCCCAAATAAACGGCGCCTCAGCGGTTTGCAGTACCCGGATTTAGCTCGTCATGGATGCTACCTTCAACTCTCTGTGGTAACCACGCGTATCATTTCAGGGATGGAGGTTTCGCCCATTTTGACGATCTCCCGCGCCGAATCCCGGAGCGTGAGCATTCCCTCCTTGACCGCCTGGTCGCGGATGGCTCCTTCATCTATCATCTTGTCGGCTTCGACGATCATGTGGCGGATGGAACGCGAGAAATACAGCGCTTCCGTGACCGCGCGGCGGCCTCTGTAGCCCATGCCCTTGCAACTTTTGCAACTTTCGTTGTGGCCGGGCCGGTAGATCGTGGTGGTCTCGATTTCGTGGTCCGAAAAGCCGAGCTTGCTCAACTGGACCGGATCCGGATCGTCCTCGACTTCCTTGCAGGCGGAGCAGAGCGTCCGGATGAGCCGTTGCGCGACAACGAGGTTGATGGCGTAGGCAATCAGGAACGGCTCGATGCCCATCTTGTAAAGACGGCTGATGGCGGCGGGCGCATCGTTCGTGTGCAGCGTGGAAAACGTCAGGTGGCCCGTGTTGGCGAGCTTGATGGCAAGTTCGGCGGTATGACGGTCGCGCATCTCACCCACCATCACCACATCGGGGTCGTGACGCAGGATCGAGCGCAGCGCGTCCTCCAGGCCCAGCTTGTGGTTGAGCTTGATCTGCCGGACATCGGGGATGATGTACTCGACCGGGTCTTCCACGGTCAGCACGTTCACTTCGGGCGAGACGACCTGATGCAGGGCGGCCACGAGCGTCGTGCTCTTGCCGGAACCCGTCGGGCCGGTCAGGATGACCATGCCGTGCGGCTGGTGAATGGCCTGCTCGAACCTTTCGAGCGACGAACCCAGCAGGCCCAGTTTCGACAGGTCGGTGATGACCTTGCGGTCGTCGAGCACGCGGATGACGATGCTTTCCGAACGCAGTTCCTGGCTTGCATTGGCAATGGGCAGCACGGAGACGCGGAAGCGGATCAGCGCCTCGTCTACCCAGCGCTGGATGAACCCG
Source organism: uncultured Rhodothermaceae bacterium (assembly GCA_965365465.1). Classification (GTDB taxonomy): domain Bacteria; phylum Bacteroidota; class Rhodothermia; order Rhodothermales; family DASSAV01; genus CBDUBU01. Next base: position 6,652 of record CBDUBU010000052.1, read on the forward strand.
TCCTGCGCCGCGTCGCGCTCGAAACGGTCTACGTTGGTCGCGTTGTCCTTGATGACGGCCAGGAGCGCTTCGGGGTGGACCTTGTCTTCGGTGTGCCACAGGTGCAGGCGTCCGTCCACGCGAAAGTGGATTTCCACTTTCTTGTCGGCGTTCGGGTAAATGTGAACGTCGGAAGCGCCCTGCCGCACGGCCTCGACGAGCGTGGCCTCGAACAGGTTGATAAGGGTTGACCGGCTGATCTCGGCTTCGAGCGCGTCCTCGTCGATGAGGCCGCTCTTTTCGTCATAGTTCATGCCGAGGTCGTAGGCCCTCGCATTGGCCGAGATCCGGTCCAGGAACTCGTTGCGGCGCGGAAAAGCCTCCGCGATGGCCGCCGTCACCACCGATTCGGGCGCGTAGCGCAACTCGAAGCGTTCCAGCTTGAGCTGCTGCATCAGCCGATGCACTTCGGGCCGTGTGGGATCATGCGTGACGAACACCAGCTTGATAGCGCCCGTCTGCTGCTCCAGGTCACACTCGAACGGCAGGATGCGCAGCTTGAACAGTTCCTCGCGGCGCTCCTCCGCAAAGGTCTCGACGACCGAGCGGGCAAATTCGGGGTCGGGCGGCCCCTGATCCAGCTTCGCCGCTGGAAACGCATACACGCGGGCGGCTTCGGCAAACACGGCCTCGCGGTCGATGTCCGGAAGCTGCGCCAGCACGCGCCACAGCGCTTCTTTGGCGTTCTCTTTTTTCTGCTTCTGCTGCGCCTCGATGACCTGTTCCGGGGCGACGATTTCCTTGCGGAGCAGCATCGCCACGACGCGGTCCTTCGACCGAGCCTGTTCCAGCGCGGCAAGGTCTATGTTTGCCGGAGGGTCTTGCTTTTTCTCTTTGGGGTCAGGGGGCGGATCACCGGACCCGGGATTGCCGGTCCAGTCTGTCCGTTGCAGGGCCGGCGGATCGCCGGAGGCGCCGCCTTTTTCAGGCGCTTCCGCTTCTCCCCGTTCAGCGCCTGCATACCCCGTCGTCAGGTCTATTTGCCCGTCGCCGCCCATGACTTCGGGGCGAGCGGGTTCGATCCGGTCCTCTATCAGCACATCTTCGCCCGGCTGCACATCCGTCTGAATGGCGCGGAGGAGGTCCTCGTAACTCAGGCCGCCCGGCTGCAAGGGCGACTGCCCCGGCTCGAAGAAACCTTCTGCCGCCAGGTCGAAGTCAAGTTCGGCCTCGGCTTCCTGTTCGCGCTGCAAAGTCTTTTCACGGGCGACAGGCGGCGGTTCCTGTTGCTTTTCCTGTTGTTTTTTGCCGCCTGTGGAGGCTTCGGCAGCCTGCTGCTCTGGAAGCTCGGCTTCCTTACGCAGCACCCGGTTGATCCGGTCCATCACGACCGATTCGGAGGCATACCGCAGTTCCACGTGCAGGTTGAGCTTGCGGATAAACGCAGCAATGGCAGGATGCGACGGGTCGTGCGTGGCAAAAACCAGCGTGTGATGCCGCGTCGCCGGGTCCAGCGCGAACTCGTAGGGCAAAAGGCTCAGGCGAAACATCTCTTCGCCGATAGCGGGAGCGAAAAGTCCCTGCACCGCTTCCACCAGTTCGCCGCTGGGCTTCATCTCACTGATGTGAGCCGTCTCGAAGCCCTGCACGCCGGCAGCCTCGGCAAAGACCGCATCCCGGTCGATGCCGGTCATGCCGGCCAGCACCCGCCACAGGGCAGCGCCCGGCTGGTGCTTCTGCTGCCGCAACGCGATAAGCGCCTGCGGCATGGAAATCAGGTCTTCCTGCAAGAGCACGGCCACGACCCTGTCCTGCATCAGCGCGTCCAGGGGCGAGGCGGCCTCCGGACTGTTCTGCACAGGGGTTTGCGCGGCAGGAGCAGCAGGCATCGGCTCCGGCGCGGGCGCTCTGGAAGCGCTCGCCTCCGGGCGCGGTTCGATCACGCTGCTGGTCCGGTACCGGGGCTTTTCGCCTCCTTCTTTCGACGTTTCCGGCTCCGCCGGCGGACGGCCTCGCAGGCCATATTTCAGGAAGTCGCTCTGACTGGCCGGAGCGGCGGCGCGCGGGTCTTCTTCCGGCCCGGACGACTTCGCACCGGCAACAGACGGCGAAGAAGGAGCCGCCGGCTCCTCCTCCGCTTTGTTCCTGCGCTTGAAGTAGTTCCCAAAGAAACCGGCACTCATTTACTTTCCTCTGAGGCAAACCGTTTGGTGGGGCAGCGTCCTGGCGACGCCCGTTATTTTTTCATCCTCTTCGAGGCTTTCGTGTAGCAATCAGGCGTGTCTGCCTCTCCAAAGGCTGCTGACACCCTCCGGCCCCGGCATACCGCGCCTCGGACGCAGGTTTCTGCTTGCAGCAGAAGCAACCGCCCCCTTGAGGGGGCTGTCGCGCAGCGACTGGGGGTGTTCTCCGTTCACGAAGCCGCTGGAGAGAAAAAAACACCCTCCGGCGCTTCGCGCCACCTCCCTCGGAGGGAGGGGTTGGTTCTGCCCGACACATACCGCCGCACCGAGCGGCGCCGTTTTTGGTCTGGCGCGAAAACTTCCGCTCTGGCGCAGAGCTTTCAGGTTGGCATAAGGCAACTGCCCCCTGGAGGGGGCTGCCCCGCAGGGGTGGGGGTATTGTTGAAACGATGCGCTTTCCTGAACAGGCAACACCCTCCGGCGCTTCCGCTGCGTCCCTCCGAGGGAGAGGTTTTCTTTGCCTTTGAGATAGCGACTCATAGCACACTCTTATTTTTTCATCATGTCCGAAGCCGAGGGAGAGATCAGGGCGAGTTCGGAGGAGATCAGCGTCAGGAAACAGATGGCGATGGTGATGATGATCGCCACGCCTGTCTGGATGCCTTCCACCGCCGCCTTCAGTTTCAGTCCGGTCTCCTTTTCGTAATAATCTGCCATCTGCTCGGCGGCCTTGCGGACGTTGCCGGTTTCCGAGCCGCTGCGGAAGCGGGCGATGGACATGGAGGTAAAGACGCCGCTGGCCTCCATCGACCGGACCAGGTCAGCGCCCTGCGCCACCATCATAGGGACGGTGATCGTTTTGATCTGATGCTCCATGTACCGGTTGCCGCACGCCTCGGCGGCGATCTTGATGACGCTGATGTTCTCGCCGCTGCCTGAATAGAGGATGGCGAACACCCGGCAGAAGATTTCGATGTTCAGCTTGTGCAGCAACCCGCCGATCAGGGGCAGCTTGATGAGGGTTCTGTCGATCAGAAACTTTCCTTTCTGCGTGCTCCCGAACCCAATGCAGCCGCCCAGCGAAAGCACGGTAAACAGCAGCACCCACCCGTAGTTGGCGTCCAGCCAGTGCGAAAACGCGAGGGTCTTGGTGGTGAGGGGAGGAAGTTCGAGATCGAAGTTTTCAAACAGCCCGGCCGTCTCCGGGAAAATGTACCAGACGTACCAGACAAACACGGCGATGAGCACCAGAATGGTAATCATCGGCGTGACCATGGCGCTTTTAACGCTTTTCTTGAATTCTTGCTGGCGCTCCAGAAAACGCGCCGTGGCCTCATAGATGTCGGCCATGTTGCCGCTCCGGGAGGCAATGCCGAGCATATAGGCCGTAAACTTGCCCAGCATGTGCTGGTGCTTCATGAAAGCCTGCTGCGCGTCCATGCCGCCTTTCAGGTCCGCGTTCAGGTCGCGGATAACCTGGCGGAGCGACTTGCTGGAAACGTCGTTGACGAGCAGGTTCAACACTTCATCGAAGGGCAGCTTTTCGCGGAGCAGGTTGGCCGAGAGGCGCACGAACATGATCATGTCGCCGCGCGGCGGCTTCATCTGGTGGCTGAAGAACTTTTTCTGGACCTTCAGCACTTCCAGACCCATCTTCCGCAGGGCGGTGGAGACTTCTTCCTGCGAAAAGGCTTTCTGCTCGCCGTTGAGCACCTTCCCGCTGGGATGGCGCACCTTGTACTGGAAGATGCAGCGTTCATCCAGTCCTTGAAGCCGGAAACGGTGCTTCTCCGAAAGGGAAGTCACCTTCTGTGTGGCTGTGCGCCGTGAGGACGCAAACACCGTCCCCTGCACCGGCTGCCCGGCTGTTCCGACGCCGCTGAATCTGAATTCCTTGATGGACATGGTCGGGGGGAATGGGAAAGGCTTTTGTCAGGGGTGGGGTTGGAAACCGCTCAGGCTGGCGGCGGCGCGGAAAGAAGCCTGCGCCGCCGCCTGATCTGAACGCTTTGGATAATGCTTAATCAACCTCCTTCTTCGCCGCCTGCAGCTTCATCGGCGTAGGTAATCTTACCTTCATCGGTGATGCTGATCGTCCCAACAGTGTTGCCATTAAGGTCTGTCAGTGTAATGTCATCAGGGCTGGCGGTGTCAATCTCGCCCCAGGGCGTTGTGTAGACATCACCGTCCATGTTGTCTTCGTCCACACCCAGCTTGGCAAGCGTGAAGTCAGTCCAATCGCCGCCGCCGCCACCGAACTGGGACGGTTTCAGTTTCCATGCCTGCATGTCGGTGGCGATACGCATTCCTTCGTTGATGAGAGCGTCCTTGTTGGATTTTGCCTGGTTCTCGCTGAAGGCGTTGATGCCCGCGACGACGGCGAGGCCGACGATCACGATGCCGAGAACGAGAAGAAGCAATTGTTGTTGACCCATGGTAGAGTCCTCCTTTGTGGTTGTTTGTGAGGGTTACTGTTGGTTGTTCGAGGTTACACACGGCCCGCGCCGGCCGAACCCGCTGTCCTCTACGGGCCGGCGTTCGGTCCTTTGAGGCGTTGTTGTCTGTGGTATCGGCGAGATTCGTCCGGGCTTAAGCGTTTTTTCCAACTTTCTATGAAACAGCGCCGTACGCAGGTTTTCCGGTTTTCCAGCCCCGGCTTCCGGAGGAAAAATTTCCGCCGTTTCTCCCGTTCATGCCGCGCTTGCTCAGGGGAGCGCAACGTGTTTCGGGGTCGGCGTCCGGTTCACGGAGCGCGGCGCGGCGGTTTTTGCCCTTCGGCGCCCGTTTTCCTTCTCCCGCTTTCCCGGTCTGCCTGCACACGTGGAGAGAAGGATTTCATCAATCGTGCCATGTCTGCTACGCCGCCGTCTTTCCCACCCGTTGCGCCTGTTTCGAAGAGGCCTTCCGGCCCGGCATCCAACCCCTTTCCCTCATGCATGAGCTATTAAACAGGCCGTTAAGTACACTTCCTGCGCGTTTCCGGACTCCAGCCCGTGCGCTGCGCCGTTACGAATGGTAACCGGAAGGGCAGATCTTACCTGAGATCAGGCAGCCCTTGCCTGTTGTGCTCCATCAGTCGGCGGCGCCTCGTGTCTCCTTTGTCGGTATGACAAGCGCGAGGGGTTGGCCGCGTCGGGCCTTTTTCCTTACTGCCGTTGCCCATCGCAACCTTTTGAAGGAGCACAACCAACGGCTCCCTGGAGGAGGCTGCCCCGCAGGGGCCGGGGGTGTTGAACTTCCCCGGAGCCGCCCGGAGGAAAAACCGGCGCCGGAAGCGCCTGTGCTGCAACCTTTTTCAACCCTGTAACGCCTTGCGGGACTAAGGCGGGTTTCATTCCGGAACACTATGCCATCCGGAAGGATATGCAACTGTTACAAACCAACCGACTATTCATCGTTACCAAAGGAGGCTCTTCATTATGGCAGAACAGGAAAAAAAGTCCGTTGTCTTTCAGGAAATCAAGGTGAAGGGCAATCAGCTACTCGACAAGGTGCGGGAGATCATTGAAGGGGGAAATGCCCGCCGCGTCGTCATCAAGAAAGAGGACCGCACGTTGCTGGAGTTTCCGCTGTCGGTAGGCGTAGGCAGCGCCACGGCGGCCATTCTGCTCGCGCCGACCTGGGCCGCCCTCGGCGCCGTGGCGGCGCTCGTCACCGACGTGCATATCGTGGTGGAACAGGATGAGAGCGAGGCTGTGGTGAAACAGGAAGACAGCCTGATCGCGCCCCCGTCGCCTTCCTATTCGGAACCGCCGCCGCCGGAATCGCCGCTGTAAACAGACCATTTATACGTAGAGGGAGCGCCCGGCGGGTCAGAACGCGGCGCTCCCTTTCCATTTTGTCGCGCCGCCAACCGCGCAGAACAGGCAGGGAAGCCCGCAGACAAGTTGCACCAATCACCGGGTCGCGGGTTTACAGCCCTCCGCTTCTTCGAGAAGGGAGCGAGCTTCCGCGGTTGCCTGTTCAGCGCGATCCGGCGGGGATGGTTGATTCAAACGGCAGGAAAATCAGACAGATCCGTCAATAGAACTCGAACCAGGAGATGGTTTGATAAGCCGAGAAGACGGGAGAGGCCAGGCATCTGATTGCTCCTGCGGCGAGCAACGAAACTACGTCAACACTTCGCGCCCCTTGTGACAGAGAGATGACACCCGTATAGGTTTCTTTTGCAGTACGCTCTTTATCTTCGCACGGGAGACAGGAAAACGTGCAGGGCGCCATATGCAACCCCCAACCAGCCAGAGATTTTCGTATGCATGGACTGATAGGCAAAATGAGCGCTGTTCCGGGAAAGCGCGACGCGCTGATCGCAATCTTGCTTGAGGGCGTAGAAGACATGCCCGGCTGTCTGAGCTATGTCGTCGCAAGAGACCCTTCTGACCCGGACGCAATCTGGATCACCGAGGTATGGGATAACCGGGACAGCCATAAGGCATCGCTGTCCCTCCCGGCAGTGCAGCAGGCCATTGCGCAAGGCAAGCCGCTGATCGCCGATTTCGGCGAGAGCGTCGTGACGGAGCCGGTCGGGGGGTGCGGGTTGTAGCGGGTGCGTCCGATCTCAGGTTCCTCCGGCTTCACTCGCCGGAAAAATCCCGGTGCCCGAAGTAGTGGAGCACGTATTTGATCTTCACGGCTTTCTGCTCGCCGAAGCCGGGCAAGGCAGCTACACGCTCACGGATCCTGGGAAGGTCGGAGCCGTCGTTCCACAGGTTTTCGGCCCGGCCCGCGTACTGCCTGGTCAGGATGCCCGCGACGGCGTGGGTCTGGTCAGCCATTTTGTTGGTGAAGCGGTGGACGGCGGGTTTTTCGGCAAACACATCCCGCAGGTCTTCCGGCCGGAGGGCGGCGATCTTCGGCAGGTCGAGGTGGCCGAGGCGGTCGCGGAGACGGATCGGCCCGGTGAAGGCATACTCGGCCCGCACGCGCTGGTCGTAGAGCAGCCCGAGCAGAGCCGCATTTCCGTCGGCGCGGAGGTAGTCGTCGGCGTCGAAATCGCCGGTGAGCGTGCCGCTCTCGCGGAACCGGTCCATCATCCGCACCAGCCCGCCTTCCAGTTCGCTGTAGTCGATGTGTACGATCTCGATCACGCCCGCAGCCACTCTGCCATTTTACGGGCGAAATACGTGAGGATGATGTCCGCGCCCGCCCGGCGGATGGCAGTGAGCGTTTCCGTGGCGGCGGCCCGCTCGTCGAGCCAGCCGTTGCGTGCGGCGGCCTGGATCATTGCGTACTCGCCGCTCACATGGTAGGCCGCCACCGGCACGTCTGCGACCTCCCGCACGCGATAGATCACGTCGAGGTAATTGGCGGCCGGCTTGACCATCACCATGTCGGCCCCCTCTTCGAGGTCGAGCATCAGTTCACGGACGGCCTCACGGGCGTTGGCCGGGTCCATCTGGTAGGTCTTTTTATCTCCCGGAATGCCCTCCTTCGCGCGGGGCGCCGAGTCCAGCGCATCCCGAAACGGCCCGTAGTAGGCCGACGCATACTTCGCCGTGTAGGACAGGATGGCGGTATCGGTGAAACCGGACTCGTCCAGCGCTTCGCGGATGGCGGCGACCCGCCCGTCCATCATATCGGAGGGGGCGATAATGTCGGCGCCGGCTTCGGCCTGTACGACGGCCATCCGGGCGAGCACGTCCAGCGTCTCGTCGTTCACGATCTGCCCACCCCGGACGATGCCATCGTGCCCGTCCGACGAATACGGGTCGAGGGCTACGTCGGTAATCACCAGCAGTTCGGGCACGGCATCCTTGAGCGCCCGCACCGCCGAAGGGAACAACCCCTGCGGGTTCATCGCCTCGGTCGCCGTCTGGTCCTTCAGGGCATCCCGAATGGCGGGAAAAAGGGCGACCGCCGGAACGCCCAGCGCGTGCAGCGCCCGCGCTTCCTTTACCATTTCGTCAAGGCTGAAACGGTGCTGACCGGGCATCGAAGGGATCTCCTGCTTCACCCCCTGCCCCTCGACGATGAACATCGGCGCTACGAGGTTGTCCACGGAAAGGCGGGTTTCCCGCGCCATCCGGCGCAGGTTCTCCGTGCGGCGCATCCGGCGCGGGCGGTGGGTCAACAGGTACGCTGTGGTTGTCTGCATAGTCATACTCTTCAATAATTACAACGTAAGCTTTCTTTTCCAGGTCGTGCCATCGGGCGAATCCATCACTTCGAGTCCCATGTCATCGAGCCGGGCGCGGATCTCGTCAGCCCGCTTGAAGTCGCGGGCGGCGCGGGCTTCGGCGCGTTCGGCGAGCAAGGCTTCCACCTGCAGGGTCAGGGGGTCCTGCGCATCCTGCTCCGGAGCGCCGCTGAACTGCTCGTGCGCGATGAAACCGAGGAGCCGGTTGGTCTTTTCCAGCCATTCCAGGGCGTTGCGGGCCGTGGCGGCGTTCATGTCTTTCATGCTCTGGATGATCTTTACCCCTTTGAGGGCCGAGGCCAGCGCCACCGGGGTATTCAGGTCGTCCAGCATCGCGTCGAGCGTTTCCTCATACACAGTCTCCAGACGACCCTTGATGGGATCACTCCCGTCCGTGTTTGCCTCAATAGCGCCTCTGACCTGTTCTGCGGCAGCCTGATAGCGGGCCACGATCTTTGCGCTGTCCCGGAGGTGCTTCAGGGTGAAGTTGAACGGCTCGCGGTACTTCCCGGACATCAGGGCATACCGGAGCGCCAGCGGATCGATGCCGCGCCCGCCTTCCTGCTCCCCTCCGATCAGGTCGCGCACCGTGTAAAAATTGCCCGTGCGCTTCGCCATCTTCTCCCCTTCCACCTGGAGAAAGCGTGTATGCACCCACATACGAGCGAACGGCTTCCCGGTCAGGCTCTCGCTCTGGGCGATCTCACACTCGTGATGCGGGAAAATCAGGTCCTCCCCTCCGGCGTGCAGGTCGATCTGCTCGCCCAGGTAGTTCATCGACATGACCGAGCATTCGAGGTGCCACCCTGGAAAACCACGCCCGAAGGGGCTGTACCATTGCATCAGGTGCTTTTCGTCCTTTTTCCAGAGCGCAAAATCACGGGGGTCGCGCTTGTCGCTGTCCAGGATCACGTCTCGCGTGCCCTGCTCCAGTTGTTCGGCTGTGTCGTTGCCAGATAGCTTGCCGTAGGCCGGAAAGTCGGCAACGGAAAAGTAGACGCCCCGCTCGGTCTGGTAAGCGTATCCTTTTTCCAGCAGTCGTTCGACGGCTTCGATCTGCTGCGTCACGTGTTCGGCGGCACGGGGGCGCACATCCGGTTCGCGCAGGTTCAGAGAATGCCAGTCCTGGATCAGAACCTCCGTGTAGTACCGCGCCAAATCCCAGATGTTGGCAAAATGCTCGCCCTCCTTCGAGCGCAGCGCCTTCACCATCCGATCCTCGCCGCTCGCGTCGGCATAATCGTCTTCCGTCAGGTGCCCCACATCCGTGATGTTCGTCACGTAGGTAGTCTGCCAGCCGAGGGCTTGCGCCGTGCGCAGAATGAGGTCGGCGGTCAGAAACGAGCGAAAGTTGCCGATGTGGGCGTATGAATACACCGTCGGGCCGCACGCATAAAAACGGAGCCGCTCCGGTTCCAGCAGCGCGACGGGTTCGACCTGCCGGGTAAGGGTGTTGTACAAACGGAACGTCTTTTCAGCGGGCATACCGAGCGTTCAGGAAAAATCCAACAATCGAAAGGGATCGGAAAGCTACGAAAAAGCCTTACGTTATACCGTTCCCAACCGAAAAAGCCTCGCTGATTCAGACGAATTCCGTATCAAGCGCCCATCCCCATTCCCGCTCCGACGGCAAAGATGAGTCCGTACATGATCGCTATGAAGACCAGCACGATCACCGTGAGAAGCAGGTAGGCCTGCGAAAAGTTCTTTCTGGTGATGTGCGCCGAATCGCTGAAGGCCCACACCAGCAGCATGATGATGTTTACGATCGGGATGCTGATGATAATGAGCGTGATCAGCCATTCGCGGACGGTGAGCACATAGTACTCGTCTGTAGATCCAGCGTTGGATTCCATGATGCCTGTGTTTCTGGTGAGTAGAAATCCGTCTTTCAGATCGTTTTCGTGCTGTCCGGGGGGAACGGACGGGAGCGCGGAGTGAGCGCGTCGGGGTCCTGCTCGGGAGGCAGGGTCGGGCGCAGGCTATCCATCGGCGTCAGCGGGCGCGCCGGAGCCAGCCCTTCTTCAATGGCATCGGCGGGGCTGCCGGCCAGGCTATCCGGCGAAGGGAGGGTGAGCACGCGGCCTTCGCGGAGCAGGACCGATCCGTTCCGGGTGTGCAGTTTGATCTGCGTGTTGCCCTGTCCCAGCCTTCCATCAAACTCGGCTCCGGCTCCCTGCGGCTCCAGCTTGCGGTTGATGAAGTTAAGTCCCTCGATGGAGATGTCGCCGACGCTGGTGCGGGCCTCTACCTGAGCGCTGACTTCACCGGGCATCGTCAGGGTAAGATTGCCGTTTTCGGTAGTGAGTTCGATGGAAGCGTCCGGCGGCGCCTGGTGCATTCCCACTTCGATGTTGCCATTCTTTGTCTCTACACGAACGGTTTCGCCTGCTCCGGCGATCTGGACATTTCCGTTCTCCACCTCTACCACAAGGGGGCCGTCGATGCCGGAGAGATCCACGGCTCCGCTTTCCAGTTCGATGCGCAGTTGCGCGCCGCGCGGAACCGATCCTTCCACGTCCACCGCCGTCATGGACGAAGCGCCGGACTGCATGGTATAGCGGTACTCTTCGCCGGCGCCGGTTTCCTCAATCTTGATGTCGCCGAGCCGGTCCCGGGCCGAAGCATCGTCCTCCCCACGCGCCCTCTTGATGAACTGAAGGTTGGCGGTGTTGGCCGTGGAACCGTTGAGCCGGACGGTCCCGGTAAACCCATCCAGCACCAGCACCCGGTCGCCCGGAGCGACCTCTCTGAGGATGCGTTC
>CBDUBU010000053.1:0-17696 GCA_965365465.1 uncultured Rhodothermaceae bacterium
CCGGGCGTCCCTGTCGAGGCTGGCCTGCGGCGAGCCGAGTGGACCACCGTTGAGGTGGAGTAACAGGGTCGACGATTCGTCAGAATGCGTAGAGATGTACCGGGGTATCGCTATGCAGTCAGGGGTGGGTTCGTCATCTATAAACGACTTGCGGCATCTATAAACGACTTGCGGCATAACCCGCCACTGCACGCCGACATGGGGCGTCAGCGTTCTCGGCTCGTTCGAGCGCTGGCGTTATCATTGCCTCGTCCAACCACCTCGCCGCGTGCTGCGGCTGAGCGCCAATCTGTTATACCGCCCTGGATCTGAAACAGGAGCGACCCAGCAGTTCGACGCGATCCCATCGCGCCGCGCCACGCTTCAGCCCTACAGCGCCTCGCTTCCGATCCTGCCATCGGGGCAACATCGAATGTGCCCTCTCCCTATCCCGAAGGCGGCGCTGAGACATGGATCAGCGCCGAATTACGCAAGCGCCAGCAAGGGCAGTCCTATGCCTTTGCTGTGCTTGACGCAGCAAACGAAGTCGTCGGGGTGGTGACGCTTATGGGGGTAGATCGCGAGTCGGGTGCCGCAGGGCTCGGGTATATGTACACTTAGGTGTACACCACCCCAATCGGAAGCCATTGGCAGGACGTGCCAAAACATAAAAAACCGGCCCTCCTGCTGTCAGGAAGGCCGGTTTTAGAGAGTCGGGGTGGCGGGATTTGAACCCACGACCTCTTCGTTACCAAATTAGCTCTAAAGATTGAAACGTTCTCCGGCTCCATCTACCTGCGCGACTCGAAGACCGACGCTCGCCCACGCGCCGTGGCCATCGTCGATCCGGTTTGCCGGGCGCTATTGTCCTTGTGCGCTGGCAAACAACCCGACGATCGCGTGTTCTATGGATCTGCAGATGAGAGGCAGGAGCTTTCAGCATTAATCACGGCCTTCCAGGTACGCTACTGGTTCGAGAAGGCACGCGAGGCGGTCGGTATGGAGCACCTGCGCTTCAAGGATCTGCGTAGAACATGGGCAGGCAATGCCGATGAGACGGGCCTGAACCTGGGTCAGATGAAATCCGGTCTCGGGCATGGGCTGGATGAAACCACAGTCCGCTACACGAACCGACAGGTCACACTCGAATCCGATGCGGCTGAGCGTGTGGCGCGGCAGATGGGATTGTTCTCTTTAAGGAAGTCTTCTACCTCTGAAGAGATGTTTTACTAAAGACCACTACCACGAGGGGTATTCGTGCTCGTCTCAGGCCCGACAGCACTCAAAAGCTGTACTGAATACCAAGGTAGAATCGTGGTTTCGACTGGAAATTGAGTGTTAGATCCTCCTCGATTGCAGCTGTGCCACTGACAGGATCACCGATGTTAAGCTCGGTCAATTCTTTTTTCCATGTCCAGATGGCGCCGCCTGTCAAAGCCAGGTTGAGAGGCTCCACGAAGCGGAGTCCGAGACCCGCAGCGAGGGTGGGCCTATCTTCTCCCGTTCCAATTCCAATCTGCATCAGTGGGTAAACAACACTTCTGGCGTATACTTTGGGAATCAGGTTAAGCATTGCGACCGGGACGAATCGTTGCACGTCTTTGCCGGCTTCGGCAACAACGGTCTGCCCCTCGACCTCTTCCGTTCCGAATTTGGGATACGTAAGGTTCGTGTAGAGAAGGCCTGCACTGACTTCAAGTACGACGGGTGAATACTGCCTTACACGGATCTTTCCTGTGGATCCTTCTTTCTCCGTCACAGTCAGTTCAAGCTTATCAGGACTGTAATCTATTTTCCTTTCCTTTACCGACAGGGTCACTTCTTTCATTTTACCAGACACGACATCGACTGTGCCGGCTATGAAGCTGTTCTCTCCTGCTGTGCGCTTGATCAGATTATCCATGTTCTGCAGCAGCTTGTCAAGTCCAGTAATGAGAGCCTTTCGTTGCGCCAGAAGTACAGTAGTGTTGTCTAAAAACCTTGCCACGACGCCGTTCGTGTACCACCTGTACCGATCACAGTTGCTGTCCGGCTTCCACTGGTTTCTCAGCGCCTCAGTCTGACTTCTTACGTTTTCAAGAGCCAGCTCAGCATCCCGGTTGCTCTTTTGCAGGTCTTTCTGAGCACTATCCAGGCTCGATTTTGAAGCTGTCAACTCGTCCATTGTAGAGGCGCTCAACATGGACGAGATAGCATCCTGAACTGTTTTATAAAAGATATTCGCCGGGCGGTCAGCGTTGTTCTCCGGATCTCCTCTGTAGAACTGAGCATCAGCTTTCTGTAGAGCATCGAAGAAAGAACCACCTTCATCCGAGATACATTCCTTTCCCGTGTTGAATATTCCAGCCTTTCCCGTGTTGAAATACTCCAGCCACCATTCGAGAAGATCAGGAGCAAACAGCACCTTATCTATAGATATAGCATTATTTTTAGCGATAGCAAAATTCTGGGGTTTAGAAGGTGTGCCGCTTTCCTGCACAGCGCCCTGAACGAGTCTCGCGTGCGCAACGACAGACTGTAGAAATTCGGTTGCGCTCTGGTAGAACGGGTCATCGAGCGCTTTCTCTGAAGTAGAGACGGAGTATTTGACAGGGTTCAAAAACTCAAAAACAAGATTGAAGCGCTCATCGGTATTGGCGACGGTGGTCATAAGTTCGGGAAGTGATTTCGCGGCGGCCCTGTTGTTTCGCGCATCAATCTCATAGCGAAGCTTCCCTGGATTCAATGGATCGAGGGAGAAGAAGATGAAGTTATCCACCTTCGGTGCCTGCAATAGCTCCCTGGTGTCGTCCTGGGCAGCAGCGGGAAGGGTAATGAGGCATAGAAAAAGCACAAAGAAGGATTTCATTGTTGTCTCCAGCTAAAGGATAAACCGTGCGAGGCTGCACAGGTCAGGAGCGCATCAGCGTCTGCATTTCTCCGTAATACGCAATAGGGGGTGCAGAAAGCACTCCTTATCTCAAGTTCATCACATAGCGCACCGCGCTCGCCGCATCCACACAGCCATACCCGAACCTGTCAGAGCGCCCATTTCGGTAAGCCCCCGAAGGACCAATCTTACGCGCCGTTCGCTGGATGATGTCTTTTATCTGGTCGGCCCGGAGGGTTGGCCTGATAGAGAGTAGCAGGGCACAGATTCCGGCAACAAGAGGACAGGCACTGGAGGTGCCGCCGAAATCTTCTGTCCAGGGTCCTGTACCATAGCCTGCTTCAACCTGTATGCCCATCCGGGTGAAGACCCCGGAGACATCGGCAGTAGCAATGCCCCACCCGCCGGCGCCGCTGGAAGGCGCGCACACAGCAATCTCTTTCCCGAAATTCGAATAGTCTGATCGCTCGTCACGACTGGTAGTGGCTGCGACGGCAATCACTTCAGGATGAATGGCAAACCCATTTACTGACCCGGCATGGGGAGCATTTATATCCCGGTTCTCGTTTCCCACAGCAAAGCAAACGACACATCCAAGACCACCTCTTCCCTCTCGCGCACACCGTGTGATGGCGTCTCGCATCCGGTGAGAGAGCACGTAGTGTCGTGCTCGCGCTCCCCAACTGCAACTAACGACCCATGCTCCTCGCGTTTTTACATAATCGAACCAGCGCACGACCTGGGCGTCCGATAGTTCGTTGCCCCATCGGACAGGCATCAGGCGGCATCCGGGCGCAGCGCCGACGATTCCGAGACCGTTGGCGTTGCCGATGGCGACGCCCGCGCAGGCTGTGCCGTGCCAGTCTCCTTCCCACACCCCTCTTGTAGGATTCCAGAAAGGATAGGAAGCACTAAACTCCGGCTCTGGATTGATTGTATTACGCTTGAAATCAAAAGGCGCTATGACCTTTCCGGCGCCATTTAGATCAGGGTGCGTCAAGTCAAAACCGTCGTCAATGACAGCCACCACGACCGCGGGAGATCCCAGGGATGAACTTTCCTGCCATGCCGCGATGACGCGTGCGTCAGCGCCGGCCTTGAAACCAAAGGAAGTTCCCCGGTGGAATCCCTGATTGCGGAGATGCCACTGGTGATTGAGCAGTTGGTCCTGGGGAAGCAGGAAGGTCGTCAGGTTGCCGGGGGTCGCCAGATCTGGCTCTGCTACGTCAACCAGGTCTGACTGCTGTAGTGCTTCGGCAACTTTGACGGGATTCGGCGAGTGCGGCGTTACCTGTGCGATGAGTTTTCGCTCGCCGAGCGCTTCTGCGATGCTCAGGCGATACCGGTCGAGCAACTCCTGGCACGATGCGAGGGGTGCATCTTCCTTAAATACCACGTACACCTGTCCTGTCGGAACGAACGGCGCCTGATCGTCCGAGGTGAAGTAGACGTGGGAGCCGACGGAGACGGCGGGGCTGGCTCTTAGCATGTCCAGCTTTTCGTCTACCTCCTTCCGTGAGCCTTCTACATGGATGACGTTGAACCCGCTGAGCGCCTCGAGCGTGGGAACCTCGCTCATGGCGGAAAGCGTTGCCGCAAGCTGTGGACCCATGCCGGGTGCAGCTTTCACAGCCACCGTGTTTTCACTTTTCCTCAAGGTCAGGTTCTGCCCACCATACTTGATTGTCGTTTCTTCCATGACGTATCGCTCCTCGATTCATGTGATCTTTCAGAGGCATGATCCCGCGAGACGGAACGGGAGTTAACCGATATCCTGATTCCAGAGGCCGCGGAGCAGATTCACCGTTTCTTGTGTTTTTTGCACTTGGGCAGCAGGGTCGGCGCCGCTGTTTCGCAGAGGGGCTACTGTCTTCTCATGGAAAAACTTCCTTCAATGCCTTCCGCGCAAGGGGCTGAATAGATGCCTTTGGCCAGGTCGGGATCATTTCCGTCTACGTGCCCGGATCGACCGCATGAGCGATCAGAACGGAAGTAGAATCTGCTTTTCCTTATTTCGAAGTCTTGCAGGCGTTCACGGGTGAGGCTCTCAATTCCACCGAGGGGGAACCGGGTATTATCACAGTGCTCCGTGCCTTCCAGCGTTCCCTGCAGCCTGTCCCCATTCGATACGATGATGACTTTTGCTGTGCCTCCGCAGAAGGTGCCTGTGGTCCGATCCTTCCAACTATCCGTATAGAGCCACGTACCTGCCAGGTCGGCATCGGGAGCATCTTCGGGAGGCGTCGTGACGAAATCGCATCCTGAGATGATTAAAATGCCCCCGAAAAGCAGCAGGATGCTGTGCTTCATAACCCGCCTCCGCAAGGCCATATGGTGAGCGTCTTGCAGGAAGATCCACCGAAAGAAGGACTGTTGCTGCAAAGCTGATCTGCCTTTTGCAGCTCGCCCATCATGGTTTGTCGTGCATAAGTCGCTTCATCTGGTAGACCCGTCTTGGCGTAGGAGGCAGCGGCCCAGGCATAGAGCGCCGCCGCAGCTACGTAGGTGTCTCTCATGCAGCCGTTTCCAACGGCTACCTGAGGCGGCCTTCCGTCGGAGCAGTATCTGCAAGACGGAAGGGACCACGAGCCGACCCGACTGAGCAGATAGTTGGCTTCCTTGTCGTAAGGCAGCACATACGTCTGCTCTTCTCCTTGTACCTCTCCTGGCTCCTCTCCTTGTTCAACCAGGTAATCGCAACCTGTATTTCCAACTGCGAGAAGCAGCATCCACAAGAAGTAAAGAAGAATCAGTGAACGCCGCCTGAAGTTATGGATACGCATAGCACCCTCCTCTTTCGTTTAGATCTGACGTTGGAGGAGTGCAGGATGCGCTCCTCCTCTCTTCCGGTGGCTAGTTTACCCTTTCTCCGCGCCCCTGACCTGACGTGTTCGCGTGATTTGCCGTGACGCACATACGCTATTCGATGCCGGGCGCGGCCGCCATGACGGAGGCGCTAAATGGAAATCCGGCTGTGAACGAAAGCCGGTGTATACATCACAGTCAGGCGACTTTGGTGAGCAGGGACACGCAGGTTCCCTTTCCCGGTTCGCTGATGATCTGGAGGCGGCCTCCGAGGTCGGAAGCGCGCTTTCGCATGAGATGGAGGCCGTTGCCGGCCTTTATATACGCCTCCGAGAAGCCGGCGCCGTCGTCCAGGACCTCAATGGAGAAGCTGCCGGAGCCGAACGATGTCTTCACCTCCACGTGCGTGGCGTGCGCGTGCTTGACGATATTGTGGAGAATCTCTTTGTAGAGGAAGTATATGTTCTGCCGGAAATCCATCGTGAGCCGATGAGGGAGGGGCTGCGGGGGACGCTCAAAGCTGTAGGCCAGGTGCCCGTCGAGCATCGCCGAGGTCACATCCTCCAGCTTCGTTATCAGTTGATCGAGCGTATCATAGCCGGTGTTCACGACCCAGACGATCTCGCGAAGCGTGTGCGCGGTTTCCCGTGCGGTGCGACTGATCTCGGTCAGCCGCTGCGCCTCCGGTTCCTTCAACTGGTTGCGGTTGAGCACCATTTCGCTCTTGATGGCGATGCTGCTCAGATTAGCCCCTATATCGTCATGGAGATTGCCGGCAATCCGCATTCGCAAACGCTCGACGCTCAGGATCTGTCGCATCCGGTAGTGGTAGCCCAGATAGAGCAAGAGGAGTATGAGCAAGTATGCCAGGAGCCGAAAGGGCCATGTGTCCCAGAAGGGAGGGCGGATACTGATCGGGATCGCAAGCCCGGCGTCGTTCCAGACGCCGCCGCCATTTGAGGCTTTTACACGAAACGTATAGCGCCCCGGCGGCACGTTCGTGTAACGAACTACCTGTCGGGGTCCGGGATTACTCCAGGTTTTGTCGAAGTTTTCGAGCAGGTACGTGTAGCGATTCTGCGCCGGAGCCGCGTAGTCGAGCGCGGCAAATTCAAGCGAGAAAAAGTTCTCGTCGTGCCTGAGAACGACCTGCTGTAGCCCTTCAACCGTCCGGTCGATGAAAAACGGCTGATCAAAGACGCGAAAGTCCGTCAGGACGACTGGAGGAGGGTGAAGACTGGTTCGAATCCGGCGTGGGTCCACAATATAAAAACCGTCGGGCCCTCCGAAGAAAAGCTCACCCGTTCGGCTCTTGCAGGCAGCGCCTACATGAAACACAGCGTTCTGAAGGCCGTCCCGGCTGGTGTAGTTCACAAATTGCTCCAGGCGCGGGTCGAAACGGCTAAGCCCGTCATTCGTGCTCAACCACAGGTATCCTTGGTCGTCAAAGAGCATTCCGACGATGTGGTTGTGGGGCAATCCGTCTTCCGTTCTGTAGGATTTGAACCGCTCGCGGTTCTGGTCCAGCCGGTTCAGTCCTTCCGTCGTACCGACCCATAGCGTCCCCTGAGCGTCTTCGAGCAGAGCGTAGACCCGGTTACTGCTCAGGGAGGCGCTGTCCTGCGCTTGGTGGGCGTAACGGGTGAAGCGTTTTCTTGTCCGGTCCAGCCGGTTCAGCCCTCCATCTATGGCGCCGACCCAGAGGTTTCCCGCGGAATCCTCGTAGATAGGCCATGCATAATTGCTGCTCAGGCTGGAGGCATCGTCCCGGCTGTTCTGGTAAGCCTCGAAACTACCTGTTTCCGGATCGAACCGGTTCAGTCCCCCATCGACCGTTCCAATCCACAGTATGCCCGCCCGATCTTCGTAAACAGACACGACCTTATTGCTGGTCAATGATTTTCGAGAATCCTTTCCATGCACGTAGCGGCGGAACCTGCCGGTTTCCCTGTCCAGGAGATTCAATCCACCGCCCAGCGTACCGATCCACAGCCTCCCTTTGCTATCCTCCAGAATCGAAACCACGTCGTTGTTGCTGAGGCTGGTCGTATCCTCATGGATAGAGGTATAAGAGGTAATTGTGCCGGTAGCCATGTCGATGCGGTTCAGTCCACCGCCGAGCATACCAACCCATAGCGTACCGCTCCGGTCCTCACAGATCGCAACGACGCGCGGCGCGTTCAGGCCCGTGCCTCCGGAAACGTATCCGTAGTGTGTGATGGCCCCGGCGAGCGGTGAGCGCTTGTTAAGTCCGCTCCAGGAGCCAACCCAGATAATGCCTGTGCGATCTTCGAGGAGAGAAAGTATTTCGTTGTTTGAAATGCTGTGCGCATTCGCAGCATCGTGGGTGTGTCGCGCAAACCTTCCCGTGGCCGGATCGAGTACGTTTACACCGGCATCTGTACCTACCCATAGCTGCCCCTGCTGGTCCTCGGTAAGCGCATTGATACGATTGTCGCTAAGACTATAGGGGTCGTCCCGGTTGAAGCGATAGCGTTCGACCGCTCGTGAATGGGGATGGCAGCGCACAAGGCCCCCGTTAAACGTGCCGATCCAGAGGGTTCCGTCCCGGCTTAAGTGCATCGTCAGCACGGAATCGATGTCGTTCCCATGCCTGTCAGGCGGCGCCTTCGTGTGCAGATTGGCAGCCGGGTCGAAGGAGAAGAGGCCACTTACGCCGCCGACCCATAGCCCTCCGCTCTGGTCGCTTGAAAGCGCCCGAACAATATTCCGGCTGGAAGGCTCCGCATTTGCAGAAAGGGGGCCGTGCCGGGTGAACCGTTCCGTCTGGCTGTCGAATCGTAAAAGGCCGGCGTCTGTAGCCAGCCACAACTCTCCTGTGCGGCCCCTTTCAATATCATAGATGGACGGCGGGGAGGCAGAGCGTTGAAGCAAGTCCGCAGGGATGCTGTAGTTCGAGAAACGCCCGGAAAGCCGATCCAACTTACTGAGCCATCCGCCGCGTGCGCCAATCCAGATCGCGCCATCCCGGTCTTCGTGAAGCGCATAGATGTAATCGTCGGCGAGCGAAGCGCTGTCTGCAGGCTCGTGCCGGGACACTTTGAAGCTGTACCCGTCATACCGGTTCAGGCCGTCCTGCGTGCCGATCCATAAGAACCCCTGCCGGTCCTGGAGCATACACAGTACACTATACTGCGACAGCCCATCTTCCATGCCGAACCGCTCGAACCAGACATCTTGCTCCTGTGCCTGCGCGGTTCTGCAGAAGCTTGCCAGCACAAGCAGCCATACACAGGACGCTGCGTGCATGATGTGGATTCGGAAGTGGAACATACGGAAGCGCAAGCCTTTTGAGGCAGGATCTCCCCTACAGCGACATTGGTACAGGATTTAGTTCATCCTCCTTCAGCGACTCCGGTAACCAGCCCAATGCGACAGGCGCGTCGTAAAGCCGTCCGGGACCCAGCCGTTGCCAGAAGTGACGGAGGCCGGGTACAAACACCCTGGCGACAGGCAGACCAATATCCGGGCGGGTCTGGTCCAGCACCAGTGTTTCCAACCCATGTTCGCGGGCAATCCGAACACAGGTCCGTACGTCGTTGCACAGGTCGTTGCCAGAGCGCAGAGGGGCGTAATGCAAGGCGTCCAGGGGAGCAAGGCCCGCACGGGGCGCCAGATAGGGTTGGTTTTCGAGGGTCGCGGTTTTCCACCACCAGGCCAGGTCCGGAAAGTCTGAGGCCAGACGCCTGCCGCCGCCCTCCGTCAGATAGGAGAGGGAAGCGAGCAGCTGGTTGACCTCCGTGAGGGCGCGTGTGACGGCAATGCGGGCGTCGAAGTGCGCTCCGAATCCCAGGAGGATCTCCTCCGCAGAAGAATTGATCCGGCGAGAGACGGCAGCGAACGCAGGAATGCCGAGGTCGGAGGTCACGTCCAATACCCAGAGATCCCGGCCCAGTGCGCTATAGCGTTCCGTGAGCGCATGGAAATAAGGGTCTTCGAAGGCAGCCAGATCGACGGCGGGGCGCTGCACCCTGCTGTACCACCACAGGGCGACCGCGTCTCTTTCGACCAGTTCCATGAACCCCTGAAGAATGGCTTCCTCCAGTGTATTCCCGGCAGCGTTGCCGTTTGAGTCCGCAGGGCATACCTGTGAGGCTGGTCCCGGATAATCAAAGTAACAGTAGGCGGTCGGCAGCAGCCTGAAAGCCTGGTTGGTGAGCGACCAGACGGGAGTCCATTCGACCGCTTCATGCTCATCGAATGGTTCCGGCACGTGCTGGAAGCGCGAGCCATTTTGCTGGTTCCGCGCCTGACGCCCGGCATACTGGGCGGCGCTGAAGTTCATGCATGTGTTCGGATGGATGGCCTGCGGAGCCAGATCCATATAGCGGCCCCTGATCCGGATCTCATCTCCCTGGAAAATTCCTGAATAACGCTCGATGGCCTCGCACAGGCCGCTAGCCTCTGCCTGGATTGCCGATTTGCCCTTACCGCCGCTGGCGTCACGCGCATTCCGGCGCAGGTAGCGCAGGGTGTCCGTATCGAGGCCGGTGCGGTGCGCCGCCGTGACGGCATGGATGAGCGGATCATCGCCAGGCGTCAGGCGCCGGAGCGAACGCACGACTCCCGTAATGGGACTGACGTGGTGACCGTAGCGCCGGAGTGTTTCTTCGGGCGCCGCCGTGCGCGATCCTCCGTCGGTGGCGCGCACGGGCTGGTTCCGGGCAAGCGCCAGGGGAACCGGTTCTCTTGACAGCCACGATGCGGCGTCGCCGCAACAGGGACACTGCGGGCGGTGGGTGAGCACATGGCGCTGTTTTTCCAGGGTGATCAGGTCAAAGCTGAGAACGGCGCCCTCCAGGGCAGACGCTCCGGAGACGATCCACCGGGCAACCTCGGTGGCGGCAAGGCCCACAGCTGCCTGCAGCGTAGAGGGAAGCCCCGGCAGCGTCAGACGCCCTTCTTGTTGCTTCCTGAAGAACACTTCCGCCGGACGGTGCGCGCGCAGGCGATGGGCCAGACATTCCCAGCAGCCCGTGCGGCCCGGCTGAAACAGCGGCCCCAGCCAGAGGGTACTGCCTGCCGGCTTCAGGAGCAGGTACGGACGCCGTTCTGCAATAGCCTGCCGGTTGAACGCCGCCAGTTCCTCCCGGAGATAACTGTCCGTAAGAACGATCCTCTGTTCGCCCTGCGGATCTACCTGTATGTGCAGGGATTTCAGAGCGGCCAGAAACGGCTCTGCGGGCGCCTCGCCGAAAGCCGTCACGGCGACGCGGGTTTGCTGCAAGCGCCGCGCGGCTTCGGAGGCGTCCACCTGCAATGCTTCCCAGAAGGCTGCCTCATCAGGCGGCAGGCCTTCCGTCCGTTCCGTAAGATAGCCTTCGCGCTCCAGCAGCAGCAGCGCAAAGTACACCTCTGCCGCTGGCGCAACCCCATCGAGCAGCGCTACGATCTCGCCGGTCGAATGCCGCCCGTCCAGCAGGGGAAGAAGCTGTTCGCTCACCCTGCTCCTGAGCACTACATAGTCGCTCTCGGCGACCAGCACCGTCTCTCCCTCCAGTGAAGAAACGGCCTGAAACCGGTGCTTGAGCCTGGGCTGCCGAAGCATGTGTCTTTCTACGAGCAATGGTACGTATCGGTAAAAATAGGGTTGCCCGCTTCACCGGCAGCCCATATCTTGAACATGGTTTGCAAATCCTGGGGCCGCTCCGGCAATACCAGGTAGATTCCCGTATTGGTTATCTTGCATTCCTTGTCCGCACCGGGGGTTTTTTTCAGATCGCTCACAGAAAAGTTAAGGTTCTGGTGAAGCGTCGTTTCGAGACGTTCATTAAAAACACCCCGTGTCCTGTTTTTACGCTTATCCTCTTCAGGGGCGCCCGTCCGGCTATCCTGATTCAGGAACCTGCGCTTGAATTCCGGAACCTGGCCGCCCTGGAGAACCTCATCAAACCAGACGTGTGCGATAACCCTGGGCAGTTCAACCTGAATGTTCATAAAATCCTGCCCTTTGATGCGCCACCATTCATTGGGGCGATTGCCTGCATCGCACAAATCGTCCAGTATATGGTAAAATTCCGGAGTGGGGTTGAACCCTGTCTCATTTTCGCTAGCACTAGGTTGATTCTTGGAAACCAGAATGCTGATTGTTTCTTTCCATATGTCCAGCGCATCATCGCTGAACATCTCGTTAAGTTTAAGCGGGGGGCCGTCGCCGAGATCGATGAAGTTTCTGCCGGAATAGGATGCTGCGCTGCGTGTCAAGATTTTGCCCTCACCACAGATCGCCAGATTCGGGATGCTGATCGCCGGCGCGCCTACACGCCGGTACTGATACTGGCGAAAAACATCTTGCAGCTCTGTCGGTTTGGGGGGGCGCGGCAGATCCAGGCCCTTGTCTTTGAACGCGAAGAAATAGCCGATCCCCGGCATGAGCCGGATCTCCATGTTCTGAAGTTCATCCGCTATGGCATTTCGTTCCGCCTCGTTTTCCTCGTTTCCGATTTTATTGCGGAGGTAGTCAAGGATTTCACTTTTTGCAGCGGAGCCGGCATTGCATATGTCAAACCTGATATTGTAAAACTCGGTGTCATTTGATTCCCATACTTTCCCAATAATTTGTGGGTAATACACCTGCCAGAATCTGTTGAAGTGGCAGAAAGAAATTGACCAGTTGGAAGGCGGCATTTCATTCTGAGAGGCAGTTCCTTCCGGAAGCGGACGTGCTGAAGCGGCAGGCATTGTTGACCTCAAAAGGGGTTAGGTGAATTGCGACGGCAAATGCCCGGATCAAAGGGTCAGATCTTTTTGGAGATGATGCGTTCCTGGAGGGCTTTGGTTACGGCATCCGTGCGGGAGTTTACATGCATTTTTGTATATATATTACGTATGTGCGTGTCAATGGTGTGAAAGCTTAGGAAGAGGGTATCAGCAATCTGATTTTTTGTTTTGCCTTCCACCAGAAGCTGCAAAATTTCTTTTTCGCGATCCGTGAGCTGGTAGTCCCATCGCGGCGCGTTCAACTGCGTGAACATATTGAGAACGCGCCGCGCTACCTGCGCATTCATGGCGGCTCCTCCCCCGGAAACCTCCTCGATGGCTTCAAAGATCTTATGCACCGGCGACATCTTGAGCAGGTACCCCGAAGCGCCCGCGCGGAGAGCGTTGAAGATCCGGTCATTGTCCTCATGGATGGTAAGCATGATGACATGGGTGGCCGGGGAGAGCGCCTTCAGGCGCCGAACACATTCGATCCCGCTCATGCCGGGCAGGCCGATGTCCATGAGCACGATTTCGGGGGCGAATTCCTGGTTGAGCGCGGCAAGCACATCCTCACAGGTACTAAACGTGCGCGTACACCGCATACCCTGCCGGCTGTTGATCAAATCCTGAATCGTTTGCCGGTAATCCTCACTGTCTTCCACGATCCAGACGATGAAAGGCTCTCGGTCAGGCATGGTCGCATACCAGTAGAACGCGAAACGTGCAGAAGGAGGCAGGGGCCTGGGCCTTCGCGCCCGGCGCTATGCTTTCGGATCAGGATACGCATGATGTCCGCCGGGCTGCCTCACGCGACAGCGTGATTTCCGGTCACGCAATCACGTGAACCTCACGGGCAGGGACCATCTTCCCGGACGTAGGCTGGAGGATTACGGCGGCCCCGGCGTAGTGCGCTGTGCAGAAACCTCCGGGCAGCCAGCTTTCCAGACTGTGCAACCACCTGTAAAGTATAATTTTGCCGCCTCGCTTTCACAAGAGCTTCATAAAGAAAAAAGCGCCCGCTCCCGCTCCGGGCGCAGTTCATAGCGGCCCGGCGAGTGTGCAGCCTTGTTGGCGCAGGGCCAGCGCAGTTTCCACCAGGTGCGGCCAGTGAATGAGCAGATAACCAAACCTGTTGGTCAGGGCTTGAAGTAAAGCCAACCGCTCAGTCCTATCCCCCTCCAGATCGGGGGGTACATGATAATCCGTTTGCTTTTCTGCTTCCTGAAGCGAGGTGATGTAACGCCTCATATCGTCGATCCAGAACGGAGGAGCGCCGGTGCAGGCGCCCAGCCGATGTTCTGCAAACTGCATACTGGCCGCTATGGTCTGGCTGCACAGGGATTGCAGGCGGCGCTCGAAGTCCGCAGGCGCCAGGGCTGCCAAGCCGATCAGATGTCTGCCTGCGGCTGCCAGGCGGTCTGCGTTGCTGCGCTCTCCATTGAGATCTCCACCAGGCAGCAGTCTCAAGATGAGGTCGTTTGTATAAAAGGGTCTCATGCGCACGCGAGCCGGAAAAGGCCCGCGAGGTTCCGGCGGCAGGTGGAGCAGGGCGTACTCAGGCGCATATCCCTTGAAGGCGTTCTTGAAGCAAAGGCTCAAGAGGCCTCCAAAGATGCCGTCCTCATTGCGCAGCACGGGCATGAAGGGCGGCAGGAGCGTACGCAAGTCCATGCCGAGGTTCATCGTAGAGCAGAACATGCTGTCTGCAATGGTCGCATGTATCGGCGCTCGCAATACGTGTCGGTTGCTTCGCCGCGCGTGGTAGGCCGATTCGGATGCCGTGAGACGCTGGAAGGAAGGTCCTTCGAGGAACAACCGGTGGCTGTTGCCGGCGGCGCCGGAATCGCCGGCTGTTCCCGATGACGTAACGGCCACCCGCGCTCCGGGCAGGGCCATGTTTGCAAGAAACTCCGGGCTGATGCGCTCGATGTCGAGACGGACAGCCGGGTTCTGTACTGCCGCAACGAGCGGCAAGACTTCCTTGCCCAGCAGTTGTTCGTGGACCCCCAGATAGTCGACGTCTACGAGAGAAAGCGAGCCTGGAAAAGGGTCCTGATCGCTGAAGAACCAGTACGCACTGGCGTCGTTTTCAGAACTCAGGACAAGTCCGGGAGCGGCTTCCGGCGCTGCCGCCAGTTCGCAGACCGTGTCGTCATCGACCTGTAGACAGATCGCGCCCATAGCGTGAAGCAAGAACGCGTTGCGGGGGGCGCCGTACCGTGCTCTACACCGCTCGTCTCCCAGCAAGGCGAAATGCACGATCTCTGGGGGCGCCTCTGCGTAGCGTGCCAGGGCATCAGCGTAACGCGCACGTTGCCGGCGATCCGCATAGGCGATTGCCGTCCCGTGGCGTTCTCGCAAGCCGCCCAGCATCAGCCTGTTGGCTTCGCAAACGTCGTTGTCGTCTGAATCGTCGATGACAACAAACTCCGTTTCACGCCCAGACCGCCGGACATTCCTGATGTAGCTGGTTACAGCGCGTCCCAGGCTTTGGGTTCGGTTGCGTGTCGGTATGCCGATTACAGTAATCGGGTCCGGCTGTGCTGCACGAAGCACAGCCGTCCTGCAAAGAGAAAGTATTTGATCACGGATCTCGGCCTCCGAAACGAGGAACCCGTCCCTGACGAAATCCATCAACCGGCGCTCGATCAAGTCGATTTCCGGCCGGGAATCCGCAGGACTTGAAACCGCAGCCTGATCGAAGCCAACCTGCGGCACGCTTTGTTGTGCTGCCTGAAGGGTTTCGAGAAAGCTCTGCGCTGCGTGGTTGCGCAGCGTTTTGAAAGTCTGGCAGGTAAAAAGCAAGTGGGCGACGAAACGAGGCAGCACGCTGCTTTTGCCCGTTTGCCCGGAGTGGATCAGCACGTGTCCATCCCCTTGCGGATGGGCAGAGACATCGAAACAGCGGTATCGTGCGGCCTCCTGCTCGCTTTCACGGGGCTGCCCCGGCATGGCGTGCTCCACTGAGAGGTTCTCTGCTGTAATGTATGCAGGCGAGAAGATGTCAATGCAGTCAACGGAATGGTAGTACAGCGTCCGCGCTTTTACAACAACGATAGCAGCGTTCGTTCTACTTGACCAACAACAGTCTTCGGGTTTCGGAGTAGCCGTTCGCCTCCAGCCGATAAAGATAAACCCCGCTTGGCAATCCACCCGCCTCGAATAGCGCGGTGTGCCTTCCGGCAGCCATTGGTCCGTCTACGAGCACCGCTGCTTTGCGCCCGAGCATATCAAACACGGACAGGCGCACGTGCGCCGGACGCGGCACGTCGAAGGAAATACGCGTCGCCGGGTTGAAGGGGTTCGGGTAGTTCTCGTGCAATGCGAAGCTGGCCGGCGGCCCTGCCTCATCCGCCGTTGCCACCCCCGTAACATCATTCCAGTAATACAGTGGCAGCACAGCTTCGCCATTGAACAGCAAGAGGCGGGTGGTTTTGCCCTGCGCGCCATATTCCCAGGCGAGTTCGCTGCCATCGCTCCAGTGGTGTACGAACTGGAAATAGACAGGCGTTTCAGGCGCAAGGGTCATGGAAACCGAGCTGCTGAAGATGCCGTCGCCGTCGGGATCGGAAAGCGGCGTGGTGGCGGTCCAACTCAGCGGGGCGGCATTGCCGCGCAGGCCGACAACGCTGCCTGCGGGCAGATGACCGAGCCGGATCTCGCGGTTCATATCGACCTCGAAGGTGAGGACCCTGGTAATACTGGCGTTCCCTGTAATCGGGCGCACGTGGAAACTGACCGGCGTGGAAATTGATTGCGCCCCGGTGGGGTCGGTCACCCTGGCCCGGACAAGGTAATCCCCCTCTGCCAGGGACTGAATGAGTGGAGTTCCGGTATGCATGGGGCTGGTATCAAACACACCATCGTTATTCAGATCCCATTCCACCTGGAGACCTGACGTACCGTGATCGGGATCTCCGGACTGCCGCGCATCGAGCCACATGAATTGCGACGCAGCCGGCATGGGCGGACTGATCTGGATGAATGGCTGTGGCGCCCAGTTTTCCGTCAGGTTCGCCTTCACTGTCAGCTTGGTCTCCTGTTTATTGCCATTAAGGTCGAAGACGGCAAGGTAGTATTCACTTTCTTTGTCGCGCAGGTGGTAGGGGGTTGTGAAGGTAGCGGAGGAGTTGATTCCGGAAAGTTTCATCTCACCGATGCGGTCCCCGTTAAGTGCGAGGCGGGCATGGGCCAGACCATCGGCATCAGAAGCGCTAAAGACCAGGCGAAGCTGGCCCCCCACCGGGACGCCGCCATCAGGCAGTGAAACCGCCAGTTTGGGAGGTTCGCTGCGTGGCTTGCCCTCGTTGAAATAGGGGCTGGTGTCAACGTACTGTGCTTCGGCATACGTCAGGCGCGTATAATCACCGGGGTAGGCGATCGGATCGATGTTGCCGCGGATGCCTCGCAGCCCGTTGCCCATCAGGTTGCCGTGGAAGTTATTGTCGTTTCGGAAGTCATGCGGCAGGCCCAGCGCATGGCCCAGTTCGTGCATCAGGGCTCCCGTCCAGGAGGAAGACACGGAGCTAAGGGTATTGCCCTCAAACCAGGCGAAAGAAATGTCTTGTTTGAGGGGCAACGGTCCCAGTTCGGGTATGACGAGACCGTCATAGGGGCGATCATCCTGCAAATAGCCAAGCATGGCAAGTCCGTTGCCGCCAATCATAGCAATGCCCGGATCGTTATTCGAGCCGTTGCTTGCGCCCAGCGCCACGCCTCCTATTATGGACCCGTCTGTCTGTTGTACGTGCGCCTCGGGAACGAGAAGCCAGACTTCGTCCCACACCCAGGACGATATGCCGGCCCGCGCGGCAGCATCGATGGTGCGACTCCAGAGGTCATTCCCACCGGCGCCGCGCAAAACGCTGTCCGTCTCCGCAACGGAGACGACATGCACCCTTGGAGTTATGCCGTCGGCCTCGGTCTCTACACGAAAGGTGCGCGGTTCGAATCCGTTCTGTTCCATCTGCGCCTTAAACCACTGGCGACCAAGGACGATAGCGTCCTGCAGGGCGGCAACCCCATTCGGCTGTGGCGTCCGGTTTGACGGGATGATGTATGCGATTCGCACCATTGGCGACCCGGCCAGCGCCTTGTGAGCAGCTCCTGTCTGCATCGGACCAACAGGCGCTTCACATGACCCCCCTGCGGGATGAAGAAAACCGTTCGAGGAGGAAGGTTGCACTTGCGCATACAAGGAGATTGGCAGGCTCAGGATGAGCAGCGAGAAGATCAGAGAAAAGTAGCGGCGTTGCATGGCTTTAGACTAGGTTGTGTTGACAATGAGACACCAGGAGATTGACTGTGAGCATAGCTGGTG
>CBDUBU010000054.1:0-17689 GCA_965365465.1 uncultured Rhodothermaceae bacterium
CGGGTTGGACTCTTCGGCGCCTCCGTCATGAACGGCACGATCCTGATGATCCTGGTGACGTGCCTGCTGGGACCCTGGCTGGCGGATCGCTATGGGCGGCGGATCGCCCTCCGTGAGGCGGCCCGACCCTACGATCCGATGACGGCTCCACAGCGTATCCTCATCCCCCTTTCCAACCCATCTACCGTACCAAGCATTATGGATGTCGCACTCCTCATCCGCGACGCCAGACAGGAACAGCCGGTCTATCCAGTCACTATCGCCCAGGACGGACCAGATGCATTGGAAGAAGTCGCAGCGAGTGAAAAGGTACTGGCTCACGCGCTCATTCACGCCGCCTCAGCCGATGTCCCTGTTTCCCCACTTACGCGGGTAGAGATGAGTGTATCACGAGGGCTCAGACGCGCCATCAAAGAAACGCGCAGTTCTACAGTAGTCATGGGATGGGACAACGTCCCAACGGCGGAGCGGTTTATTTTTGGAAGCGTCTCCGATCAATTGCTCTATGAGCGTGGCGTGCTGCTGCTGCTTTGCCGCATTGCAGCGCCGCTCCAGCTCGTCGGGCGCGTACTCCTGGCTATTCCACCGCCGGCAGACCGAGAGCCGGGATTCCTCACAGCTTTCAAAACGATAAAAACGCTTTGCCGACACACCGGCGCTGATCTTACCCTTCTGTCCGAAGCAGAGCAACTGCCAGCCTTGCAGGATGCGGCGCGATCCACGAAGCCGGAGGTAGCTGTCAGGACAGACGTGCTGGCAAATTGGGAGGACCTCGTACCCTCGCTCAGTGAGCGTCTGGGCCCACACGACATGCTCATCCTGCTCAGCGCACGCAGGGGTTCGGTCTCCTGGCAGCCAGGACTGGAGCGGCTGCCTCGGACTCTGGCGCAACGCTTCGAAGGAACCAGCATTATCGTCGTGTATCCACCGGAATACCATGATATCCCGGCCCAGGGCGCTCGGTCAGCGAAATGGCAGGAAGCCCTGCCTCTGCCCCCACCCGACCACATCGTACTGAATGTACTGCCGTCTCCTCTTGATCATATCCTCCGGCAAATGTTGCTGCCAGCTTTTGAGGCGCGCCCCGAGGCGTTGTCACACGCTATCGACGCTCTCAGCGGCAATGATTATACGCCTGAGCTGCTGCCGGGTGCAGCATTTTACCACGCCCACGTTCCGAGTGTGGAAAAGACGCTTTTCTGCATCGCCGTAAGCCGGAGGGGCTTAGAGCTTCCACGCGCAGGGCATCCCATCCATGTAGTTCTCACGTTGCTGACGCCCGAAGAGACGCCCGCCGAAGTGCATCTGCAATATCTGCGGCATATCGCCGAAATGATACGCGATGCCGAGACCATCGAATACCTGCGTCAGGCCAAGAACGAAGATGAAGCCCTGGAGGTGCTAAAAAACGCTCGCCTCTCGCCCAAACAGAAGATTTCCACTGCTGAAGTGAGAGCGCCGGGAACAGGAGCCTGACAGACGATGCATCTACGCCATCTCGCGCCTCCGGCAATGCTCTCCTTGAAGCTTATCCCCTGTACACGATCCGCCAGAGCTTGCCCTTCACGGAATCGGAAACGTAGAGCGATCCATCCGGGCCTACCGCAACATCCATCGGGCGGTGCTGCGCATCGCTGACGCTCTGCACCGGATCGACCCCGGCAAAGCCGTCGGCAAACACCTCCCAGTCGCCGGACGGGCGGGCGCCGTCGAAGGGCACGAAAACGACATTGTAGCCTTTCTGCGGGAAGGGCGCCCGGTTCCAGGAACCGTGAAACGCGACAAAAGCCCCGTTCCGGTAGCGCTCCGGGAACTGCTCCCCATCATAGAAAACGAGTCCGTTGGGCGAGTAGTGCCCCGGAAAGCCCATGATCGGGTCAGGATATTCCGCGCAACGACCCACTTCGTTCCCATCGCCTCCGTATTCGGGAGAAAGCACCGTCTTTCCCTGAATCTGGTCATAGTAGCAGTACGGCCATCCGTAGGACGCGCCTTCCTCGATCATGAAAAACTGCTCGGCCGGAAGCTCGGCGTTCTGCTCTTCCGTGTAGAGGTTGGGCCATGCCTGGTTGAGAATGTCCCGGCCATGCACGACGACGTAAAGATGATCGCTCGTCGTGTTCCACGCGATAGCGACAGAGTTGCGGACGCCCTCCGCATAGTGCATTCCCTCTTCCATCTGCCGTTGCCCCGGCTGTGCGGCATCGAACCGCCAGATTCCGGCGTGGCGCTCTAGCGACGGGCAGGGGTCCTTCCCCGGCGGCTCCACGCTGACGCTCTCGTCCTGACAGTTGTTCGACGTGGAACCGACATTAACGTACAAACCGCCTTTCTGATCGAGCGCGAACGGTTTGGCGGCGTGCATCCCCTGCTCTGCAAAGCCGCTTGCGATGAGTTCAGGCTGCGCCGCAGGCGCCAGCTCGCCGGGACGAAGCGGATAGCGCAGCACAGCCGTATCGGGCGCAAAGTAGAGATAACCGTCATAGATGCCGATGCCTGTTCCTCGGGCATCGCCGAAATACGTGAACAGGTCGGCCTTGCCTTCCCCTGTCGTGTCCCGGAGCGCCACGATGCCGCCGCCGTTCTCCACACGGTTTAGCGCAACATAGATGTCCCCATTCTCATTCACCACCAGATGCCGCGCCTTCCCCACGCTGTCGGCTACGACCACGGCGCAGAAACCTTCAGGCAGCGTTAGGCCCCCGTTGTTCGGGTCGCACACGACGTCTGTTGTTGCCTCAGCGGATTCTTGCCCCGACTGGCAGGCTGAAACGAATGTAAAAAGCAAAAAGAGAGATAAATAGCCGAATCTTTTCATCAAGAAACACCTTATGTGTCGTATGGTTCAGGCAATCATGTTCGTGGAGGGTACTGTCCAGGTTAGCCGTCTGATAATAGAAAAAAACTCCTTTACGAAGAAAATAAAATGCGCGAATTCAGACAGGGCAGGCAAAGCGGCTCCCGACATTGCAAGTTGCCGGCGTAATTGCGATCATGCTCCGGCCCCGGCGGCGAGAGCCGCCCCTTTCCGTTGAACCGAATCGAAAAAGGACATGAGCACCATGCAGGACACGAACGGCGCAGGCACGATCTCCAGAAGGCAACGACGGCTTTCCGAAGCGCTCCGCAAAGAGCGTCTCGCCGGGATTGCCCTCAACCCCGGACCTAGCCTGTTTTACCTGACCGGGTTGCAGTTTCATCTGATGGAGCGCCCGGTCGTGGCGATCTTTACGCCGGAGACGCCCCCTGCGCTGGTGTTGCCTGAACTGGAAGCGGGGAAACTGGCCGCCCTGGATTTCGAAGTCTCGTCCTTTCCCTACCCGGAAGACCCTGCGGCCTGGGGCAAAGCATTCCGGCAGGCGGTGGAAGCCACCGGCATCGACGGCGGCAACGTTGCGGTGGAACCGCGCCGCTTGCGCGTTCTGGAACTCCGGTTTCTCGAAGCGGCAGCCCCGAATGCCTCTTTCGTTTCCGATGAAACGGTCATTGCGGGCCTGCGCCAGCAAAAAGACGGCCTGGAGATCGCCTCGATGCGCAAGGCGGTGGATGTGGCGCAACGGGCAGTCCGGGAGGCCCTTGCAACGGTCAGGGAGGGCATGACGGAACGCGAGCTGGCCGCCGAGCTGGTCTTGCAGATGTTGCGCGCCGGGAGCGAATCGGAGTTGCCCTTTGCGCCCATCGTCTCGTTCGGGCCGAACAGCGCGAACCCTCATGCAAACCCGACAGACCGAAAACTCCGGCATGGTGATCTCGTCTTGCTGGACTGGGGCGCTGCGGTTGACGGTTATTTCTCCGACCTCACCCGTGTCTATGCCTTCGGGGAGGTCGATCCGGAACTGGCGCACCTTGCGGAGGTCGTGGATCAGGCCCGCGCCCGTGCGCTCGCCGCCGCCGGCCCCGGCGTTCCTGCCGGAGACGTGGACCGCGCCGCGCGGAAGGTGATCGAGGAGGCAGGGTACGGGGATTTCTTTATCCATCGCACCGGTCACGGCCTCGGCATGGAGGGGCATGAGGAACCGTACATTCGCGGCGACAATGCGCAGCCCCTGCAACCCGGCATGACCTTCACCATTGAGCCGGGCATTTACCTTCCGGATCGGGGCGGGGTTCGCATCGAGGACGATGTGCTGGTCACGCAAAACGGCGCGGAAAGCCTCAGCGATCTGCCCCGCGCGTTGACGGCGATTGGTTGAGTTCGGCGCGCAGTCTGTTCACGAACTCCAGCATCTTGACCTGCTCCTCGTAATGCCCGTGCTGCGCTTCGACATTGATGTAGGGAATGCCGTTCAGCCCGCAGTAAACCGAGAGCGAGCCGTCGTCAGAAACCCTTGCATTGTCCTGCATCACGACGTTGAAACGGGCGGCCCTCATGGAGGTATAGAACCGCTCTTCCGTCACGTAAAAGAAATCGTCCGGATCCTCCGCCGCCTCCAGATAGGTGAACCGGACATCGGGCGCGTATTCGCCCCGGTCGATGTAGCTGAGGACGGAGTATTCCCGCTCGGTGTTGTTATGCACCGTGACGGCCCATTCGTTTTCCGGAAGATCGAGGTGATGGATCAGGGTGTCGGCAAAGGCGCGGACGGCTTGCAAAGCCTGCCCGGAGAAGGGTCCGAGGTCCTCCAGGGTGGCGCGGGCGCCGTTCTCGGTGAAGATCCGGTTCGGATCGAACACATAGATTGAATCTCCGAGCGAAAAGGTCACGTTGCGCTCGCCGGTGTGCTGCAACTCGATGAGCCTTCCCCCATTGCGCCGGATGACGCTGAGCGCGGCCTCGACGGCCGTGTTCTCATTGTCGTGGAGGCTTATGTAGGTCGGAAAGGGCGCAGACGTTTCGTGCAAAACGAGTTCGACTTCCGCATCTCCGATCCGAACCGGGATCCGCTGCTCGGATACGCGGTACCCCCTGCATCCCGTTGTCATCAAGATTGCTGCCATCAAAATCAGAATACCCTGCATCGAGTGCCGTGTGTCGTTAAAAAACATCTCTGTGAAGTTTTTTGTCCTCCATTGGTTCCGGCAAAGAGAGGCTGTTTGTTCCGGCAGAGCCGGAAGACGGTCGGGCAAGGCGCATTTCCGGGAACGATGAAAGGTTCAGCAAACCCACTCTGCCTGCAAACACCAGCCGTTGCGCCATGACTGACGCCCTGATCACCGACCCGACCTCCCTGTTTGCCTTTCTTGCAACGGTGCTGGGGGCCGTTTTCTGGTTGAGCAACCGGCGCGCGCTCAAGCCCCTTTTCGACCGGATGCCTGCCGTCATCTGGGTTTACTTCATCCCCATGCTCACGACGACCGCCGGGATAACGCCGGCCCAGAACCCGCTTTACGGCTGGATGGCCCGGTATCTGCTTCCGATTGCGCTGTTCCTGCTCATGGTTGCCACCGACCTGCCTGCGATCCTGCGGCTGGGGCGGCTGGCGATTCTGATGATGCTGGCAGGAACGGTGGGGATCGTTCTGGGCGGCCCCCTTGCCTACCTGTTGTTCTCCGGAATGTTGCCTCCCGACGCCTGGAAAGGCTTTGCCGCGCTTTCCGGAAGCTGGATCGGCGGCACGGCCAACATGGTTGCCATTCAGCAGAGCGTCGGCGCGCCCGCGTCCGCCCTCGGCCCGATCATCGTGGTTGACACGGTAGTTGGCTACGGCTGGATGGGCGTGCTGATCTTTCTGAGCGGCTACCAGCAGCAGTTTGACCGGTGGGTTGGCGCAGATACCGGTTTCGTCGAAGACCTTCAGGCGCAGCTCCAGCGGCTCGATACCAGCCGACGCCCGGCGGGCCCGGGAGATCGGGCGGTGATGATCGGCCTGGCCTGGGGGGCCGCCGTGCTCGCGGTGGCCGCCGGACGCGCCTTGCCTGAACTGGGCGATCCGGCCATCATTACCGCAACCACCTGGACCATTCTGACTGTCGTGACGGCAGGGCTGGCCCTTTCGTTTACCCCGGTTCGCCGGCTCGAGCAGGTCGGAGCCTCCCGGATCGGGTATTTCACCCTGTATCTGCTCCTGACCTCTATCGGAGCACGCGCCAACCTGGCAGCCGTGCTGGAAGCGCCGGTGTATCTGCTGGCCGGGACCGTGTGGATTCTGTTTCACATCGGCGTGCTGATTGCTGCTGCCCGGCTGCTCAAGGCCCCCCTCTTCTTCGTGGCGACGGGCAGCATGGCTAATGTCGGAGGGGCCGCCAGCGCGCCCATCGTTGCCGGCATCTACCTGCCCGCGATGGCGCCGGTCGGGCTGCTCATGGCGGTGGCCGGGTATGCCGTAGGGATTTACGCAGGCTATGGGTGCGCCTGGATTCTGGGCCAGCTTTCGGGCCTGTAGCCCTGCTCAGGGCCCGATAAGCGGCAGGAGTTCGGACGGATGCACGATAAGGCGGCGCGCGCCGCTCTGCTCCAATTCCGCAGCAGGCCGGAACCCCCACAGCGCGCCGACCGGAAACGCGCCGGACGCGACGGCTGTTTTCATGTCTATGTCGCTGTCTCCGAGGTAGAGGATTTCGGAGGGCGGGACGTTCAGCATCCGGGCCGCCTCGACGACGCCTGCCGGGTCCGGCTTGCGCGGCACGCCCTCGCGCTGACCGAGCACCGCATCAAAACGCCAGGAAGGCAACAACTCCTCCACGCACCGGCAGGTAAAGGCATGAGGCTTGTTCGAGAGCACCGCTATCGGAATCCCTTGCGCTTTCAGGCTGTCGAGCATTTCCCCGATCCCGTCGTAGGGCGCTGTTTTCACATTCCACCGCTTTTCATACTCCAGCAGAAAGGCGTTCAGGTAGCGCCGGAGGGCAGCCTCATCCTGCCCGGTGCCGGGAAGCGCCCGCCTCACCAGCGCGGCAGCGCCGCTTCCGACAAAGTACCTGTATGCTTCCGGAGGATGCGCTGGGAAGCCCTCGGCCCGCAGCACCTGGTTCATGCTGTCTGCCAGATCTTGCAGGGTATCGAGCAGCGTACCGTCAAGGTCAAATATTACCGCGTGTAAGCTCATCTTTCGTCTGTTTTCGGAAACTGAAATCCGGTTGGCTTCTCTGTGTCGCGCCGGAAGATAGAACCCATCCTGCCTTACCTTCCACCCGCCTTTTTGCGCTTTGTCGGGATAATTGAAGAAAGAAAGCCCGGCTGTCGAAAAAAAGAGACGCAAACAGCAAAGTCTTCAGCATAACTACTTGGATGGCGCTTGCAATACGAGCCTGCCAGACAATAGCTTTAGAGGTTTTGAATCGCCCTCTCTGAAACAGGCCCACGTCGCAAAACCTGGAACCTCATGGAAACTGTCCAAACCGTTCAGCTTGCCTTTATCGACTACGCCATTCTCGCCGTCTACTTCGTCTTTGTGCTGGGGATCGGCGTTGCGCTCAAGCGTTACATGAAAACCAGCACCGACTTTTTCCTGTCGGGCCGGTCCATTCCTGCATGGGTGGCAGGGCTGGCGTTCCTCTCCGCGAACCTGGGCGCCCAGGAAGTGATCGGCATGGCGGCTTCCGGGGCCAAGTACGGCCTTGCCACGAGCCACTTCTACTGGGTGGGCGCCATCCCGGCCATGGTCTTCGTGGGCGTCTTTATGATGCCTTTCTATTACGGATCGCGGGCGCGTTCGGTGCCGGAGTACCTCAAACTCCGTTTTGATGAAAAGACACGCGGCTTCAATGCCATTTCCTTCGCCGCCATGACGATCTTTTCATCCGGCATCTCGATGTATGCAATGGGGCTGCTGCTGGGGCTGCTGCTGGGGTGGGATTTCAACTTCAGCGTGCTCGTCTCGGCGGTGATCGTGCTGCTCTACATTTTCCTGGGCGGTCTCACCTCGGCGATCTACAACGAAGTGCTCCAGTTTTTCCTCATCGTGCTCGGATTCATCCCCCTCGTGTTTCTTGGACTCCGGGATGCCGGCGGGTGGTCGGGCCTGACGGATCGCCTGGCGGTGACGGCTACGCAGCAGGGCTATGAACCGGGCGCTTTCACGCATTCGTGGAAATTCCTGACCTCGCCGGAGGCCAACCCGATGGGCGTCGAATGGTTCGGCATGGCAATGGGACTCGGCTTCGTGCTCTCCTTCGGCTACTGGTGTACCGACTTTCTGGTGGTTCAGCGCGCCATGGCGGCGGATTCCATGTCGGCGGCCCGCCGGACGCCGCTCATCGCTGCGGTGCCGAAGATGTTTTTCCCGATCCTCGTGATCCTGCCCGGCATGATTGCCATTGCCCTGACGACGCAGGCAGGCGCCACCGGCTTTGCCCTCCCCATCAAACCGGACGGCACCTACAACTACGACCTCTCGATCCCGATGATGCTGGTGCATTACTTCCCGTCGGGGCTGCTGGGGCTTGGCCTGACGGCGCTCATGGCCTCGTTCATGTCGGGCATGGCCGGCAACGTGACCGCCTTCAACACCGTCTGGACCTACGA
The DNA here is from genome assembly GCA_965365465.1 of uncultured Rhodothermaceae bacterium. Taxonomy (GTDB): domain Bacteria; phylum Bacteroidota; class Rhodothermia; order Rhodothermales; family DASSAV01; genus CBDUBU01. Next base: position 8,405 of record CBDUBU010000054.1, read on the forward strand.
CATCTACCAATCCTACATCAACCGGAACGCCACCGACTCCCATTACCTGTGGATGGGACGGATGGCTACCGTTTTCGGGATTGGCCTTTCGGTGCTGGCGGCCTATGTCGCCACGCAGTTCAACAACATCATGGACATGCTGCAACTGGTGTTCGCCTTCGTGAATGCGCCCCTGTTCGCCACCTTCCTGCTTGGTATGTTCTGGAAGCGGGCAACGGGGCACGGAGCGTTCTGGGGGCTGGTGAGCGGCACGATGGCGGCAGCCTTTCACCATGGCCTGACGATCCCGGTGGGCGCCGAAGCCGCCATCAAAGGGGGCTGGCTCGGCCTGGTCATGAAGACGTATCCGAGCGAAATGGCCCAGAACTTCTGGACGGCCATCTGGGCCTGGTCCGTCTGCTTTGCGCTGACCATCCTGATCAGCCTCGCCACGCGCCCCCGGACGGAGAGCGATCTGGTGGGACTTGTTTATTCGCTGACGGAACGACCCAAAGCGGAGGCCGTACCCTGGTATGAGAAGCCGTCGGTAGTGGGCGCGATCGTGCTGGCGCTCGTCGTGGTCCTGAACATCATCTTCTGGTAATCAAAACGAGAGTACACCATGGGACTGGATATACGTATGCCGATCGGGTTGATGTTTTCTATCTTCGGGGGGCTCCTCATGATCTACGGCCTGGTCAGCGACAAGGCCATCTACGAGCGCTCGCTCGGATTCAACATGAACATCTGGTGGGGGCTGGCGCTTCTGGTATTCGGAGGGGTCATGCTTTACCTGAGCCGTCGCGGAGCGAGCGCCATGCGCCCGGCTGAAACGACGCCGGAAGGCAGGGCCACCGAGATTCGTGAAAAGGCCACGCATTTGGAGAGCCGCAACCCGATCACCGACCGCTAGCAGACCGGAGCAGCTTCACGCTCAGGGCAGCGTCACATCGGCGAGGACCGGCAGATGGTCGGAAGGATAGCTGCCCTGCCACTGGTCGGACAGCGCGGCGTACCGGGCGACCTCCACGCCGTTTGCGACAAAGATGTAGTCGATGCGGCGCCCCGGCGCTGTCGTTACCTCGAAACCCTGATAAGTGCCCTCCGGCCCGTAGGGGGCTTCGTGTGCGGCGCGCCTTGCATCCGTCAGGGACTGCGCCAGCACGGCGTAAGCCGGAGAGGGATCCTCGATGTTGAAGTCGCCGGTGCAGATAACGGGGGATTCTCCGGCGATGGAAGCCATGCGCTGCGTCAAAAGCCGGGCGCTTTCCTCACGCGCCTGCACACCCATATGGTCGAAGTGCGTGTTGAAATGGTAGAACGCATCGCCGGTGATCCGGTCTTTGAAATGCGCCCACGTCACGATGCGCGTGATCGCGGCATCCCAGCTTTTGCTGCCGGGGACTTCGGGGGTTTCAGAAAGCCAGAAGGTTCCGTTTTCCATCATCTCGAAACGGTCTTTTCGGTAGAAGATCGCTGCGTACTCGCCGGCGGTCTTTCCATCGTCTCGGCCCACGCCGATGCGTCCGAAGGCAGGAAGCCGTTCTTCAAGGTCCTGAATCTGGTCGTGGAGCGCTTCCTGTACGCCGACCAGATCTGCGCGATGAAACTGGATCAAGGATGCAACGTTATCTTTTCGGTTCGGCCATGCATGATTCCCGTCTTGGGATGTGTTGTAGCGGATATTGAACGACATGACCCGCAACGCGCTATCCTGAACCGGTGACTGCCTTTGCCGGGCGAAATCATGTTTCGTAAAGGGCACCGCGAATGCTGGAAACACGCCCATCAGTACCATGAAAAGAGGCACAAAAACATTCCGGGATGCAGTCATAATGCCTGGAGTTTCGTAATTTGTTACGGAAAGCGCTTGCAACTTCACTGGAAATTAAATAATACCTTACTGCCAGGTTATCCACAAATACAAATAAGAGGTCTTACATGAATGGTAAAGGGATCTCACGTCGTAAGTTCATCGGCGGAGTAGCCACATCTGCTTTCGCAGCCACGATTCTTCCCCGCCATGTGCTTGGCGGGCCTGGTTTCATGGCTCCGAGCGATAAACTGAACATCGCCGGCGTCGGCGTCGGCGGTATGGGCAAGAGCAATGTGGCGGCGGTAGCCGGCACCGAGAACATCGTCGCCCTGTGCGACGTGGATCACAAATATGCCGCTCGGACCTTCGAGCTTTACCCGGACGCAAAAACCTACAAGGACTACCGCGAGATGTTCGACCAGCAGAAGGATATCGAAGCGGTGATCGTTGCCACCCCGGACCACACGCACGCCGTGATCGCCATGGCGGCCATGGATATGGGCAAGCACGTTTACGTCCAGAAACCGCTCACCTACTCGATACATGAGGCGCGGGCGCTTGCCAACAAGGCAAAAGAGACCGGCGTGGCTACCCAGATGGGAAACCAGGGCCACTCCAGCGACGACGCACGCAAGATCAACGAATGGATCTGGGACGGCGTGATCGGTGATGTGAGCGAAGTGCATGTATGGACGAACCGTCCGATCTGGCCGCAGGGGATGCCGCGTCCGACGGAAACGCCTGCCCCTCCGGATACGCTCTCGTGGGATCTTTTCCTGGGTCCTGCCCCGTACCGGCCCTACCATCCTTCCTACCATCCTTTTACCTGGCGGGGCTGGACGGACTGGGGCACGGGCGCGCTGGGCGACATGGGCGCGCACCTGATCGACCATCCGTACTGGGCGCTCAAGCTCGAAGCGCCGACAGCAGTAGAAACCGTCTCGACGCCCTTCAACAAGGAGTCCTATCCGCTCGCCACCATGACGTGGTATGACTTCCCGGCGCGCGGTGACATGCCTCCGGTCAAGATGACCTGGTATGACGGCGGCCTGATGCCGGCGCGTCCGGAAGAACTCGATGCCAGCAAGAAAATGGATCCGGGAGGAGGCGTCCTCATCATCGGCAGCAAGGGCAAGCTGATGCACGAGACGTATGGAGCCAACCCCATGCTCCTGCCCAACTCGTTGATGGAGTCCAACCCGACGCCCAAGCAGGTGCTTCCGCGCGTGGAAGGCGGCACGAGAGGACACGAGATGAACTGGGTGCGCGCCTGCAAGGGCGAAGAGAAGACGGTGTCTCCGCTCGAGTATGGCGGCCCGCTCACCGAAACGATGCTTCTCGGTCTGGTTGCGCTGTGGGCAGGCCAGAAGATCGAGTGGGATTCGCAGAATATGCGCGTCACCAACGTGCCTGAAGCCAACCAGTGGGTAAGCCCTGCTTACCGGGAAGGCTGGAGCCTCTAGACGGCTTGACGGCTTTGTTTCAGTACTTGCAGAGAAAGCCTGCTCCGCGTCAAACGGGGCAGGCTTTCCTGTGTCTGCGCGGCGCGCGGCGGTCGGGGCACAAGTAACCGAATCTATACACCTTGCGCCCTCGCAGAGCCGGAACTTAGGCTCCCTTCGTTTTTATGCAACGAAACCCTGGTCCTGCTTCCGTTTCCGGTTGCGCCTGTTCCTGACGTTTGCCCGGAGGAGCCTGGCTTTCCGATACAGACGACCGGCTTTTTCCGCCACCGTTCTACTATCCTATCCCGATGAAATCGCTCCTGAGGGCGCCGATCCGCCTGATCCGATGGTTTGGCTCCCGGCTTGAAGTCATGGCGGCCGAACGTCCGGTCTGGCTTGCCTTCATCGTTTTTCTGGTTGCCACGGCGCTTGTCGTTCCCATCTCCTTTCCATTCTACAGGCGCTTTCCGGACGATTTTCTGGTAAACATCCTGAGCGAGGCGCACGGCATGGTGTTCGACTTGCTCATCATCGGGTGGTTTCTTTTCTGGCTGAACAAGCTGGCGGAGCGGCGCCTCAGAACGAATCGTTACCGGGAGGAGATCGAGGACTTTCTGGGCTGGCGGTCGCCCGAAGCCACGCACCGGATTGCCGGCAACATCCGGAGACTGAACCGCAGCGGGGTCAAGGAGGGCATCCGGTTGACGGAAGCCTACCTGAAAGGGGCCAACCTGGCAGGCGCCAGCTTGCAAAGGTCGGACTTATGGGGCGCGAACCTGGTAGGCGCCAACCTCGGCGGCGCCAGTCTCAGGCGCGTCAATCTGGCGGGGGCCAATCTCGCCGGAGCCGACATGGAGCGTGTGGACCTGACCGGGGCCGACCTGCGCGGCGCGACCCTCAACGATGCGGACTTGGAGCGCGGCGATCTGGCAGGGGCAGACCTTCGGGGCGCCACGCTGCGCGGCGCAGACTTGCAGTACGCAGCGATGAAGAACGTCAACCTCGAACGGGCTAACCTGGAGGGCGCCAACCTGCGCTCAGGCAATCTGGGAGGCGCGAATCTGAGAAGGACCAACCTGGCCGCTGCCAACCTCAGCGGCGCAACGCTGGAGGGCGCCAACCTGACCGAATGCGTTTTCGATGGGGCCGATCTGTGTGGCGTTTCGTTTCTGGGAGCCGTGCTTCCGGCGGAATCCATCCCTGAAATGTTCAGGAACGCAAAATCCCTGTCGCAGGCGCGTTTCGACAGCGCCGTTGAATCCCGGCTGCGGGAGGCGTTTCCGCACCTTTTTCCGGAGGCGGCTCCGCCTCTGGAACAGCAGGGCAGCGCCTCGCCCGGCGGAGACGGCCTGCCTGCCCTTCCCGCTTCGCTTCAGAGCGTAAAATAGAAACTGGCTCCTTTCCCCGGCTCAGATTCCGTCCAGACGCGGCCGCCATGCCTGCGAATGACGCGCTGCACGATGGCAAGCCCGATGCCCGTACCCGGATAGTCGCGCGTGGGGTGAAGCCGCCGAAAAGGATCAAACATTTCATTGACGTACTTCATGTCAAACCCGGCCCCATTATCCTTGACGTAATAGACGGGGTTTCCCTGCTGCTGCATCATCCCGAAGGTGATGGACGCCTTCTCTTTCTTGCTCGTGAATTTCCAGGCATTCTCAAGCAGGTTTTTCAGGGCGAAACGAAGCAGCCTCGGATCGCCCTGCACCACCACCCGATCCTGAATCCCGACTTCCACGTTTCGCTCTCCCGGCGGCGCGCTTCTCAGATCTTCTACGATCTCTCGGGCGAGGCGGCTGAGATCGACAGGCTCATATTCCAGTTCATCGTGGGTAACCCGGGACAGCAACAGCATATCGTCGATGATCTGCCCCATCTGCCTGCTGGAAGCGCCAATGCGTTTCAAGTATTCTTCTACTTCCGGGTCCAGTTGCAAGGCGTGATCTTCCAGCAAGAGATTGCTGAATCCTTCAATCTTTCGGAGCGGCGCACGCAGATCATGGGAAACCGAATAGCTGAACGCTTCGAGTTCCGCATTGGCTTCCTCCAGTTCCGCCGTTCGCGCCCGCACGCGCTCTTCGAGCCGCACGTTCAGTTCGCGCACCTCTGCCTCCATACGGCGTCGCTCCTCCACTTCAGCCTGCAATCCCCTGTTGGCAGCCTGGAGTTCGACGGTGCGCTGCTGCACCCGGCGCTCCAGATCCTCATTGAGCTTTTTGATCTCCTGCGATTTTCTGAAAAGCTCGATAAACACCGACACCTTTGCACGGAGAATGTCCGGGTTGAAGGGCTTGAACAGAAAATCCACGGCTCCGAGCGCGTACCCGCGCGATTCGTGCAGGTCGTTGCGGTCAATCGCGGTCAGAAAAATGATAGGCGTATGCCGGGAGCGATCCCGCGAGCGGATCAGCGTTGCCGTTTCATAGCCGTCCATTCCGGGCAGATTGACATCGAGAAGAATGACGGCAAACTCCCGGTCCATCAACGCGCGCAGCGCAGCGCGGCCTGACGTGACCGCTACGACCTCCTGGTCGAGTGTGCGCAGGGTTGCTTCCAGAGAAAGCAGGTTCTCCCGTCTGTCGTCAATGATGAGGACACCGGCGCTCCCGCGCAAGGGTTCTTCCTGAGAAACAGGCGCGGGCATCATCGGGCGATCTGGCATTATAGGGCTTACCTGTGTATCCATACGCGAAGGAGTGAGATTAGCTGCTCCACATTCACAGGTTTCGTGATATAGTCGGAGGCGCCTGCCTCGATGACCCTCTCACGATCACCCTTCATGGCTTTGGCCGTTACCGCGATGATAGGCAGCGCCTTGAACTGCGGGAGCTTCCGGATGGCGCGGGTGGTTTCGTAACCGTCCATTCCGGGCATCATGATGTCCATGAGAACCGCGTCGATGCCCGGCGTCTGGGTCAGCGTCTCGATGCCTTCCTTGCCGCTCTCCGCATAGATCACTTTCATGTCATAGCGTTCGAGCAGGCTCGTGAGCGCAAAAATGTTCCGGATGTCGTCATCTACGATCAGGATTTTCCTGTCTGCCAGCCCGGCCTCCGGCGTGTGGAGTTCCTCCAGCCGGTTGCGTTTTTCTTCCGGAAGACTGGCCTCCTCCCGGTGAAGGAAAAGCGTCGTTTCATCCAGCAGGGCGTCAATGGAGGCAATGTCTTTCACGATGACGGCCTCGGCGAGCCGGTTGAGCCGCCCGGCTTCTTCCTGCGACAGATCCTTGCCTGTGTAGACGACGATGGGCAGGTCCATAAGCCCCAGGTCATTTCGGACTTGCTCGATCAGCTCAAACCCGTCCATGTCCGGAAGGCCGAGGTCGATCACGGCGCAGTCATAGTGGCCGGTCTTCAACGCCACGAGCGCCTCTGAACCAGTAGCCACTGCCGTCGTTTCGATGTCGTCTCCGCCGATGAAGTTGACGATCCCGGTGCGTTGGTTCTGATCGTCCTCCACCACCAGCAGGGTTTTGATCTTGCGCTCCACGAAGCCCTTGATCGTGTCGAGGGAGCGCGTCACCAGATCGCGGGAAGCCGGTTTACGGAGTTGGGAAAGCGCCCCCTTGCGCTGGCGGCGCGGCAGATGCTCGGCAATCGAAACGATATGCACCGGGATATGCCGCGTCCGGGCATCCGTCTTCAACTGGTCGAGCAGGGTAAGCCCGTGCATTCCCGGAAGTTGAATGTCGAGCGTGATGGCGGACGGAATGTACTTTTGCGCCATCTCCAGACCTGCTTCTCCGTGGGCCGCCGCCAGCACCTTGAACCCCTTCTCCCGCGCCATGCTCATCAGTTCACCGGCAAAATGCAGGTCGTCCTCGATGATGAGCAGCACCCGGTCGCCCTCCTGGAGGTTGTTTCTGTCGTCCGAGGCCGCCGGATCTATCGCAAGCGCGTTGCGCTCTGCCCGCATCGAGCCGTTCTGCTCCTGTTCCGGACTGGCAGCCTGCTGCCCTGTTTCTTTCACGCCCAGCGCACGAGCCTTTACCGACAGCCCAACCGGCGGAGATCCGTTCTCTCCTTGCCCGGAGCGCTGTTGCACGGCGGCTTCCTCCGGCGCTTCCGGCGTAGCCAGGGCGGTAGGCTGATATTTCAGCGGCAGATAAAGCGTGAAGCTGCTTCCCTCGTCCGGCGCGCTTTCGAGTACGATCTCACCACCGAGCAGCCGCGCGATCTCGCGGCTGATGGACAGGCCAAGCCCGGTGCCGCCGTAGTTCCGGCTCGTGGCTCCGTTTGCCTGCTGGAAGGCCTCGAAGATAACTTTCTGCTTTTCAGCCGGTATGCCGATCCCGGTGTCGGCAATGGTAAAGGCTACCACATTGTGGGCGCGGTTCAGCAGTTCGTTCTGGAAACGCACCTGCTGTTCAGCCGGAGCGAGACGCAGGGATACGCTGCCCTCTTCCGTGAACTTGAAGGCATTGGACAGCAGGTTCTTCAGCACCTGCAACAGCCGCTGCCGATCCGTATGCATCACCTCCGGCAAATCCGGGTCTACGAACAGGTCAAAGTCCAGCCCCTTCCGGTTTGCAACCTGACGAAACGTGCGTTCCATGACATCAGCCACTTCCTGAAAAGGCGTCGGCTGAACATCGACCGACATCGTTCCGGATTCTATCTTGGACAGATCCAGGATTTCATTGATCAGGCCAAGCAGATCCGCTCCCGATGAATGTATGGTTTCCGCATACTCTATCTGCTTCTCATCAAGGTTGCCTTCCCGGTTTTCCGAAAGCATCTTTGAAAGAATAAGCATACTGTTGAGCGGCGTCCGGAGTTCGTGCGACATATTTGCCAGAAACTCGGACTTGTATTTGGACGTCAGCGCGAGCTGCTCCGCTTTCTCCTCGATGGCGCGGCGGGCCAGTTCGATCTCGCGGTTCTTGCGCTCGACCTCTGCCTTCTGCCTGGCAAGAAGTTGCGCCTTGTCTTCCAGTTCCGTGTTCGTATTCTGCAACTCTTCCTGCTGCTGCTTCAGCAATTCCTCGGACGCCTGAAGGGACTTGGCCTGCTGTTCGAGCCGCCGGTTCGTTTCGGTGAGTTCCTTCTGCTGGGATTGAAGCTCCTGCGTGAGGTTCTGCGACTGCACGAGCAGCGCCTCGGTGCGCATATTGGCCTCGATGGTATTGAGGACAATGGCAATGCTTTCCGTCAATTGATCGAGAAAAGCGAGGTGATTGGCGTTGAATGGCTTGAAAGAAGCCAGCTCGATTACCGCCTTTACCTGGTTCTCGAAGACGACCGGCAGCACCACGATGTTGTAGGGCGTTGCTGAACCGAGACCGGAATTGATGTGGATGTAATCGGGGGGCACATCGGTCAGCAGGATTCTTTCTTTCTCCAGGGCGCATTGCCCGACCAGCCCCTCTCCCAGCCTGAAATGATTAGAGAGACCTTTTCGCTCCCGATAGGCGTAGCCGGCTACCAGTTTCAGAACCGGCTCCGTGGCGCCCTCGCCGTTCTCTGCCAGGTAGAAAGCGCCATGCTGCCCGTTGACAAGCGGAGCGAGTTCCGAAAGAATCATCTTTGACACCGGCAGGAGTTCTTTCTGGCCTTGCAGCAACTGCGTAAACTTGGCGAGGTTGGTCTTGAGCCAGTCCTGCTCGGTATTCTTGAGCGTCGTTTCCTTCAGGTTGCGAATCATCTCATTGACGTTGTTCTTGAGATCCGCCACCTCTCCAGCTGCTTCGACCATGATGGTCTTGGTAAGGTCGCCCTTCGCCACGGCTGTGGTCACTTCGGTAATGGCGCGCACCTGGGTAGTCAGGTTGGCGGCCAACCGGTTCACATTGTCCGTCAGGTCGCGCCAGGTTCCGCTGGCGCCCGGCACGCTGGCTTGTCCGCCGAGTTTGCCCTCGATGCCCACTTCACGGGCCACGCGCGTCACCTCCGAGGCGAACGAGCCAAGCTGGTCCACCATCGTGTTGATCGTGTTCTTCAACTCCAGGATCTCGCCCTTCACGTCCACCGTGATCTTTTTCGAGAGATCCCCCCTTGCCACGGCAGTCGTCACCTCTGCGATCTCCCGCACCTGCGCCGTCAGGTT
>CBDUBU010000055.1:0-17465 GCA_965365465.1 uncultured Rhodothermaceae bacterium
CTGGGGCGCCCGCCCATCTCCTTCCACCAGTTCGCAGCGGACTACCGCGACTGCTGGACACGTCCGTAGGTGCGGAACGTCGTTTTGCCGCCGGTCGTAAACTCTCCTTAGCCGACGCTCCCGGAAAGGAAACGGCTTACCCGGCCTCATGCCCTGCCGCAAACGCCCATGCACCCGAATTCAAACTCCTCTTTTTTGCCGCTCGACCGCTACCTGCCCGGCCTGATTGTGGGCGACGAGGCAGGGCTGGAATCCATGTTTGACGGGGCCCCCTGCGTGGATGACCCCTTTCAGGGACGTATCGACGGAAGGGAGGCATTCAGCCGGTTTGTCGAGCGGCGCCATGCCCGGCTGGCAGCGCGGCAGGCATGGGTCGAACAGGTAGGCGCTACAGCGACCGGAACGCGGGTGGTGCAAGAAAGCATCCTGCACCTGCACGGCGAGAGAGAAATCGCCCTGCCGGTGGCGGTAGCAGGCGATCTCGGCGCCAACGGGTGGACCGCGCTTCGGGTCTATCACAGCGCTTGGCCGCTGGAAGGCCGGCATCGGGTGCGCGCTCCCCTTCTGCCGCCGGACGAAACCCTGGTTCTGCCGGATGTGGTCGGACGGTACATGAAAGCCCTCGCGGCAGGCGACACGGAAAACATCCTGCAACAGTTCGAGCCGGACGGCTACGCTCGCGAGCCAAGCGGCGGTCGTTACCACTACCAGGGGCTGGAAGCCCTGCGCCGTTTTTACACGGCGCTGTTCGGAAACGTCGGAAACGGCGGCATTCCTCTCGAACATTGCACCGCCACCGACGACGGAGTCTGCTGCGCCGTCGAATACAACGTCGTGCAGTGGGGCCGCACGACGTTGCCGCCGCAGGCGGGCGTGGCCGTCTATGTGCAGGGCGCTTCCGGGCTGCTGCACGCGGTTCGCATTTATGACGATGTGGATCCGCCTTCCTGAGGGCGGTGCGAGTCGAGGCGTTTGCGAAGCAGGTTCAACGCCTGAGTCAGCGCGGTGTCGGCCTCGCTCTCATGCACCTCCGGGAAGCTGGCCCACCGCGTCCAGATGCGGGTCTGCCCGACCACGGTGCGTTCCTTATCCAGCACCCGCTCGGTGTTGAGCATATCTTCGACGTAGGCCAGCACTGTGTAGTAATGCGGCGGGTAGTACTTCCAGTTGGCGCCTGCCACTATGACTGTCCGGACTACTTCGTAGATCTCGTCAAACTCGGTCATGTCTGCGAAGTGCTGCAAGGGATCGGAGATGTTAACTTCGTACATGCTCATGGTTTTCACCAGGTTTGTTGGGTTTATACCGCCTTCTCCTCCTCCGTGCCCGCCCCGTCTTCCTCAGCCGGTAGCGCTTCCGTAAAATACGGCTTATCGCAGGATAAAACGTCAGTAATCCGGTAGAGCGACCATCTTTTACCCTGCGGGCAGAAGCTCAACCCCGAACGCGCCGCTTCATAGCCACTGCGTCATATGTTTCATGTTCATGCCTCTCCATCTCGAACCGTATCTCGCTGTCCGCTGCCGGCAACGCCTGGCCAGGCGACAGCGCCTGCTCAGATGGCTGCGCCAATTCAACCGCCCGGAGGCCCAGCGCTTCCATCTGGCGTTCCCGCCTGGCGCTCCACCGCTTGCCTTTTTTGAAGGACGTTCCGAACAATATGGCAGCGAAGGACGAAAAAGCAGTACACATGGCCATGATGGCGCTGAACGGTTCTCCGTGCAGGGAAAGGACGAACATGAAGACTAGCATGGCTGCCAGGATGGCTCCGCTCAGGCTCAACCGGGTGCGCAAATCGGCGCTCGTCGTGCGCATACGGAGTCGCTGTCCGCCTGCTGCCGGCTCAACGCTTACCTGAAGGTTGCCGTTGTTCCATTGCCGGAGCGAACCGTAACGACTGACCTTTCCCCTGGCTCCGAACGTTTCGCGCGTTTCTGCAACAAGGCGTTCCCAGGCATCGTCCGAGAGCGGCGCCGGCAGATCGACTTCGTACCCGACGCCGATGGGGACGCCGATCATGGATCGTCGCGGCGCGGTTCTGCCGCCATACTCCACTGCCGCCGCCGCTTGCGCGACGAATTCGGGGTCCAGGCCGACGGAAGCCCCGATTTGCTGCAACTCGGCCAGCGTCAATCCCTCTCCGGAGGACTGCCCGCTGCGGGCTGCCTTCTGCACCTCGGTGGCTTTCTCGAAAATCGCGGCGATTTCCGCTTCCGTGTAGTGACGCTCCTGTCTCATGTTCTCATCCGGTTTGAAAGGGGCTGCACCACAGGTATAATCCATTTCGGCTGCTTTGTTGCAGGCAACGCTTTTCCCGGAGAAGATTTGCATAGCGCCGCAGCAGGCATCCGTAGCTGTTCAACCAGATCCCGGAGCAGGATTCACTTTAAAAGCTTCCATATAAATGTTCACCTCTGCCTGCCCATTACGCCTCATCAGGCTGTATTTCGACGGATGCTGAGAACTGATAGGGACTGGACGAAAAATGTTCATGGCAAACAATCCCATATGCATCCTCCCCCTGGACAGTCTCCTGTTGGAAATACAATGCTAACACGGGCGCAACAGGCGCTTAACACCGCAGACCTACCTTACGCCCAAACAAAAAACGAACAAAAGGCTGCGCCTACGGCTCGCATGACAGGTCTCAACGAATACCGCACCATCTGGCTTTCCGACTTCCACCTGGGCACTCGGGACTGCAAGGCCGAGTTTTTGCTCGACTTCTTGCGCAAGAACGAATCGGAATACCTGTACCTGGTCGGCGATGTGTTTGATGGCTGGTCGATGCGGCGTTCGTGGTACTGGCATCAGTTCCACAACGACATCGTGCAGAAATTGCTGCGCAAGGTGCGTAAAGGAACCAGAGTCATTTATATTCCCGGCAACCACGATGAGTTTGCGCGGGAGTTTTTTCATCTGCAATTCGGCGGCATCACGGTGCTGCCGCAGGCCATTCACACGACGGCAGACGGGAAGCAGCTTCTGGTGCTGCACGGCGACGAGTTCGACGGGGTCGTCAAGTACGCAAAATGGTTGTCGCTGCTGGGTTCGCGGGCCTACCAGATCGCGCTATCGCTTAACCGTTGGTACAACGCGGTGCGCCGCCGGGCAGGGCTTCCGTACTGGTCGCTTTCGGCCTACCTGAAGAACAGGACCAAAAAGGCCGTGCAGTACGTAGGCGATTTCGAGCAGGCGGTAGCGGCAGAAGCCCGCAAGTGGAAAGTGGACGGAGTCGTTTGCGGACATATCCATCATGCAGAGTTGCGTCCGATAGAAGGCATCACGTACGGCAACTCCGGCGATTGGGTAGAAAGCTGCACGGCGCTGGTCGAGCATCTGGATGGACGGCTCGAAATCGTGCAGTGGGTTGACATAGACCATGCTCACGCGCTGGAGTCCGCTCGCGGCGACGGGTACGCAGGCCTTGATGAGGCGCTCGTTTCCGTGCCCTGACGTTCAGCGCAGAAAGCGAACCTTGCGGGAGGAAGGCCCATGAGACGGCTCAATTGCTTGTTCATCGTGCAGGGAGAGGGGCGCGGCCACATGACGCAGGCGCTGGCGCTTGGCGGGCTGTTGCGGCAGGCCGGCCACCACGTCGGCGGTGTGCTGGTAGGAAAGAGCGCGCAGCGAGAGGCGCCGGAGTTTTTCCTCCGGAAGATCGGCGTGCCCGTGGCATACTTTGAAAGCCCCAACTTCTCGCCCGGCGCCCGGCAGAAGTCGGTTCGTCCGGCGGCGACGCTCTGGCACAACGGGCGGCTCGTCCGGCGCTTCCGTCACAGCCTGGAGACGATAGAGGCGCAGGTGCGTCTGCAACGCCCCGACCTGATCATCAACTTTTTCGAGCCGCTCGGCGGGCTGTACAACGGCCTGTACCGCCCGGAGGCGCCGATGGTGTGCATCGGGCATCAGTATATGTTCCACCATCCGGCCTTTACCGCGTACCCGCGCGGACGGCTGCTCGACCGTGCGGCGGCGCGGTTTTTCACCCGCCTGACCGCCCTCGGCGCTGCCCGGCGCCTGGCGCTCTCGTTCTATCCCGCGCCCGCCCTCCCGGAGAAGCGCCTGGCGGTGGTTCCGCCGCTTTTGCGAAATGAACTCTTCCGGCAACCCACAGACCGCCAGGAACCCTTTTTCCTCGTCTATCTGCTGAACCGGGGTTATGCCGATGACATCATCCGATGGCACGGCCAAAACCCGGGACATCGGTTGCACTGCTTCTGGGACAACCGCGAGGCTGCCGAGGTGGAAGCCTACGACGAAACGCTCACGTTCCACCGGCTGAACGACGAGAAATTCCTTTCTATGATGGCGGGTTGCAGCGGTCTGGTCAGCACCGCCGGCTTCGAGTCGGTCTGTGAGGCAATGTACCTGGGCAAGCCGGTGCTGCTGGCGCCCGTCGAGCAGCACTTCGAGCAGCACTGCAACGCCCTGGACGCAACCGGAGCAGGCGCCGGGCTATGGACCAAAACCTTTGACATTGATCAACTCGTGCGCTTTCTCCCAAACTATCACCGTTCACCAGAGCCTTTTAGAAACTGGGTGAGGCAGGCTGAAGAACGTTTCCTGAAGGAGATCGAAGCGGCGGCTGACGCCCCTGTGCCTGCCGTGCTCCGCAGCCCCGAACTCGTCCTCGCCGGGGCCTGATCTGGTGCGCCCTGCTCGGCCCGCAGCTTTGGCCGGAAGCCCCTTTGCAATCGTACGTTCTTTGCTTTACACTGTACGCCTTCCGGGATACCTATGCTCCAGAGGTGGGTCATGCGCGAACTCGTCTACTACGTTGCCGCTACGCTCGACGGCTTCATTGCGCACCGGGACGGCTCCTTCGACGGGTTTCCCTGGGACAATGACTATGGCGCCGAACTATTCAGATCTTTCCCCGAAACGATCCCCGCTCATCTTCGCGGCGATAAGGGCACGCGGGCAGATAACAGGTGGTTTGATACTGTTTTGATGGGGCGCAAAACCTATGAAGTCGGGCTACGGGAAGGCATAACCAACCCTTATCCGACGCTGGATCAGTACGTTTTCTCGCGCACGATGAAAGAAAGCCCTGATCCGAACGTTGCGCTCGTCGCGGGAGATGCCGTTGAAGTCGTCAGGGAATTGAAGCGGCAGCCGGGCAAGTCCATCTGGCTCTGCGGGGGCGCCGGCCTCGCTGCCGTATTGTTCGAGGCCGACCTGATAGACAGGCTGATCGTGAAACTGAATCCGGTGCTGTTCGGCGCGGGCATTCCGCTCGTGGGAGCGGAAATCAAGCCATCGGCGCTGGAACTGACGGAAAGCAAAATCTTCGACAGCGGACACCTGTTGCTTCATTACCGGGTGAAGCGGTGAAGCCTCCGGCAAGAAGCGCCATGCTGAAAAACAGTCTGATAAGCTGAAGTCCTGGCAATGCGGGGCAAGCTAGGAGCAGTTGCCAGGCGTAAGGCATGGATGCTTCCCTTCTTTTCAGCATGACATAGCATGTGGGAGTTGCCGTTTCCTTACCCGACCTATCATCTTGAGCGAAAGCGAAGGCTCTTTGCTTTGAGACTTGCACGTGCTTGACACATAGAGAAGTGGTGTGTCGCCGAACTGTTCGCGGCTCTTCCCGTTTGCCAGACGCATTTCTGACGGTATTATCCTGACTCCATCGGCGCTCCGTCTGAGCAAACAGAAAACATTATCATTAAAAATCAGGGATTCGTCTTTCAATCAGGCGTGGATCGAAGGGGGCCTCGAACGCAGCGCCAATCTTGACTGCGCCAAAATCGGGGTGCAGAGGATTGATGAGATAATTGTACTCCTGAGGAACTACGATACTGGGAACCCTCAGAACCAGGGATCTTAACCCTTGTATCCAGTCGTCGCCGTACACTTGCGATACATATCCGTAGGGTCGGAAGTCCCAGTCTACCGGCAGGTCTTCTTTCTCAGCAGTTTCGATGAAGCCTTCATCGAAGGCAGCCGGAATGCATAGATGCCCTGACAGCCTGCTCCGCTTGTTAGCCTGAACCAACATTTCGAGGAGCGCCAGGGAGATGGAGCCTGCCGCGTAGACGATACGGCGACCTGGACTATTGAATCGCCCTCCTGTCTGTTCAGCCCCGGCGCCGGAAAACGCGTCGGCAGCGTATCTGGGATCAACGATGCGCCAGACCGTAATTTGTCCCATTCCCTGAACCGGTCAGACCGGGATTCCGTGCTCGATCTGTCTCAGGACGCGCTCGACGAGGGCAGATCCCGGACCCGTCCTTGCCATTTCCAGAGGGGTTTGATCTCCCAGCGCGTAGTTTGGCTCCTTCATCCACGCCATCGCTTCGTCGCTTCCTTTAAGCACCTCTGCTGCGATCTCAGTCAGGCGCGCAATCCGGTAAACCCGTTCCGATTCATCGGGCGGTAAGCATTGCTCCTTCTTGCGCCGTGTCAGCGTACGAGGAGAAATCAGCACCAGATCAGCCAGTTCACGGTTGCTCAGGTCCAGTCGGCGCTGGACCTCGTTCAGCGCATACACAGGGAGTCCTTTGGATATTCGGCTGGCTGCCACGGAAAGATCCCAGGATGAATAGACATCTCCTGACAGCTTTTTTTGGTGGGCTTTAGGCTTCAACGATGTTCCGAGCCTCGTGCGGCGAGGGAGGATCTCAGGAACAGTCTTGTATGCTTCTTTGCTTTTCATAAATGCGCAGCGCAATCTGACGTTTTAGAGAAGCCATATTGCGCTACAACGAATCGGTTTGGTTTCGGTTCTCTGACAGAGCGCAGTTCCGCTGTTTTCGGCACGACGGGATATGCTTGCCTATTTTCGCAGCCAGGGAGAAGATTATCCCGCTCGCATGAACGCGGTGCTGAGGGCTTACGTTTTGTCCCGGCGCAGCAAGGAGCGGTAGGATCGTCGCCCGTCAAGACGGGTGAAGCGTCCGGATCTTTTGCATTGGCTGGCGCTGTTTTTTGTTGCCTGGCAGAAGGCAATCTGTATATTGTGAGGGTAAACAAAACTCAGCCTCATGCCTGTGATTGGTGAGGACAAGGTTTATCTCGACATTCTTCTGGGTCCTCTTGAGACGTGCCGGAAATACGCTCCAAAATTTGGACGGGGCGAATCCAATTCTCTCGAATCGTTTCAGGCGCTCTACGGGGCGGACCCTTTTTATTCGTGGCTCGGCCTGGACAACCCTCTGCTGTATGCTGCCCATAAGGCCGGCGGTGGCATCACGTCGTTTTACCGGCAACTCGGGATCGGCAGCGAGCGTTTGTTTCGAAGATTGCTCGTGGATCACATCGGACTCTCCAACAAAGAAGTCCGGTGGTCGTACACCGTGACAACAGGAGGCGGGCGCTCTTCCACACTTGAACTGGACGCGCGTATCGAGATAGAGCACATTGCCGATAAAGAGAAACAAGCCCGCGTGCAGACTTGGATAGCTTCGGCGACTTCGCACCTCAACGTGGACCCCGACATAGCAGCGGTTTTGAAGGGCGCGGTGTTTGAAGTGCGGCAGGCATACAAGAGCAAGGACTCAAAGCGTCAGAACGCAGACATCGAGAACTATCTCAAGGCGTATATCAAGGGATATCTTCCGGTCGTCTTGCTCTTGTCAAACCAGATCGACGCCGACGTAGCAATGCGATACGAAGGCGCAGGCTGCCTCTTGCTTCGGGGCCTGCCTTCCGGGTCATCTGTGCGCTCGACCTATGCTTTCTGCTCGGAGGTGGTAGGGTACGATCTCGCTGCCCTGTTCGAGCGAAATAAGGGCTATATGAAAGAAACCGTAGATGCGGTAATCCGCGTCCTTCTCTCCCCAAACGATGAAACGTAGAGCCGATCTCACCTTTCAGCACAACCTCGGAAGGGGTCGGCACGGCTGGCTCCGGTTGACTCCGGCGTACTCCGTCAAGATCGTGCGTGAGATTCTGGAACGCGAGCCGGAGGTTAGTCGCTTGCTCGACCCGTTCTCCGGTTCGGGTACGACGGGCCTCGTTGCGGCAGAGCGCGGCTTGCATTGCGACCTGCTCGACATCAATCCTTTCCTCGTGTGGCTTGCCGAAGCCAAGACGAGGCAGTATTCGCCTGAACAGATCACGGAGGCGAAGCAGGCAGCTCGCACAGCACTTGCCGGGGCAAAGCAGCTTGACGGAAACGGGCTATGGCGCCCTCCGATAAAAAACATCGAGCGCTGGTGGCCTGAAACGAGCCTTGATACCCTTGCTCGCCTTTGCCACGCCATCGGCGCCCTGGAACCACTCGATTCCAGCGTCAGGGATCTTCTTCTTGTCGGGTTTTGCCGTTGCGTGATCGCGTGGTCCAACGCTGCTTTCAACCATCAGTCGATGTCGTTCAAGGCTTCTCCCCAGCCTTCGTTGTTCGACGCCGACGAACAGGCCATACGCTACGCTGCATTCAGCAGGTGGGTGGGAGAGGTCATTGATTCCGCAGCCGAGCCGCCGCCTGGAACGGTTACGGTGAGGCAAGCGGACGCCCGCGCCGTGCCTGAACCCACCACAGCCCGGTATGAGTGCGTCATCACATCGCCGCCCTACCCGAACCGGATGAGTTACATCCGGGAGCTTCGCCCCTATATGTACTGGCTGGGCTATTTGAACGAAGCGCGGGAAGCAGGGGAAATGGACTGGAAGGCCATTGGAGGAACGTGGGGGATTGCTACGAGCCGGGTGGCAAAATGGGAACCTAACGGGATCACTGTGCCGCACGATGGATTCGGGAAGACCATTGAGGAGATCGCTGCCACACCCGGCGTCGCGAACGCCCGGCTCCTCGCCAACTACGTCCACAGGTATTTCGCGGACATTACAGGGCACATCCGCTCTCTCTATCCGCAAGTGGATTCCGGCGGGCGCGTGCATTACATCGTCGGCAACTCGAAATTCTATGACACAATGGTGCAGGTCGAGGCGATCTACGGGAGCATTCTGCGGGATGCCGGTTTCGGGCGTGTCTGCGTCGAGCGGATAAGAAAACGCAACTCCAAAAAGGAGCTTTTCGAGTTCGACGTAACAGCGGTGAAGCTATAGGCGCCGGGACATCGAGGAGATGGCTTGCTCTATGTCGGGTTCGGCGGTGGGGCGGTCGGATTCCGGGATCGGATCTTCGCCGGGGTTGACGAAGGTGTCCTCAGCCATCATGCGCTGCTTTTCGTAGAGGCGGCGGTAGAGGCCGTCTTTCCGGGCCAGCAATTCGTGGTGCGTGCCCCGCTCGACGATACGGCCTCCGTCGAGCACCAGGATCTGGTCGGCGCTCTGGATGGTCGAAAGGCGGTGGGCGATGACGAAGGTAGTGCGGCCCCGGCGCAGCGTGCGCAGCGCGTCGCGGATGAGCGCCTCGCTTTCGCTGTCGAGGCTGGAGGTGGCCTCGTCGAGGATGAGCAGACGCGGGTCGGCGAGGATGGCCCGCGCAATGGCAATTCGCTGGCGCTGGCCGCCGGAGAGCTTGACGCCGCGCTCGCCGACCACCGTGTCGTACTTTTTCTCGAAACGCTCGATGAACTCGTCGCAATGGGCGACGCGGGCGGCGGCGAGGATCTCATGCTCAGGGGCTTCCGGGTTGGCAAAGGCGATGTTCTCCCGGATCGTGCCGTCGAACAGGATATTGTCCTGCATGACGACGCCAAGTTGCCGCCGGTAGTCGCGCAGGCGCAGACCGGCCAGATCGCGCTCGTCCACCAGAATGCGGCCCTTGTCGGGTCGCGCAAAGGCCAGGACCAGGTTGATGAGGGTGCTTTTGCCCGCGCCGCTCGGCCCGACGAGCGCCGTGGTCGTACCGGCCGGGGCATAGAACGAGATGTCACGTAGGACCGGGGCGCCCGGTTCATAGGCGAACGAAACCTCCTCGAAAGCAACGTCGCCGTTGATTTCGCCAACCGGGGCGCGCTGCGCGTCCTCCTGGTCCTCCGTAGGCAGGGAACGGATTTCGCGGATCCGCTCCAGTCCTGCAAAGGCTTCGCTGAGCTGGGTTCCGATGGCGGCGATCTGGATCAGCGGCGCCACCATAAGCCCGACGAAAAAGACGTACATGACCAGATCGCCGAGCGTCATGGCTCCTGAGAGGATGGCCCGTCCGCCCACGATCATGATGAGCACGCTGATGGCGCCCACGATGACCGTTGAGAAAGCCGTCACACCGGAGGTTCCGGTGATGGTCCGGGCGATCATACGAAACAGCCGGTCAACGCCTTCGTGGAAGATGCCCTTTTCGCGGTCCTCAGCCACGTAGACTTTGAGCAGGCGCACGCCGCCAAGCGCCTCGCCGAGCCGCCCGCTCACCTCCGACTCGATCTGCCAGCGTTCCCGGAAGATCGGGCGCAGCTTTTTCATCGACCAGCCGATGGCGACGGCGAAGACAGCCAGCAGCACAATGGCGCCGACGGTCAGCGCCCAGTTGAGCCACAGCAGGATTCCCAGGGCCAGAAAAGCTGTGGTGAAGCCGCCGACAAGCTGGACGATGCCCGTACCGACGAGGTTGCGGATGCCTTCGGCGTCACTCATGATGCGGGTGATGAGTGTGCCGCTTTTGGTGGCATCGAAAAAGGCGACGGGCAGGCGGATGATGTGGGCCTGCACGGCGGAGCGCAGGTCACGGATGGCCCGCTGCGCCGCGACACTCACGATCTGAGAAAGGCCGAAGGAGGTAGCTGCCTGTATGAGCGTAGCGGCGCCCGCCGCCAGCGCGAGCGGTACGAGCAGTTCGGAGCGGCCCTGGCCGAGGACGTTGTCGATCAGGAACTTGGAACTGGCAGGCAGAACCAGCCCGGCAATGCGGCCAATGACCATTAACACGAGGCCGAAGGTGAGCGGCCCACGTTGCGAGAGGATCAGCGCCCACGCTTCCTTGCGCACATCCCAGAAACGGACTTTCTTTTTGTCCTCGCTCATGCTCTATACTTTTTCAAAGGGAAAGAACGACAGGCCGGAATCCCAACGTCGGCCATGTCCTTTCAGGTCCGCGCTCCGGGTCTGCGGGTCAACGCCTCGAACGCTGCCGCCGTTCCCATCCGGACGCAACGGGGCAAAGCCTCCAGGCGCCGGACACCGCCTTGCCGGCCGCTGTTGCCCCCGCTCCGATCAGGCGCCATGCTTGGCTGACGGATGCTTCGCCTCTACAGATGCCAGCGAGCAACAGGGGAGATTTTGCGGCTTTCCGTTCAGGCAAAACGTCCTTTTTACCCCTTTGCACGACTGCGTGGCGAAGGCATCTCAAGCCCCTGATAGAGACGCTGTATCTTCAGCCGGGTTCTACTCAGGCAGCGCGGCGATACGGATGCGGCGGTTCAGGCGCCGCCCGCTGGCGGTTTCATTGGATGCGGCGGGGCGGGCGGCGGAGAAACTGACTACCTCGAAGCGTTCGGGTTTCATTTCCTGCTCCTGGATCAGGTAGCGCACGACGGCGGCGCTGCGGGCCGCCGACAGTTCCCAGTTGCTCGGGTATTTCTCTTTCAGGGTTCCGCCTACCGGAACGCTGTCCGAGTGCGCCTCGATGCGGAACCGGTGCTCGGTGTACGATTCTTTCAGCTTTGCAGACAGCGCGGCGAGGGCTTCCATGCCTGCGGCGGTCAGTGTGGCGCTGGCCGGCTCAAACAGTTCGTCGACGAGCAGCGTGGCTGCCGTGGTTCCGCCGTCGCGGGCTACCAGCAGGTCATATTCGAGGCGCTCGATCCGGTCATGGAGGGAGCGCAGTTCCCGGTAATACTTTCCGGAGTCGATGTCGTCGAAGAACTGGAGCGAGTCCCGCAAAATCTCCATCTCAGCCCGGAGTTCGTCATTCTCGGCGCGGAGTCTGTTCGTTTCCTGGATCTGATCGGCGATGATGCCTCGCTGGTCCGCCAGTTGTTGCTGGGCCAGGCATCCGGTAAGCGAGAAAAGTGTCCAGCAGGAAAAAAGAGAAAGGGCAAGCGTGCGCATGGAGAGAAGAATAAGGCCGGGGCGGATCAGGAAACCTCGATGGCTGCGATCCGGACCCGGCGGTTGATCTGTCTTCCTTCCGCCGTTTCGTTGGAGACCAGCGGTTTATCGATTCCATACCCTGCCGTCTCGAAGCGGGCCGGGTTCAGCTTGTGCGTCCCGACCAGATACTGCACCACTTTGGAAGCCCGTTCCGCCGAGAGCACGCGGTTGTTCTGCTGCTGGGGCAGGTTCTTGTTGTACGAAGTGTCGTCGGCGTGCCCTTCTACGAGAAAACGCTGGCCGGCAGGAGCCTGCCGGATGACTTTTGCCAGACTGTCGAGTTGGGTCATGGCGGCCGGAGTCAGGTCGCTGCTGCTCGGGCCGAAATAGATGACCTCCAGGGGGCGTCCCCGGACGATGCCGCCCAGTTCCATGCCCTTGTAAAACTGCACCACGAGCGCCCTGCGCAGCGAGTCGGACTGGCGGGCCAGTCGCTCGGACAGCACCACCGGCTGTTGTTCGATAAACGCCTCCAGCGCCGCAGCCGTTGTATCGAGTTGGCGCTGCATCTCGTCCATCCGTGCAAGCAGGCGCTTGTGCTCGGCTTGCAGGCTCATGTTGGTGGTTTGCAGTTCGGTGATCTCGTTGTGGAGATCCTCGAACGGATCGATTTCCTCCTCCACCACGGCGCGATTGCCGGCGCACCCGGCAAGCAGGAGCAGAACAGGTAAAAGGAGCGTGAAGGATCGTGCCATAATAAACCGGCTCGGTCAGGGTTTTTCTCTAGCCACCATCATCGTCCCGGACTGCGCAACGGGAGTCAAGATAACATCCAGGATGTTGACGTGCGTGGGCCGGGAGGCGCAAAAGACTATAGTTTCTGCTATATCCGCTCCGGTGAGCGGCGTCATGCCCTCATACGTAGCCCCGGCGCGTTCTTGGTCGCCTGAAAACCGGACCAGACTAAACTCGGTATGCGTCAGGCCCGGATCGACCGAGGTGACACGCACGTTTGTGCCGTGCAAGTCCATCTTGAGGCCCTGCGTGATCGCATTTACGGCGTGCTTGGTGGCGCAGTAGACCGTTCCACCCGGATAGATGCCGTGTCCTGCCGTCGAGCCGATGTTGATGATGTGCCCGCTGTTTCGCGCCGCCATGCCCGGCGCGACTGCACGGGTTACGTAAAGCAGACCTTTGACGTTGGTATCCACCATTGTCTCGATGTCTTCGATTTTGTTCTCGTAGACCTTGTCGAGCGCCAGCGAAAGCCCCGCATTGTTGACCAGCACGTCAATGCGTTGCCATGCTTCCGGAAGGTCCGCCACCGCGCGGGCTACAGCGCCGGCGTCGGCGATATCGAGCCGGAAATAATGCACGTCGGCTGCGTGCTGCGTCTGGAGCCTTTCGGCCAGGGATGCGAGGCGGCCCTCGCGGCGAGCGCACAGGAGCAGGCGCGACCCGCACCGGGCAAAGGCTTCCGCGCACGCTTCGCCAATGCCGGACGAGGCGCCGGTAATGAAAATGACTTTTCCTTTCAGATCAAACATAAGAGACAGAACACTTCGGGTATTTCCGGACGGGTACAGGCTCAGCAGTGAACTTATGAAGGAGCAGGTATGCCTCTGGTTACGGCGCCATGCTAAACGCACGGAAGCCGCTATGGTTCGGAAACGGCATCTGCCGCCTGCAAACCTCAGCACGAGGCTAGAGGGTGAGACGGCGGAAGGTTTACCTCCCTGCCTGCAGCCTGCCGGACAGCTTCTCACGTCACCAGAACCCATTCGGTCGTACGGGTCGTGAAGCCGGTCGGGCGGACGACATCGACCTGGATGCGGACGGGATCCGGCTCGACAAAAGGGAGGGGGATGGCGGTGGTTTCACCTGGTTTCAGGTCGGGCAGAACCTGCGTATGCTGCTCCATCGGCAACCCGCCGAAGCCGAAGACCGTCCACCGCAGCGTGTAGCCGCGCATGGCATGGGCAGGCACACTGTCGCGTGCGGTTACGGCGGCCTCCAGGCTCTTGCCGGAAGGGCGAACCTCCAGGCGCTCCACCGGGCTGCTCTGATTGCGCAGCGCCTCGAAGGACGGTTTTCGGGCGCCAAGCAGGTCCACAACGCCGTGAACGCGCTGCTTGAGCGCGCCCCGCCCCTTGTCGCCGAGGTGCGTGCGGTAATCGTTGTAGGAGAAGAAAATAACGCCGCCCACGTATGGGTGTTTGCGGTAGATCTCTGTATGCTCACGCAGGATGTCGATGCGTTCGGGGTCGCCGCTGAGCCGATCCGCCGTACACTCGCAGTAGCCATATTCCGAGACGACGATCATCTTGTCCGGGAATGCCTCGTGGATGCGTTTCAGGTTGGCATCCATGTCCGGCACGGAGCCGCCGTACCAGCTCTCGTAATACTCGTTCCATGAGATGAAATCCATCGCAGCGGCGGCGAGGTCGGCGGCGGGGTCCTCCTGGAGCGAGTTCGAAGCATAGGTGACCAGCCTGTTGGGGTCGCGTTGTTTGGCCTCCCGGTAGAGGCGCTGCGCGAACTGATAGGCGGGTGGGTGCGCGCCGTTGATCTCGTTGCAGACGCCCCAGGCGAAGACGCTCGGGTGGTTGCGGTCGCGTGCGATCATCTCGCGGAGCTGTTCGAGTCCGTTTTCGAGCAACGCCGGGTCGGTCTGTCCGGTCTGGTCCTTGAATGTATCGGGTCCCCAGGTTGGCACTTCGAGTTGGATCAGGATGCCGTGCCGGTCGCAGTAGTCGAGCACGCGGCGATCCTGCGCCCAGTGTACGCGCGTGAACGAGCAGTTCAGTTCTTTCAGGTCGTCATGGTCGTGGCGGATCCACGCGCCCGGTTCGGCCATACCATAGAGGGGGTTGCTGCCGGCCATACGCTCCACGCCCATGAGCCGCACCCGTTCCCCATTGACATAGAGGCCGCCGTCACGGACAGTGATGGAGCGGATGCCGAACACACTCTCGGCGGTGTGGGCTGAACTTTCTTCGTCTTTCAGCAGGGCCGTCAGCCGGTACAGGTCTGGTTGGTCGAAGTGCCACAGGCGCGGCGATGCGAGCGTCTGCCGGGCGATAGTCACGGTTCGGGCGGCGCCTGGATCTATTGCAGCTTCGGCAGAGGGGAAGCCGTCGAGCACGTCGCGGCCCGTAGCTTCCTCCTGCACCCGAATGCCCACCCGGATGCGCGCTGGTCGGGGCAGCATATTTCGCACCACGCAGCGGGCCTCCAACCGCGCCGCGCCGCTTTCCAGGTCGGGTACGGCATCGATTTCGAGCCGCTCGATAAAAACCGGCGGGGCAATGAGCAGGCTCACCGGGCGTGTGATGCCGCCATCCTCGGCCCAGTCGTAGGAGCGTCCGCGCGGCAACATGTCGTCGCGGAATGTGTTGTCGGCCAGCACCACCAGCACGTTTTCCTGTCCGGGCAGCAGCGCGGGCGAAAGGTCGAGGGTAAAGGCCGTATAGCCTTTGCGGAGGTGCTCGCCGACCGGCTTGCCGTTGAGCCACACCTTTGCGGTGTGATAGACCGCCTCGAACTCAGCGCGCACCCAGGCATCGGCCCATGCAGCCGGAGCGGTAAAGGTTTTTCGGTACCAGCCGGGTCCCCGGTGCTCGACCATTTCAGGGTTGACCTGCCAGGTGTGCGGCGCCGTTACCGTCTGCCAGTCGCCGCTGGCGCCGGGGCGCTGCCAGTTTTCGCGTTCCCCAACGCCGCCGGCATCGATGCGGAACTCCCATTCACCGCTTAGGGGTTCGATGATCGTGTGTCGGGGAAGGGGAGTTTCTGCAAGCGGGACGGCAAGTCCGGCAACCGGCCCGGCTGCCGCCAGGGCGCCGGATGCGCCGAGGTGCTGAAAGAAATCTCGTCGGGTAAACATTCAGGCTCAGACGTTTCGTGTGAAAGGGATCAGGCTGTTCAGGAACCGACGGGTCGCCGGTTGCTGCGCGGAGGCGCCTTGCAGGTTGCAGTGCAAACCGCACAACTGTCCTGAAGATACACCAGAATCATCTTCGTTCTGCCTCACTCCTTTCAATCCGGGCATACTGGCGTAAGGAGTTTTTGAAGTGATTGGTCGAACGTGGGTTGTGGGCTGTATCTTACCCGGAACCGCGATGCTGTCCTTTAACCTCGCACCCATGCCTCGACGCTCTTTCCTGCTTGTCGTCCTGCTGCTTCTTGCTGCGCCGGCAGGCGCCCAGAGTTTCCGGAACGGCTTTCCGTTTTATATGCCCCCCCGCGACACGGTGGCTTCCGTCTTCCTGCCGGACTTCCCGGCCCGGCCCCTCACCGAGGCCGACCGTATCACCGCCGAAGGGGATGCCTTCCGGCGCGGCGGCGCCCCCTTCCGCTTCTTCGGCGGCAACCTCACCGCCGCTGCCGCCTTTCCGGAGAAAAACCAGGCTGCCTTCATTGCCGGGCGCTACCGCAACCTGGGGTTCAACCTCGTCCGCTTCCACCACATCGACAACCCCTGGGGTGGGCGCAGCCTCTTCCCCCCGGCAGGCGGCAGCACCCGTACACTGCGCCCGGAGATGCAGGACCGGCTGGACCACCTGATCGCGCACCTCAAGCGCAACGGCGTCTATGTGAACATGAACCTGCACGTCAGCCGCCAGTTCAGCACGCGCGACGGCGTAGCGGTCGCCGACTCGATCCGGGACCTTGCCAAAGGCGTCACGCTGTTCGACACGCAGCTCATCGAACTGCAAAAGGAGTACGCCCGCCAGCTGCTGGGCCATACGAACCCCTACACCGGCCTGCCGCTGGCGCAGGACCCCGCGCTGGCAATGGTCGAAGTCGTCAACGAGAACTCGCTGTACTTCATCTGGCGAAACAACGGCCTCAAGCCACAGTCCGAAGGCGGGCAACTCACCACCCACCACAGCCGGATGCTCGACAGCCGCTGGCATGACTTCCTGCGGGAGCGCTACCCCTCTACGGAAGCCCTTCGCACCGCCTGGGGCGGGCCTGCCCCGGATGGGCCAAACCGGATCAGCGAACCCGGCTTCGAGTTCGGGCTTTCGAGCCGCTGGACGCTGGAGCAGCACGACGCCGCCCGCGCCGCCCAAGCCCGCGACACCGCCAACCCCTTCTCCGGCGCCGCTGCCGCACGGGTCAACGTCACCGGCAGCGACGGAACCGACTGGCATCTCCAGTGGAAGCACACGGCGCTCAGCGTCGTGCAGGACTCCGTCTATGCCGTCTCCTTTGCCGCTCGTTCCAATGCCGAGCGCACGATCTCCGTCGCGGTGATGATGGACGCAGCCCCCTGGACCGGCATTTCCTGGCAGGCGTTCACGCTTACCCCGGACTGGCAGACGTTCCGCTTCACCTTCCGGGCGCCGTTCACCTCCACGGACAACGTCCGCCTCACCTTTCAACTCGGGCAGCAGACCGGCGTGTACTGGTTTGACGACGTACACTTCGGAACGACCGGCGCGGCGGGGCTGGCCGGGTCCGAGCGTCTCGATGACGGCTCCGTGCGCCGCCTGGACTTCACGGAGGTCGGCGGCGCCTCCGAGGCCCGCGTCCGCGACCTGACGGCCTTTTACATGGAAGTCCAGAACGACTTCTTC
>CBDUBU010000056.1:0-16839 GCA_965365465.1 uncultured Rhodothermaceae bacterium
TTTATAGAGAGCGAAACTCATTGTTTAGACAAGCTCTTACGCCGAAGGCAAAAGCGCCCCCAATACCGGGACCCGACCAGCCCGGGCGCACCTTTTTTTCGGCATCGCTTCAGGAGAAAACAGCCTTGTTTCGACGCTAAGATGGGGGGTTGGCGCTGGTATTCAGGGAGCAGACCCCCTGCAACAGTGGGCCTACCGAACAGAAGCCTTTTATCAGGCGTCCCGCCTGTGGGGAGCCGCATCACTGGAGACCGGGAGGTATGCGCTGCGTCCGTCTATTTCGGTCTTTGATCGGCCTTTTTCGGCCTTCCTGATTGGGAATCGGCAGCAACCATACCGGCAAAGATTCGAAGAACGCGGGGTTTCTGTAGGAGTAAGGCTTCCTGTTGTGCTGGAATCGAATGTGTTTCAGACCTATTCTTCCTTGGCGGCGTTAGGGAAGTTCCGGCAGGTGCGAAGGATAGACAGGCGCAGTAGTCCGGAAACCCCATTTTCTAATCGGCTCACGTTAAGCACATCCGGGTACATTGCGCACCGGCTGCAATCCAACCACCGGGATCTTATTCCAAACAGTGGGAGGATAGTTCGATTTTCCACGGAAGTGGATGTGTGGTCCGAACAGGCTTCCCGAAGCCGGGCGTTCACAGGTAACCTGAGTTATTTCCTGCCGTGGCTCAAGCGTTATAACCAGGGGTTGCACGTGAGCGGCGGAATCCTGATTCAGAATCACGGCGCCGTTTTCAATACGGATCGCTTCCTGCCTCGTGGTCGTGAAGACATGGCGCTGGGCCAGGGAACGTACTTCCGGTATGGGATAGAATACCTTCGTCCCCTTTGCTACATCGACAATGGGCTGGTGCTGCTGCCGCTGTATCTGAAAGCGCTGTATGCTTATGGATTTGCGGAGACACTGCACCGTGCTGGTGAATGGCATCAAGCATCCAGACTGGCAAGCGCAGGAGCCGGGGTCGGAATACAGTTGAAACTTTTCCTTTTACTGGATGCGGAGATCAGAATCGGCGCGGCGCGCCAGCTTCACGATAACGAGTGGAAGTTCGTCTTTCGCTAAATAAATATGCCATTCAACTGCTGATTGGCAAGAAAATTATGGATAAATGTCGTAGCTTCCATAGCCTATCTGGAGATGCAAGCTATATATTCCTGGGCGCTTAAATACGTTGAATGTGTTCTGACGAGACGCACCTTTCCTGTAACTGGGGATCAAAAAGATGGCAAAGGCTCACGCATCTAAAGCAGCCGGAATTTCTCGCAAACGGAGCAGGTTCAACCACAAGGTGGCACTTCTTTCGAAGCGGTTCCGGTATGCTAATCGTCGCACGATGTTGGGGCAGGCGCGGCTGTTCGGGGACCGAATAGAGTTGATCGTCTGGGGTCTGCTCGGTCGTCGGAAATGCGTAATTCCCCTGGTGCGCATCCTCGAACTGAATTACCATCCGCTGGACAACGACAACAACCTGTCTATCTATCTGGATACGGACGAGGTTATCCATCTGCGCATGGAGGATGCACACCTCTGGAGAGAGCACTATGAACGCTGGCTCAGTTACCACGTCCTGGCCAGCGCCAAGATAATGAGTGAGCAGGAAAAGGCCTCTGCAATCTCGGGTTGACCTGTGCTGCGGGTGAACCTCAAGAGCGTTGCAGGGTTAAAGCCAGAGGGTTTCATCCCGGAACCCTGAACGAAAACTAAAAAACGTTGCTCATGGAAAGGCTTCAATGTAAAGCGTGCGGATGCTACAGCATGGTTCCCATGGAGGTTTCGGTCGAAGGGGATGAGCAGACGATTCTGGGGGGAGAGCAGGAGTCACGCTTCTACACGTGTCATGTGTGCGGGGATAACTGGCTTTCGGTCAAGGAAACTTCGCGGAAAGGAGACTGCCAGCTTACATTTATCCATCAAATGGGTATGGAGCCTGTGCTGAAAAGAATAGCCCACCTCCAGACGCATATAGTGGTTGCCGACAACACCGTCGAACGATGGGAATACTTTATCGACGACGATGAGATCGAGGCTTCTACCTGGCACGAAAAGCTTACGACGCGCCGCACCGTCCTCAAGTCGATTTGCTGTAACTGATCTCTGCCGGCAACAGGGTTTCCTCCTGTTTTTTACAGGTATGCCCCTTTCAGAGCTTGACTGACATCAAGAAGCAGGCGCGTAGCGCTCATCCAGTGCTCTGGCGATTTCGGCCATGATTTCCTGGGTAGTCCACCGGTTGCCTCGCCATATTTTGCGCACCCGTCCTTCAGGTCCTATCAGCACTGTCGATAAGCTGTGATTGATGATGTCGCCCTCTGGTTCGTAGAAGACACCGAAGAGCGTTGCAACAGTTCCGATTTGTTCAGGGCTTCCTGTTGCAAAGCGCCACTGGCGGGTGTCATTGGTATATCGTTTTGCATATTCCGCCAGAACTTCGGGGGTATCATAACCGGGGTCGAAGCTGATGCTAAGCATCTGAACGGCATCTCCATATTGCTCCCGGATAGGGGGCTGGAGTCTTGCAAAGTTCTGCGACATGAGCGGGCAGAAATCGGGCAGTGGGCAGCGCGTGTATATAAAAGTCAGCAGCAGAGCGCCTTCCGAAAAGTCGGTGGAACGCAGGGTGTCGCCTTTCTGATCGATCAGCTCGAAAGGCGGCACGGGGTCGCCTTCCTGCAAGACGGGAGTTCCGGCAGGTATTTCGAGGTCAGGCATATTGGCGGAAGCCGGGTGTGCAGCTATGGCATCATCCGGCAGTTTCGTGATTGAAGAGATCCAGGAACTGTCACGGTTGAGGGTAAGAGAGAATGAGATGGCGTCGCCTTCTTCCAGATTCTCCAGTTCCTTCGCAGAACGCGCTTTGAAGGACATAACCATTGCAGGCATCAGTCCGGGCACATCTTCATGCTCGATGATGAGGGTTCGAAGGTCATCGCCGAACCCTGCAATGCGTCCCTGCACCTCGTACGTACGTGAGTAGTTGCAGCCAGCCAGCACCGTCGCTAGAAAAAACACGATGGGCAAGGCGGATCTTACCGGTGGAACTGATTCTCTGACATCCGTTCTGTCCATTTTTGCAGCTACTTTTCTCCAGGGCAAAATCATCTAAGCAACAACGAATCGAAAGACAAAGGGGATGCAGCCGGGAGAGCAGATGAGGGCTGGATTAACCTCAATTTCATGCAAAACGTCGCCGACGCCACTCTGGGCGCGTCTTCACGCCAGAGAGGCAAGGCATAATTCAATAGCATTCATCAGATTCTTGCGTGTGAAGGGCTTGCTCAAATAGTTATTGAACCCCGATTCCGTGAAACGTTCGCGATCACCGGGCATCGCATATGCCGTCAATGCGAGCGCGGGAGTGTCGGCATGATGAGGCATTTTCCGGAGAAGGTGCAGCAAGTCCAGACCGGTCTGCTGCTCGCCCAGGTTAATGTCGAGCAGGAACAGATCGAAATGCTGTTCGGAAGCGCAGGTGAGCGCATTGGCAACACAGGAAACGATCTCAATCTCGAATATGGATCGTAGCAGATAGCTCAACAGAGTCTGGGTGTCAGGGTTGTCTTCGACTATGAGAATGCGTTTCATGTTCTGTTTGTTTGCAGGACAGGGGGCGGGCATAGGCACGTCAGTGTTTCCACTGGAGTTGCAGGCGGTACTCTCTGACGGACGGCGTATATACATCCCATGGTTCATCCGTGCGAAGCTCGTTGCGGTCAAATCGGGTCCACCCCAGCTTGCCTTGAATACTAAGCCGGTTGGAGGGAGAGAAGGTAAGAAGGACATAGGTTCGCTGTCCACGTCCGACGAAAGAAGGCATAGAAAAGGCATAACGCACGTCATTTTCATAGGCGTAGACGCGGGCATCATAGCCGTCTGCATCGAAAACAGCATAGCGAAAATCTACCCTCACGCGATGCAAGGCAAGCCACTTGATATCCTGGTATAGCAGTAGTCCCCGTTGCACGCGCGTTTCCGGCTTCATGTAACGTGTGGTTTCGATGCGAAAGCGAAGGCGTAAGCGCTCGCTGAAGAGATAG
This sequence comes from uncultured Rhodothermaceae bacterium, assembly GCA_965365465.1. Taxonomy (GTDB): domain Bacteria; phylum Bacteroidota; class Rhodothermia; order Rhodothermales; family DASSAV01; genus CBDUBU01. The sequence goes on from CBDUBU010000056.1 coordinate 4,042, forward strand.
TCTCCCTGGAAGCGGACTGATTGACGGGAAACCGGACGGACCCCCGCCAAAATCCGATCTGAAGTTTCATGGATGCTTGCTCTCTGCTCCTGTGTTTCAGAACGCGCCTGAAGTTTGAGCAGGAGCCATTTGCGAGGTTCGTAGGAGACGCTAATCAGGGCGTCTGAACCGGCTCCTGGTCTTGGCGTCTGGAAGTGCAACCAGGGAAAGTAATACTGGTCGAAGTACGCCGAGACGGTCCATCGGCGCCGAGGGGCCAACCGGATTCCTGTATAAATCCCGGTTTCATTCTGCGCCGTGCAAGTTTGTTCGCCGAAAGGGCATCCATGCAGGCTTACGAACTTCGGCGGGTAGCGGCGTCCGATAACGACTGCTTCTATCCGATCTGCAATCTGGAACTGCACTCCTCCAACGCCTCCGAAAATATTTCCCGGTGAACGCGCCAGTTCGGCAAACAGCATATGACTTCCTGCCACGATGCTTGCATAGGCGCCGAGCATGGAAGCTTGCCGGCCTTGAAAAGCGTACCGCTTGTAGGGTTGGGAAGAGCGCTCGAAAGGAATGGAGAAACGGGAATGGTACGCTATAACTCCGAACTCGGAATGACTGCGCCGGAATGCCAGATTTCCACCCAGGAAGTTTTCTTGCAGCCTGTCTTTTCTGTCGATTTCCGACAAGGAACGGTGCAGCCCATCATGCCCCAACGAGGATATGCGCGGCAATGAGGCGCTGTCGGGGCGCGTTAATGAAGCGTCCAGACTGCGCCGGGAGATCAGCGTTGAGATGGTGATGGAAGGCAGCAGACGTACGGTTGCACCGATGCCGCGAAAGAAACTGTTTTCCTCCGTAGCTCCGTATGGCAAAATCCCTGCACCGGAACGTGAAACAGGACGCACCGTTTCAGCGCCTTTTCCAAATGCAGCCGACCGGGACAGGATGACACCCTGCCCGAAATTCGCTGCGAAATCTCCAAGCACAAGGGTTTCCACCCGACCCCAATTCTTGATGGCAGCATGGCCGCTCAGGTAGTCGTAGCCATAGGTGTTTGTAGGCCGGTTCCACCGGAAAGGCTCGTAGGCATCCTTTTCGAGCGTCAGATTAAAACTGAACTGCTCCCCCCACTGGGCTTGCAACCGGCTCAACATAGCTACTGGAGAACCCAGATAGTCTTTCGCAGAGGATAAATGGCTTGCTCTGCGATCTACTCTTTGGCCCACTCGTTGCAGCATATTGAGTCGGAGGGTGCGGCGAGATGGTTGCGGCTGAGAGGCTACAGGATCAACCTGATTATTGCGGGCGCCGGCGGTCAGGTAGAGTCCCGCTTCCCGCAGCGTATGTTCACTGATGCCTTCAACCTGGGCCAGTTCATTAACGTCACGAAATGCCCCGACCTGCTCCCGAAAACGTACAATGTTGTGTGCTATTAAAGGCGTGATTGCAGGTATCTGCCCCAGTTCCTCCGCAGACGCCATGTTGATGTCGAGCGGGTGGTCTGCGATGGAGGCCAGTATCTCGGCAAGTTCCAGTGGATCTCCGTTTCCATCTTCAAGACCCTCCAATCCGTTGTCTGTGTCGTACATGATCCGAAGAGAATCCGGAAAGGTCTGGGCGTGCGAATTGTTCGGGACCGTGAAAAGAGCCGGCGCCACAAGCATGATGAGAACAAGCAGCCGGGAAAAGCAGGAGAGGAATGTCCGGCGCCGGGGCGAATGGCAATCGACTGGTGCGTTGCGAGGTGAAAACCAGCGGTGAGGCGGCATCCGCTCTTTACCAGTACGCGCTAAAGGAAACGGCAGGCGTCCATCCGAGCGCCTCGTGATGCTCCGCAGCGAGATCGGCGGCAATCCGTTTGGCTGTGATTCCAACGCCTGCCGTATACCGGGTGGGTTCTGTGGTAATCCCGGTGCGTAACGCCAGCGCTGGTACAGGCAGCACTTCCAGGCCGGCGCGCACCGATAGAGGGAACCGCGTGTCCTTGCAGGCATCCAGCAGCACCAGCGCTTTTTCTACGGGTTGATAGCCGATGCCAAATGAGAAAGAACGAGGCAGATCTTCTCCGCGCGTCCATTCCGGCGCATTCACATTTGTGGCGGCAGCCCCCGCTACGATCCCCGGAAAGACAGGAACCTGCCAGCCCAGCGAAAGACCCAACGCACCGGCGTTGCCGTAACCCGGTATGCTCAAACGATGATACGTAACATCAATGCCTGCATAGAATGAACGGGTGGAGCCCACGCGGAAACCGCGTGCGTACCCTGCGCTGAAGCCACTCTCTCGATAAGCTTCAAACCCGAATGTGCGGGCCGAGCCGGAAAAGCTTCCCAGGCGTGAAGGCAAGACAAGCGCCAGCGCCGCAAGGCGAAGCTCCGGCAAACCGAAAGCCTGACTTGCAAACGTAGAGAAGGTGCGCTGCGACAGTATGGCTCGGGATGCCGGGTTGCATCGTCCCCACGGATCGCCGGGAAGACCTGTTGCGGCGTTGCCGAGCGCCACGCTTCTTGCACCTCCTTCTGCAAATTGTGCAAAAGAATCTGCCGGCGCACTGGAAACTGCGCAGAGCATCACGCACACCAAACACAGGAGAGGAAGTCTGTACACGGCGCGGGAGAGAGTGGAAAGAGGGCGGGGAAAAGTATTTTCAATCTGACCGGAAAACCAGCCCATACCTCCTGCTTCTCTGTTTCTTCGCAAGCCTGGAATGGAATGCGCGGTCTGCACAAACGGCTTCGGAAACAGGAACTGTGCCTCCGGGTTACAATCCCGTTTCGACCAGACAGTTTTCTCGAACGCATCATTGGATCCTTATGACGAAGGCTCTCCGAGTGGTCTTTTTCGCTGCTCTCGTTGTTCCGGGTTTTGTTGCCCCGCAGCAGTTGGCTTATGCCCAGGAGTTTAATTGCACGGCAGGGATTGATTTCAGCCTGCTCACTGGCAATGAGTATTCGTTCCTTAATCAGTTAGGAGAGCGGGTCGAGGAGTACGTCAATGATCGCGCCTGGACGGAAGATACGTTTGAAGAAAAGGAACGCATCGAGTGCCAGATACAGATTACTGTCGAGGAGGCAATTTCTCTTACGAGTTTTCAGGCCCGTCTCGTGCTGGCTATGAGAAGGCCCATCTACGGCACGGTGCAAAATACAACGGTCATTCAGTTCAACGATTCTGACTGGCAGTTCAACTACGCGCAGGGATCTCCACTAATTTTCGATCTGGAACGGTATAACCCTTTAACCTCTGTTCTCGACTTCTATGTCCATATCATGCTGGGGTATGATTATGATACGTTCAGCGATATGGGAGGGACGCCCTATTTCGAGCGAGCGCGGCGTATTGCAGAACGTGCGCAAGCACAGAACGCTCCGGGATGGTCGCAACTCGGTACGGAGCAGGGACGGCAGAATCTGGTCACACAATTGCTTGATGCCCGCTATCAGAAGCTGCGCAAGGCGTACTTCGACTATCACTTCGGCGGCCTGGATCACTTTGTGACTGAAACAGAGACCGCACGGGAGATAGTCCTCGGTGTATTGGAGTCGTTGGAGCAGCTTCGTGAAGAAGTAGCACGCTCCTATGTGCAGGATCTCTTCTTTTCAACGAAGTACCAGGAACTCACTGCTATTTTTACGGAGTCGCCTCTGAGGAACGAAGCATTTCAGGTGCTGAGTCAGGTTGACCCCGCTCACATGACCGAGTACAACAAGCTGATGCAGTGATCAGGGTTGTTCGGGGGTAATGCCGGTAGAACGGACAAGGTCTCCTTCGTAGATACGGTCCACCACCTGCATTCCAGCGGCGACATACCCGAAGGCCGTATACCGCCCGTCCAGATGGGGCTGCATACTGTGGGTGATGAAATACTGGGAGCCTTCCGTATCCTTCCCGGCGCTGGCTATTCCTGTTGCCCCTTCCCGGAACAGAATACGAGTAAATTCACTCGGGATAACGAAGCCGGGTCCACCAAATCCATCACCGCGTTCTATGTCGCCTCCCTGAACGACGAAGTTTGGCACGACACGGTGAAACGGGACGCCATCGTAAGCCCCGGCTGCTGCAAGCTGGAGAAGAGTTTGAGAAGTGAAAGGAGCCTGTTCCGCATCCAGCATGATGTCGATCAATCCCTTGTCTGTGCGTAAGATAAGGTGGGGGTGTCTGCCCAGGGTTGCCAGGAACTTCCAGTCCAACGTTTTATCGAATCGCGCAGGGACAGGCGCCGCCGGGTAGCGCACCCCTGTCAGTTTTTGAAGCGCATCGGCAGCGGCGGCCCGAAGGATCGGATGTGCGCTTTGAAGCTCAGTTTGCAACATGGTTGCCATTGAGGAGTCGCCTACCGATCCAAGCGAATTCAGAATGGCTGTCATAGGCTCGATGTCTTCCGGAGCCTTCATTTGCCGATATGTTGTTGCCAGCAGACCGGGAGCGCCAAGAGGCCGAAACAAAGAATCCTCAAACGCCTGTGCGGCCACGTAGGAGGCAGCAAGGTCCCGTCGCTGAAGCGCATCTGCGAAAGCCTGAAAATAGACTGGAATTAGTGTTGGATCTGACCGGTCCTCTTTCCATCTCTCGTAAAGCGTATTCAGAGCAGCGTAGGCAACGTGAAGATCCTGGCTCGAAGCAGCCGCAGTAAGCGCTGCTAGGGCATCGGAGGCAGGCGCTGAAGCCAGCGCACGAAGCGCATGAGCGTACGCTAGAGGGCTGCCTTTTCTGCGTTCGATCTCTTCAGAGATAAACAGCCAGTGTCCTTTTTTGGCCGGAACCAGCAAAAGCAGGGCACTCACACGCCATGCTTCGGGGTGGTCCCGAATCCATTGGATGATTGTTTCCACACCGGCGTCCTCCCATCCCTCGAAACCTGCAATCGTTTCAGCGGCGGTCACCCTTACGTGCTCACTCGAATCTGAGAGCATTTCCAGGAGGGTGCGTCTTGCGTTGGGTTCTGGGAGCCGGGAGGCCATAGCACGGGCTGCCACAGTCCTTATGCGCCAGTCATCAGACTCGTGCGCCCATTTGATGAGCAGAGACGTATCTTCCGGCCTGCCAAGCCGGGCAACCGCTTGCAAAAGATACCCTGCCGCAGGATCAACAGGACCGGCGCTGCGAAGAATAGCGTAGAGCGTGTCTGAAACAAAGCTCCAGGGTTCTGTCGTCGGAGTGCGCCCGAAGTAGTAGGCAGCCTGCCTGCGGACAGCAGGATCCTGGCTTTGCAGAAACGTAACGAGGCGCTTCACTGCCTCCGGATGATGCAGGCCGCGAAGCGAAAACCGTGAAATTGCCCTGCCCACACCCTCTTCGAGGGAACGGTGAGCATTCCATGTTGCCAGCTTTTGAAGGGTTTGCAGGTCTCCCTTCTTTCCGAGCGCGTCAAGCAGTTGCAGCTGTACATCATAAGCGGCTTCGCGCATCAAGGCTGAAAAAAGGCTGTCCGAAGAAACGCTGCCGTAGCTCTGGCCGAGTGCAAAAGCAGCATCTGCCCGGACATCATCTTCGGAATCCTGTAATAACTGCACCAGAAAAGGTATGGCCAGAGAGTCCTGAACGGATGCAAGCGCAAACGCGGCGCGTCCTCTGATGGACGGGTCGTGGCTGGAAAGCGAACGAATAAGTTCCTTTCCATTTCTTTGCGTTTGCAGTTCCACAAGATATTGCAGATCCGGACGAGACAGTAGATGATCGTCCGGTCTTGTGGTAAACGTCTGGCCGAGCACGCTGACAGGCAACATATTCAGCGTAATAAACAGCACAATATAGAAGGAACGGTTATTTATCATGTCATTTCCGGTGTGGTATGTCGCAACGGCCTGTAAAAAGAAAAGCCATGTATTGGCAACAGAAAAAGAATATTTATTAAGGATTTTAGATGACTTGGTAATAGCCAGGCCAGGGCGGAATCATCCGGCAGATCATGCGTTAAAGGTAGAACCTGCCTGTTCCAGATACCACATATGGGACGCATTTTGAACGTACAATAAATGAAGAGAATCGATATGTATTCAACAACGGGTATTGATGCCATTGCTACTATCACGGAGCTTCGATCAAAAACGTCGGAACTTCTGGACCATGTTCGAGAAACGAAAAAAAGCGTAATGATTCAGAAGAACAATGAAGCATACGCCGTCTTGATCGATTGGGAAACATATCAGAGTCTTATGTCCGGAGGAAAAGCAGCGCCTGACGATGAGAGCGTGGAGAAACCTGTAAAAAGACGCGGTCGCAAGAAAAAAACTGAACAGTAAACGAGCGCAGCGACTAACGATAGTCAAACGACACAGTGAAAGTCTTTTTGACAGATGCCGGGAGGTAGATAAAAGTTCTCAATCAGGGAACGCAAGCGTCATCTCATACATTACGAAAGGTCGGCGAGTATATCATTCTTCACTCTTGACTAGAGGCAGCGCTTATGACGGCCTATGCACATCCCGAAGTTCTGGTATCTACTGATTGGGTGGCAGATCGTCTTGAAAACATTGAGAATATCCGGATCATCGAATCGGATGAGGATATTCTCTTGTATGAGATGGGGCACATCACGAATGCCGTAAAGATTGATTGGGTAACCGATCTTCAGGATCAGGTGGTGCGAGATTATGTAGGAAAACAGGTTTTTGCAGAATTGTGTTCGGCGCGTGGCATTTCTAACGATACAACCGTTGTGTTTTATGGCGACAAGAACAACTGGTGGGCCTGCTATGCCTTCTGGGTGTTCAAGCTTTTCGGCCACGAAAAGTGCCTCATTATGAATGGCGGACGCAAGAAATGGGTTGATGAAGGCCGCGCCTTGACAAGGGAGAAATACACTTTCCCGAGGACAAATTATATCCCCCACGATCCGGACCCCACTATCAGGGCATTCCGCGATGAAGTGCTGGAACATATGCGGGCTAAAGAGGCGCTGGTGGATGTCAGGTCTTCGGCCGAGTATACCGGCGAGATGACCCATATGCCTGATTATCCACAGGAGGGTGCGCTCCGAGGAGGACACATTCCGGGAGCGCGAAATGTGCCCTGGAGCCGCGCAGTAGCGGATGACGGAACCTTCAAGGATCGTGAAGAACTGGAACGCATCTACGAGGTCGAGAACGGCCTCAGTCCGGAGGATGAGGTCATTACCTACTGCCGCATCGGGGAGCGATCGAGCCACACCTGGTTTGTATTGAAATACTTGCTCGGTTTTGACCAGGTCAAGAATTATGACGGCTCCTGGACCGAATGGGGCAATCTGGTGGGAGCGCCTATCGAAAAGGGGCTGCCGCAATAAGCAGGAATAAGAAACCGCTGAAGATAGCGGGCGCGGGTTTCTGAAGGAATAAAGGGTGGTTTGTTGTGTTTTGTGCGGTATATGCAAGTCCGCCCGATCGAGGGGTTTTGTTGATGAACAGGCTGGAAGAGATCGCGGAACAGTTTGAGACGGCTGACCCGCCGCTCAGACTTGAACTGCTGCTTGAATATGCGCAGAAATTGCCCCCTTTGCCGGAAGCATACTGGCCGCTCCGTGATGCCGGGCTAAACAGGGTGCATGAATGTCAGTCGCCCGTTTTCTTGATGATAGAGAACCAGGGCGGCAAGGTGCTGATTCGCGCAGACGTACCCGAAACCGCTCCCACAGCGCGAGGTTTTGTTTCCATTATGACGCACGCCTTTAATGGAATGGAGCCGAAGGCTATCCTTGACGCTCCTGCTGATATCTTACGCTTCCTCGGACTGTCTGGATTAATCGGGATGCAACGGACGTTCGGCCTGAATGCGATCTACCGGCGCATAAGAAACGAGGCTGCCCGCCTTGAGAGCGTTGGGCCGGGATAAAAAAGAGCGCGCGAGGCGCTCCGTGCAAGCCTTGTCAGGTCAGATCAACGATTGCTCCGGTATCGATAGACTTGTAAATCGCTTCTATGATTTTCATGTCACGTAACCCTTCCTCTCCTGATGCGCTGATCGGCTTTTTGTTCATAATGGCGTCGGCAAAAGCATCCATGTGTGCAGACTGCTGATTGATCGGTTCGATCTCCATAGGGCCATTCACCGTTTGCCCGCGAATGCCGCTATAACTATAGGCAGGGCCAAGTTCGAACCACCCGTCGGGGGCGGTAGCGTAGAGCCGTTCCACATAAGCGGCATAGGTAGTGCTTGAATTAGCTGCAGCGCCGCTTGGGAAAGTCAGTTGCCAGAGGATGGTTTCGTCGACTTCTGAGAACTTCTGAGGGTCTGTTTTGAACTCGCGTGCTACTACGGAAACCGGCTCTTCCCCGGTGACGTACCGGGCCGCCTGAATGGCATAGATGCCTACGTCCATCAAGGCGCCGCCGCCTGCAAGTTCCTTTTTCAGACGCCACTGAGTAGGGTCTCCTATGCGAAACCCGAAGCTGGTCTCCACAAGCTTGACAGGGCCGAACACCTGTTCCTGACCCAGCCGCATTGCTTCGCGGTTGTGCGGCTCGAAGTGAAGGCGATAACCGATCGAAAGCCTGCGATCCGCCTGCCGACACGCCGCGATCATCGCCTCACACTCGGCCACCGTCACGGCCATCGGCTTCTCACAGATCACATGCTTGCCGGCCCTGGCCGCGCGAATGCTGTAGGCGGCGTGCATCGAATTGGGCAGCACCACGTAGACGATGTCGATCTCCGGGTTGTCGGCCATCTGGTCGAAGCTGTCGTAGTTGTAGACGTTCCGGGAGGGGATGTTATACTTGGCGGCCCAGGCTTCGGCCTTTGACGGCGTGCCCGTAACGATCCCCGCCAGATGACAGCGCTCTGTCTTTTGAAGCGCCGGAGCAAGCTGGTTGGTCGCATAACTGCCCAGACCCACAAGGGCTATTCCTAAACTGTCTTGCTTGCGTGAACGCTTTCCCTGCACATTCGCTGTCGTTCCTGGCGTCAGGCGAGTAAAGGCGGCAGCGCCGAGGCCGAATGATACATTTTGCAGAAAAGTGCGCCTGGTCTGTCCTGTTTCAGGAGCGTCTCCATTGCAGAGTTTCATAGGGTCCTCTTGGGATTGGTTAGACCGTACAAAGCGGGCGGAAGAATGGAAAAATCAGACAACCTTGTACCTGCTTCCGACTTCGGCAAAGGCATCGAGACACTGGTCCAGATGCGCACGGGTATGGGCGGCGGATATCTGCACGCGGATGCGTGCTTCGCCTTTCGGGACGACCGGATAGCTGAATCCAATCACATAGATGCCCAGTTCGAGCAGATCACGGGCTATGTCTTGCGCGAGGCGAGCGTCATAGAGCATGATTGGCACGATCGGATGAATACCGGGCTTGATGTTGAAGCCTCGCAGGGCCATCTGTTTGCGGAAATAGGCTGTGTTTTCCATAACCTGATCCCGGAGATCTGTTGTCTTGCTCAACAGGTCGAGTACCATGATCGAGGTGTAGACTACCACCGGAGCTACCGAGTTTGAGAACAGATAGGGCCGTGAGCGCTGCCGGAGCAAGTCGATTATCTCCTTGCGGCCGGTCGTGAAGCCTCCGGTAGCACCGCCAAGCGCTTTTCCGAGGGTGCTCGTAACAATGTCTACGCGGTCCAGAACGCCGCAGTGCTCTATCGAGCCGCGGCCTGTTTCTCCAAAGAAACCAGTAGCGTGGCTGTCATCCACCATGACGATCGCATCATATCGATCCGCAAGATCGCATATTTCTTCCAGCCTTGCGATCTCTCCGTCCATGCTGAAAACACCATCCGTGGCGATCATGCGTATTTTTGCGCCCTGTGTTTCCTTAAGCGCCTGCTCCAATTCCACCATATCGCTATGGGTGTAGCGGTATCGTGCGGCCTTGCAGAGCCGGATGCCGTCAATAATACTGGCATGGTTGAGTGCGTCACTGATGACGGCGCAATCGGCGTCAAGCAACGTCTCGAAGAGACCCCCGTTTGCATCAAAGCACGAAGAATAGAGTATAGCGTCTTCCTTACCCAGAAAAGTGGCAATTTTTCCTTCGAGCTGCTTATGAATATCCTGCGTGCCGCATATGAAACGCACGGAGGAAAGGCCGAATCCGTACCGTGCAATCCCTTCCTGTGCCGCTGCAATGAGGTCAGGATGGTTTGCAAGGCCGAGGTAGTTGTTGGCGCAGAAATTGATGACTTGCTGCTCAGGTTTTACTGTGATTTCTGCGCTTTGCTGCGACGTAATGATCCGTTCTTCCTTGTAAAGCCCGGCTTCCCGAATTTCAGCGAGGGTGTCCCGGAAAAAGGAGGTTTCAGCCATTTTTTCTTCCTTATTTTTATTGACTCGCCATCCGGTTTGAACACCGTGAATACGTTATGTGGTAGAAACGAGCTTTTCTGAGAGTTTCTCAAGCATATCAGAGGTCAACGCAGCCAGATCATAGGACGGCGCCCACCCCCAGTCCGTCTTTGCTTCCATGTCGTCGACCTCCTCCGGCCAGGAGTCAGCAATAGCCTGCCGGAAATCCGGCTCGAAGCGGCAGGTAAAATCTGGGAGGTGCTTCCGGATCTCTGCAACCAGTTCCCCGGCAGAAAACGAAGCCCCGGAGACGTTGTAACTCGTTCGGACGCCGATTGCTTGCGGCTCTGCTTCCATGACATCCATACACGCGCGCACGGCATCGGGCATGTACATCATCGGGAGGCGTGTTTCCGGACCCACGAAACAGGTGTAGCGTCCCTGTTGCAGCGCTGCATAAAAAATCTCTACGGCATAATCAGTAGTGCCTCCGCCGGGTGGGGCGCTGTAACTGATGAGTCCGGGAAAACGGATGCTCCTGACATCCACGCCAAACCGCGTTGCATAGTACTGGCAAAGCAGTTCGCCGGCTACTTTGGTAATGCCGTACATCGTGCTTGGATCGAGCGCCGTTGACTGAGGCGTGTTGTGCTTCGGTGTAGCCGGGCCGAATACCGCTATGGAACTCGGCCAGAAAACCCTGATTCCCCGATCCCTGGCGACATCGAGTACCTGCTTCAGCCCATTCAGGTTAACATCCCAGGCGAGGTCTGGTGCGCGTTCTCCCGTAGCGGAGAGGATGCTTGCCAGGTGATACACGGTGTCTATGTTATAACGCGCAACGAGATCTTCCAGTCGCGCCTTTTCACGGACATCCAGCACCTCGTACAACGCATGGCTCCCATTGCGACCGGAATCGGGCAGCGGCAGAATATCGGTTTCAAGGATGCGATCTTCTCCGAAGCGGTTCCGCAACGCAATTGCGAGGTCCGTGCCAATCTGCCCACGAGACCCGGTAATAAGTATATTATCCATTAAGTTCGACAATGAATGGCTGCTTTCAGTCTGACATCGCACCTGTCGTATAGCGGCATGTTCCTTCAGGCTGCCGCCGCCCACGCTGTTCCTTTTTCGAGGGAGACGCGCCGCCCGCTACTCCGACTCCAATTTAGCACCCTGATTTGTAAAGCGAGCGTCTTCCCCGGAATTTCTGACTGTTTCACAACTTGCGGTCAGGGTAGAGGCGCTGCTGCCGGCAGAAGCGCCTCTACATCGTCAAAAAGGGCCAGTAGCTCGGCAAGGATCATTGCGGTCGCCCCCCAGATCTGATAACGATCTATTCTGAAATGTGGGATCTGCACCGGTTTCCCGCGTAGCATCCAGGCTTCGTGAACTCTGGCATCGGGTTGCAGCAGACGCCACAAAGGAATACGCAAGATTTCTTCAACCTCGCTGCTGTGAGGCGTCAGGGGAGGATCGTGCGTGAGGGCGCCGACAAAAGGGTAGACGCAAAAGTTGGAAGGAGGGATATAAAGCGGCGTGAGCCGGCCCAGCACCTCAATCTGATCCTGTTCGAGTCCGATTTCTTCCTGCGTTTCACGAAGGGCCGTTGTCAAGAGATCTTCGCCGGGTTCACGACGACCGCCGGGAAAGGAAATCTGGCCGGGATGCTGTTTCATGTGTGGAGGGCGCACCGTCAACACGAGCGCTGGCTGCTCCTGCGATGGAAACAACAGCAGCATCACGCTTGCATCTCTGCACGGCCTCTTACGGGCCTGGTCCATCGAAATGTTCTCCCGTATTTCAGGGGCCATTGTCAACTGGACTGCCATCCCCGGCAGGTTTCCGCGAAGGCGTTCCCGAATACCATCAATGTGAGAGGCAAAGGATAATTGAGTCATGGCACGCTTACGCGCCTGAACAGAGACCGGGTTCCCTTATAAAGCGTTCCCCGTAGATTTAACAGCGAAATTGCGCGTTTCCTGATGCCTATGAGAGAAGCAGACGAAGTGCGAATCCTTGAAAACGGTCTCTCGTATGAGAGGCGGAAAGGTTGGAGAGTTGCAGGTGCTGCTGGTTTTGCAGGAAGACCTGAATATTGAAACAGAACAGGGGTGTAATTATGAACGACAGCGTCATGTTGGAGAGATGCGGCAGTAGTTATTTTATAAAAACGCTAGCCGGAGTGCTTATCCTGATGACTTTATTGGGCCTTTCTCACGAAGCAAGAGCGCAGGTGAAAGACGCGGACAGCATGAATCAGCGGATCGTCGGAACGTGGATGGGAACCCTGGCCGCCGGCGCAACCGAATTGCGACTCGTTTTTCATGTTCGTCAGGTCGAGGGTGGGAAGTTGGAGGCTTCAATGGATAGCCCGGATCAGGGAGCTACGGGAATCCCTGTCAGTTCGGCGACGATACGGCAGGACAGTGTATTCTTTGAAGTGCGAGCAGTAGGTGGACGATATCGCGGACGACTCGAGTCTGAGAAAGAGGCGATTTCAGGAGTGTGGGAGCAGGCTGGCCTGCAGTTCCCGGTTTCGCTCCTGCATACCGGCGAAAATTCAGATGAAGCAAAAATCAGACGCCCTCAGCACCCCAGGCCGCCTT
>CBDUBU010000057.1:0-16740 GCA_965365465.1 uncultured Rhodothermaceae bacterium
CTCTGGGTGTATTTTTTCTAGTATTGTTATCCTCCCGGTACGTTTCCCTGGCATCCATCATGGCGGTAATTGCCTTTCCTTCGCCGGTTGCCATCAGGCGCTACTTGTTCGGAATCGAGTCACTTGACCCGAGCCTGCTGATTTTCAGCATCATTATGGCCGCCGGGATCATCTATGCGCACCGCGCTAACATCCGGCGCCTCCTGAATGGGACAGAGAACCGCGTAGGAAACTTTCGCCCGGCTAGGGGTCTGATAGGCAAAGGAGAACTCTGACAGGGCGTATCGGCTCTGGCGCCGGCATAGAGAACGCCTGAGAGGTTCATTGTGGCGAACAAAATTGTGTTATTGGGTGCAGGCAGTTGGGGAACCGCGCTGGCTATCAGCCTTGCGGAAGCCGGACGTAAAGTGGTCCTCTGGGCGAGGCGGCAGGAGGCCGCCAAGCAGATGAACGTCCTGCGCCACAACCCTACCTATCTTCCCGAAGCGGTGCTTCCAGACTCAGTTTACGTAACGTCTGACCTGGAGGAGGCTGTCTCTGGGCAGGAAATGTGGGTTTTCGCGACACCTTCGCAGTCGGTGCGTAGTCTGGCGCGGCAGGTAGCCGGCTTTGCACATCCTGGCCTCGTCATTGTTTCGGTGGCTAAGGGGATAGAAAATGAAACGCTGCTAACCAGCACGCAGGTGCTCTCGGAAGTGCTTGCGCCGGTTTCCCCGAAGCGCATCGGAGTACTGTATGGTCCAAGCCATGCCGAAGAAGTGGCAGAAGGCAAACCGACAGCGCTGGTTGCTGCAGCGCCTTCACCGCCTGTGGCAGGCGAGATCCAGAACACCTTTATGTCTCCGCGTCTGCGTGTTTACCACAGCTGCGACGTGATTGGTGTTGAAATAGGAGGGTCTGTGAAGAATGTGCTCGCCATCGCAGCCGGAATGAGTGATGGCGTTGGGTACGGAGACAACGCCAAAGCTGCCCTGATTACACGAGGTATGGCAGAGATGCAGCGTCTGGGGCTGGCGATGGGCGCTCAAGCCTCTACCTTTGCCGGACTGACTGGCATTGGCGATCTAGTGGTCACATGTATGAGCCGACATAGTCGGAACCGGTATGTCGGAGAACAGATTGGCAAAGGTAGGGACCTGAACGCGGTGCTCAGTGAAATGTCTATGGTTGCCGAGGGGGTGACCAGCACCGTATCTGTGGTAGCGCTGGCGAAGCGGTATGGAATCGAAATGCCCATCTCGCAGGCAGTCCATGCCATTCTTTTCGAGGGCAAGAAACCGCAGGATGCTGTTGGTGAACTGATGGGGCGCTCTCCCAAACACGAGGACTGGCTTCCCGACGTATTGCTGGACTGGGATAAGGACGAGGCAAGACCATTCTGAAACTTTTGGATGATCGGGCGCTCCCTTTCTGTTCCGTACGACGCAGCCTGTTCCAGCTTTATTGTTATGAATCTTCAGGAACTGGCACAACTTGTTTCGCTTGGTGAAGGACCCTTTGTCGAATTCAAGCACAAAGTCCCAAGACCAGAACGGATTGCAAAAGAGGTCATGGCTTTCGCTAACACGCGGGGCGGGCGTCTTCTGCTGGGCATTGCAGATGATGGTTCGGTCGTTGGCGTAAGGGATGCCGAAGAAGAAGAATTTGCGCTCCGGGAAGCGCTCCGCGATCATTGTGATCCGCCCGTAGAGTATCATTCGGAGCGCGTCCCGGTCACCGGACGGCGTGACGTGATTGTAGTCAGCGTTCCGGAGAGTACGTTCAAGCCGCATTATCTGGTAAACGGAGAGACGGACGGTGCGGCTCAGAAAACCGTTTACGTGAGGGTAGAGGACATGAGCGTGGAGGCCAGCCGGGAAGCAGTCAGGCTCATGCGCGTGGAAAAAAAGCCCGGCGATGTATTGTTCGAGTTTGGGGAAAAAGAGCAGATGCTGATGCGGTACCTTGAACGGTACGGACGGATAACGGTAAATCAGTTTGCGCGGCTGGCTAACATCTCCCGCAGCCGCGCTTCACAGACGCTGGTTCTTCTCACACGCGCGAACGTTTTACGTCTGCACACAGATGTAAAGCATGATTTCTTCACGCTGGCCTATAGCGCTCCCGCCTGAGAAACGGTCTGTCAGAGCCGCAAACGCTCCCGGATTTCCCCCCATGCTTCCTGTCTGAGGCGCTCCCTGAGCGCCAGGCAGTCGCGCCGTGCAAGTGTTTCCCCGGCAGGAACGTGTGACGAACAGATGTCACCTGAAATCCGTACCTTTACCTAATGAAAACTCATTTATACCCGTTATTGAAATAGAAAGATGCCGGTAGTAGATGTCATTCCTTTGCATGAGACAGCGCGTGAGCGGTACCTCAATTATGCGTTATCCGTTATTACCAGCCGCGCTTTGCCGGACATCCGCGACGGCCTGAAGCCGGTGCAGCGGCGGATCTTGTACGCCATGTACACCAACCTCCATCTCTACCCGGATGCGCGCTATCGCAAGAGCGCTACGGTTGTGGGAGAGGTGATGGGTAAATATCATCCTCATGGAGATACAGCCATCTACGACGCCATGGTGCGGATGGCGCAGTCTTTTTCACTGCGCGCCCCGCTGGTAGACGGGCAGGGCAATTTTGGCTCGCTGGACGGAGACAACCCGGCGGCCATGCGCTACACAGAAGCCAGGCTGCGCCCTCTTGCCATTGAAATGCTGGAGGAAATCCGGAAGCAAACCGTTGATTTCCGCCCGAATTTCGATGGATCTCTTTTTGAGCCAGTCGTCCTTCCAACCCGTCTGCCCAACTTGCTCGTCAATGGATCGAGCGGAATCGCGGTTGGAATGGCTACCAACATTCCTCCGCATAACCTGAGCGAAATCATCGATGCGCTCGTCCATATGATCAGCGCTCCCGGTACACAGGTCCAGGCGCTCGTGCCTGCCTTCATCAAAGGTCCCGATTTCCCTACCGGCGGGCGCATCCTCAATACCGAGGAAGAACTCGTAGCCATCTATGCAAAGGGTGAGGGCGCTATCGATCTCAGGGGCGAGTATGAAGTGGAAGGCAAGAGCCGCATCATTCTGCGTTCCATCCCTTATGGGTTGACGAAAGGGGACCTTATCGAGAAAATAGCCGAGCATGTAGCTGGAGATAAGGTGCCACAGATCGTGGATGTACGGGACGAATCCACGGAGGAGGTTCGGGTCGTGCTGGAACTGCGGCGGGGCGCGGACCCGGAGGCGGCGATGGCCTATCTGTTCAAACACACCCCCTTGCAGACACGCTTCCATGTGAACCTTACGTGTCTGGTTCCGGCTGAGAATCCGGAAATACCATCTCCGCAAAAGGTTGATCTGGTTGCGATGCTCCGGCACTTCCTCAGCTTCCGCATGGAGGTGGTAGTGCGACGGCTCCGGTACGAACTGGAGCAGCTCGAAAAGCGCATTCACATTCTGAAGGGGTTCGAGAAGATTTTCGATGCGCTCGACGAAGCCATCCGCATCATCCGCTCCGCCGCTGACAAGAAAGACGCAGCGCAGCGGCTGATGCATCGTTTCCGGCTGGATGATGACCAGACCGAAGCCGTCCTGGAAACGAAGCTTTACAAGCTCGCCAAACTCGAAATCGAAGCCATTCGCAAGGAACTGGAAGACAAAGAGCGCAGGGCTGCGGAAATCAGGCTGCTTCTGGCGGATGAGGCGGCGCGGTGGAAGATTATCCGGAATGAACTGAAGGATCTGAAAAAACGTTTTGGCGAGAGCAGGCGCACAACGATTTCGGGTCCGGACGCAAGACTGGAGTACACGCAGGAAGCCTATATCGTGGACGAAGATGTCTACGTGATGGTGACGCGCGACGGATGGGTCAAGCGGCAGCGCTCCTATACTGAAATCCAGAATATCCGTGTTCGGGAGGGCGATGAGATCGGTTGGGTATTGCCGGGATCGACGCGGGCTTCCGTATGCTTTTTCTCCAATTTCGGGAAAGCCTACACGCTCCGCATCGACGAGCTTCCGAGCACCAGCGGCTACGGTGACCCTATCCAGAAGCTGTTCGATTTCTCAGACAAGGAGCGCATCGTGGGGGTTGTGTCATTCGATCCCCGCGTGCTGCCGCCTCCTGTTGCCGAGCCTGAAGATGAACCCGGCCTTTTTGGGGAGGATGGTGAGCAAGGCGCGGCAGGTCCTTACCTGGTGGCCGTGACCGCAGCCGGTCAGTCGGTTCGGCTCACCACGGAAAGCTTCGTGGAACCCTCCACCAAAAACGGCAGAATGTTCATTCGTCCGGACAAAGGAGATTTCGTGGTAGGGGTAGGAATAGCTTCCGGGGACGAAAACGTATGTCTTGCTTCCCGCAACGGGCACGTGCTGATCTTCCCGGTGCATCAGATAAGCATTTTCAAGGGAGCGGCAAAAGGGGTAATCGCCATGCGCCTCAGCAAAGGCGACCGTGTGCTCGGATTCACCATATCCTCGGCAGCGCGTGAGGGTCTGGAGGTCGAAACGAGCCGGGGCCGCCGTGAGGTGGTCAGAACCACGAAATTTGAAGTATCTAACCGGGGCAACAAGGGCCGGCAGATCATCAAGCGAGGCAGCCTGTCCCGGGTTATCGCAGAAGCCGTGGAAGTAAGGCTCAACGGTCATGCGTAGCGATATGCGCTGCGTACATGATCCACAATGACGGAAAAGGATTTGATATTATGGCAGAAGTCATCTCTTCAACATATACCGGCAAGGACATCCAGGTTCTCGAAGGGCTGGAGCCTGTCCGTAAACGGCCCGGTATGTACATCGGGGGCGTCGGTAAGCCCGGGCTGCATCACCTGCTCTGGGAAGTCGTAGACAACGCGGTGGATGAGGCGACCAATGGGTTTGCTTCCACCATCGAGGTAACGCTTTACGCGGACGGCAAGAGCATCAGCGTGTCGGATAACGGGCGTGGCATTCCCGTTGACATACATCCCGTTAAAAAAATACCTACCCTCGAACTCATCTTCACGACGCTTCATTCAGGCGGCAAGTTCGACAATTCAAACTACATAACCTCCGGCGGACTGCATGGGGTGGGTTCTTCGGTTGTCAATGCGCTTTCGGAAGAACTGATTGCGACCGTCAAACGGGATGGGAAAACCTGGCAGCAGCGTTTCCAGCGTGGGAAGCCGGCCGGCAAACTGAAGGTGATCAGCGAGAACTCGCGAGGCTCCGGAACCTCCATATTTTTCAGGCCGGACCCGACCATCTTTGAATCTGTCCTGTTCGATTCGGAATGGGTCCGCGAGAACCTGGAGATCAAGACGTACCTGAACCGCAATCTCAAGATTCTTTTCAGGGATGAAACGACGGGAAGGCGCGACGAATTTCACCACGAGGGCGGCATCGCAGAGTACCTCACCCATCTCGTCGGGGATCTCAAAGCCAGGGTGGTGCATGAAGACCTGTTTCTCGTACAGCAGGCGGCCTTGCAGAATGGCAGCCGGGTTGAGGTGGCTCTCCAGTGGACAGAGGCTCCGAAGGAGCAACTGCGTTCGTTCGTGAACGGCATTCCCACCCGCGATGGAGGCACGCACGAGCAGGGCTTGAAGGATGCAATCCGCAGCGCCGTACGCGCCTACATGGAGACGCACGATCTGCTGCCGCGCAACCTCGAAATAGCGGCGGATGACATCCGGGAGGGCGTAGTCGGGATCATCAACTTGTTCATGGTCGATCCGCAGTTTCAGGGCCAGACGAAGGAAAAGCTGAACAATCCCGAAGCGCGCGGGCTTATCGTCTCTGCTATCCGTCTGGAGCTTGAGCAGTTCCTGAATGCGCATCCTACGACCGGAGAGGCCATCGCCACCCGCGTCATCCAGTCTGCCAGAGCGCGCCACGCCAGCCGGGCCGCCGCGCAGTCGGTTCGTCGCAAGACGAGCATCAGCCACCGCCTGAATCTGCCCGGCAAGCTGGCTGACTGCTCTTCGACAGATCCCTCGGAATGTGAGTTGTTCATCGTGGAAGGCGACTCCGCCGGTGGGTCGGCCAAACAGGGGCGTGATCGAACCTTTCAGGCCATCCTGCCGCTGAGGGGCAAGGTGCTGAACGCGGAGCAGGCAAACCTGAAGAAAGTCCAGGAGAACAAGGAGCTTTCCAATGTGGTGCAGGCGCTGGGCTGCGGCGTAGGTGATTCCATAGATCTCACGCGCCTGCGCTACCATAAGATCATTCTTCTGATGGACGCTGACTCGGACGGCCATCACATTGCTACGCTGCTGCTGACGTTCTTCTACAGATACCTGCGCCCGCTCATCGAAGAAGGATACGTCTATGTGGCGCAGCCGCCTCTGTACAGGCTCGATGCCGCAAAAGAAACCTGGTGGGCGCTCGATGAAGCCGACAAGGATCGCATCATCAAGCGGATTCAGAAGGGGCGGAAAAACGCCAGCATCGAGATTCAGCGGTTCAAGGGCCTGGGCGAGATGATGCCGGCAACGCTCAGGGAGACGACGCTGGACCCGGAGCGCAGGCGGTTGTTGCAAGTCGCCATCCCGGATGCCGAGCGACTCCTTACCGAGCAGACGATTACGGACTTGATGGGGAAGGATGTGACGGCGCGATTTTCCTTCATCATCAACCACGCGGCGGAGGTGGCAGAGCTGGATGTTTGACGCGCCGCTGCTGCGGGGTTGACGCGCTATTTACCTGACGCCAGGACTGTTCCGCCCAGCACGAGGGCGGCCCCGGTGAAGCTGAAAGCGTCAGGGTATTCGCTGAAGAAAAGCATTCCCCAGACAGCGGCAAAAACGATTTGCAGGTAGCTCATCGTCATGGCGCGCCCTGCCCGTTCCAGGTACAAGCCTTTCGTGAGCCAGATCTGGCCGAGTTGTGCTGTCACGCTGACCCCGATGATGAGCATCAGCCATTCGAGCGGAGTCGGCC
Organism: uncultured Rhodothermaceae bacterium; assembly: GCA_965365465.1. Classification (GTDB taxonomy): domain Bacteria; phylum Bacteroidota; class Rhodothermia; order Rhodothermales; family DASSAV01; genus CBDUBU01. The sequence continues at coordinate 6,900 of CBDUBU010000057.1, forward strand.
ACACCCATTGGGGAAGGGCGAAGGGGGCCGAGCCAATCGTAGAAACGAGAGGAAAATAGAACACGATCACCATCGGATGCTCTGTTTCTCTGAGTTTCCGCACGCTCACATAGGCGGCAGCGCTGAACAGGGCTCCGAGCAAGGCGATGCCCACCGCAAAAAGATCCAGCGACGCCCCGCTTGCGCCAACCAGGAACGAAGGACGCGCAATCAGGACCACCCCCGCGAGGCTCAAAGCCAGGGCGAACACTTCTCTTCCCGTCATCGTCTCTTTCAGAAAAAAGGCAGCCAGCAAGGCCGTGAATACGGGGTTCGTGTACTGGATCACCGTTGCATCGGCCAGCGGCAAGACGGTAACGGCATAGTAAATGCAACTCAGGGCAGCAAACCCTGCAGCGCCTCTTGTTATCAGAAGCCACTTGTTATAGCCCCAGAGCGCTTCTCTGGCCCATCGAACGAGGACGTAGCTATAGCCGAGGGTGACGATGCTGCGAGCCAACACGATCTCCTGACTCGGAAGGCGCTGACCGACCAGCTTGACGAACAGGGTCATGATGCTGAACTGAAAGGCAGCAAGCACCATGTAACGCAGGCCCGCAGGGAATCGTCCTGACATGAAAGAGGATACCGGCTGTAGGAGAAACTTGCTATGCGGTCAATCGACCTGAGGCCGCTTGACTTGCCCGGCATCATCGACGGGCGGCAGAGGTTCGCCTTTATCATAGGATAGCGCCCCGGTAAAGATCGTGTTCGTGGGGCCATGAAAGAGATCCGAAGGCAACCGTACCCTGCGGAAGTGATAGCGCATGAATGTACGGCGCATTCCGTCCCTGTGCATCCCCAAAGTACATACGAGCCATGATCCCGAAAAATGCTGGGAAGGCGGTCATGACAACGGCAGGCTCAGAACCGGTAAAAATTGACCCTGGATCATTCCTGCACGCATTGCATCCTTGATGGATAGGGAATCCGGCGAACACGGCATTCGGAAATTCTTGCAGGTTGTTGCTCGCTGTGCCGATCTTGAGCATGGAAGTGCGATGGGCATGGCAGCGCATCCCCGCATGGGGAGTGCTGCGAACCATTGCCGGGTCGCATCGAGTGGTTTCTGCTCTATGCCCGGTCTGTTCCGGCAATGCCAACATTTGAGGTGTCACTATGAAAAACCTGTCTTTTCTCCTTCTCGGTTTCATGCTGGCTGCGCCGCTGTATGCGCAGCCGGAACCCTGGCCCTGGGTGGAAGACGGGCCGCAAGTGACCTCCATTCTGCTGATGGGAGATACAAACATCCAGTTGCGGGACAGTCCGGAAGCAGCATTCAGTCAGGTTATGCCTACCCTGAACGCGGCCGATCTGCGCATCCTCAATCTCGAAGGACCCTTTGCAGGGGCCTCTACTGATCCGCGTATGCCTGACATCCCGCATAAGGACTGGCAGCATTCCGAGCCGGATCAGGTTGCAGCCCTGACGGCAGCGGGCATCGACGCAGTAGGCGTAGCCAACAATGTCACCTATCCCTGGCAGGCTTTGATGCGCAGCCTGGAGGTTCTGGACAGGGTAGGTGTACCTTATGCCGGAGGCGGAGAAGATCTGGAGGCCGCTCACCGCCCCGTCATTCTGCAGAAGAATGGCCTACGAGTAGGTTTCATGCAGTACGCAGCCACGGTCTTTCCATACAACCATGCAGCTACAGAGACGCAGCCCGGCATCGCAGAAATCAAGGTCTATACTGCCTATCAGCCGCCGCCCAACCTCGATAAGCCCGGTCAGCCGCCTGTCGTGATTACATGGCTGGATGAAGCTTCAGAAGCAAGGATGGTGGAAGACATCCGGAACCTGAAGACGCAGGCTGACATCGTGATCGTCTCTTTTCACTGGGGCGTTTCCGACACCAGCGAACCGGTTTCCTATCAAAGCGATATCGGCAAAGCCGTGATTGACGCCGGCGCCGATGTGGTATTCGGGCACGGGCCGCACCGGTACCAGAAGATAGAAGTCTACAAAGGCAAGCCGATCTTTCACAGCCTGGCGCAGTTCGCATTCGATGACCAGCGCAGCGAGCGCTACCGGCGTTTCCGGGAAGGGCTGCTGGTGCGCCTTGCCGTCAGGGATAAGCAGATCCAGACGGTCTCGCTGATTCCTACCTGGCGCGAAGACGACAATTTTGTAAGGCTCTATGACCCGAATGAGGGCAAAGGCCGTGAACTCTTCGGCTATCTCCAATCCGTCAATGAAAAGGGTGCGGAACTAAAGCTGGCAGGCAAGGAGATTGTCGTTCAGGGGCTGGAATTCCGGCCTTCCGGAGCCGGGGAAGACTTGAGCGGCAAGTGACCGCGTTCCAAAAGCAAAAGCCGCAAGTCCGTTTTATGTTAGACTTGCGGCCTTTCCCTGTGGAGCCAATGGGATTCGAACCCATGACCTCTACAATGCCATTGTAGCGCTCTACCAACTGAGCTATGGCCCCTTTTTTATGTGAAATCACAGTATACAAACGGTGCGCCGTTCCTGTCAACCAGATGGGCAACGCAGGGTTTCCTTCCACACTGTATTCACAAATATCGTTTTGCGGCCTGGCGGATGATGCATTTGTCCGGAGGGTTTAAGAAATTAGGGCGCTCTGCCATTCGGCATGTCCTTTTGAAACCATACGTTTTCCCGAATGCCCGTTTTATCCCATCAACCCTTTCATGTATTCAAGTTCGGCGGCACGTCGGTGGCCTCGCCGGAACGGATTCGCCAGGTTGTTCAACTCGTAAAGGCCGAACCTGACACCGTTCGTCGTGTGGTCGTGGTATCGGCGCTTGGAGGCGTGACCGACCAGTTACTGCAAACCATAGAGGAAGCGCTCAATCGTACAGGCAAGCACAAGTCTCTGCTGGAGCAAATAAAATCCAGGCACGACGCAGCTATCGAAGAACTCGCCCTGAAAGACGAACGGGAGGCGCTGCGGACAATCATTGAGGAGCGGTGGCGGGAACTGGCCGAACTGCTGGACGGCGTATATCTGCTGCGGGAATGCACGCGCCGGACCCGTGATGCCATCATCGGCATGGGAGAGCGCGTTTCCGCGCCGCTGGCCGCATCGGCATTCCGGGCAGCAGGATGCGATGCCGTCGCGCTGGATGCCACGCAGTTCATTCGCACGGACACTTCCTTCGGGGAAGGCAACGTGAACTTTGAGGAGACGAATGCGCTGGTGCAGCAGTTTTTCGCCCGATATGCCGAAGATCAGATTCTGGTTGTTACCGGATTCATTGCCTCAACGGACAAAGGCGTAACGATTACCCTCGGAAGGTCAGGCAGCGACTACACCGCGACCATCCTTGCCGGCGCTCTCCATGCCGAGCGCGTCATCATCTGGACGGACGTGGATGGCGTATTGTCGGCAGATCCACGGCTGGTGCCGGAGGCTTTCTCGCTTCCACGCCTGAGCTACCGGGAAGCCGCCGAACTGGCCTATTTTGGCGCAAAGGTGCTTCATCCAAGAACCATGCGGCCGCTTCAGGACCGGAACATCCCGCTCTACATAAAAAACACGCTCAATCCCAAAGCTCCGGGCACCCTGATTTCGATTGAGTCGGGGCATGATGACGGGCGCGTCAAGGCAGTCACCAGCGTGCGTGGTGTGGCCGTCGTGATGTTGGAAGGAAAGGGAATGATCGGGATTCCCGGCATCTCCGCACGCGCCTTCAGCGCTCTGGCCGCCCGGCAGATCAATGTGCTCATGATCTCGCAGGCATCCAGCGAGCAGAGCATCTGTATCGTCGTCCGGGAGGTGGAGGCAGAACCGGCAGAGGCCGCCTTGCGCGAAGAGTTCCGATTGGAATTGGCGCGCGGCGACGTAAGCAGTATTTCCTTTCAGCCGGAATGCGCTGTTCTCTCGGCGGTGGGAGATCATATCTTCAGGCGTCCCGGCGTGGCCGGGCGGATGTTCGCTACGTTGGGGCGTAATGGGGTCAACGTGATGGCGATTGCGCAAGGCGCCTCGGAGGCCAATATCTCCGCCGTCGTGCTGGATGCCGACGTGCGACAGGCCGTGCGCGCCCTCCATGAAGCCTTCGCCCTGGAGCGTAACCGGGTGCATCTGTTCCTGATGGGGACCGGCATTATTGGAATGAAGATCCTGGAGATGCTAACGGAGCAGGCGCCTGTTTTGATGAAGCAGATGAGCCTGAACCTGCAACTCGTTGGCATTGCAAACACGCGCCAGATGGTCTGGGATGTAGAGGGCATTCCGTTTTCGCACGCTCTGGAGCGCCTGGAAACGTCGTCTGGCCCGCAGAACCTGGACACCATTATAGAGCATCTGGTTTCGAGCCGCCTCGAGCGCCTCATCGTCATTGATGCCACGGCTTCGGATGATGTTGCGCATCGTTATCCGGAATTGCTCGATCATAGCATCGGGGTCATCACGCCTAACAAGCGGGCGAATACGAAAGATCAAGCTTTTTATGACCGCCTGCACCGGATGGCAAGGAGAAGACAGGTGCCGTATCTGTACGAGACGACGGTAGGAGCCGGACTTCCCATCATCTCGACGCTTCGGGATCTGCTTCGTTCGGGAGATCGGATACATAAGATTGAAGGGGTCCTTTCCGGCACACTGGCTTTTATTCTCAATTGCCTTTCGGAAGGAAATAAATTTTCGGATTCTGTCCGTCTGGCGAGAGAGAAGGGCTACACCGAACCTGATCCGAGGGATGACCTGAAAGGGGAGGATGTGGCCCGCAAGCTGCTCATCCTGGCTCGTGAAACAGGGCTTTCTGTGGAGCGGGCAGATGTCGTTGTGGAGTCGCTCGTTCCTATTCATCTTCTGGAAGTCTCTGTAGAGGAGTTCATGGATCGCCTTGAGGAGGTGGATGAAGCGTGGGAATCACGGATCAGGCAAGCCGATCGGGAGAATGGCAGGTTGCAGTACATCAGTCTGATCGAGGAAGGCCGTCTGAGTGTGCGCGTGCGAACAATGCCTCCGGACTCTCCCTTTGTGCATCTTCAGGGAAGCAACAACATGGTCGTTTTCACCACAGATCGGTATCAGGCGCATCCGCTGGTGATTCAGGGGCCCGGCGCAGGTCCGATCGTCACGGCGGCCGGCATTCTCGCCGACTTGATTAAGGCGGCAGAACTCGTCTCCTGAATGCGCTGCCGACAGGGAATTTCTGCCGGTTACAACACTAAAATCTGAAAGGAACAAGCATACATGAAACTGGCGCTCGTGGGTACAGGGCAGATGGGCCAGGCTGTCGAGAGACTCGCAATCGAACGCGGGCATGAGATCGTTGCCCGTTTTGATGTGAATAAACCGCTTGTCGACTCATCGGATGTATCGGCTTTAAAAGGCGCCGATGTGGCTATCGACTTTTCTTTGCCGGAGGTAGAACTGGCTCACATCGAGCGCTACTGCCGGTGGAATCAGGCTGCGGTAATCGGTACGACCGGTTGGTACGGCGAACTGGATCAGGTGCGCCGGTGGGTGGGCGACAGCAACGCCGCCGTGCTGTACGCGCCTAACTTTTCGCTGGGTGTAGCGCTGCTGGTGCGCGCCTTGCAGAGCATCACTCCGTTGCTCGAAAAGCTGCCGGAGTATGACCCCTTCATTCATGAAGTGCATCATCTGCGTAAGGTCGATAGTCCCAGCGGTACGGCCATGATGCTTGCCAACGTGCTGGTGGAGGGACTTTCCCGGAAGGCGCGTGTCGAGCCAGAGACGCAGCACGGGCGCATTGCTCAGGATGCCCTGCATGTTTCTTCGACGCGGGCCGGCAGCGTGTTTGGCAAGCATACGGTCGGGCTGGACAGCCCGTTCGATGAACTGGAGTTTGTTCATGTGGCGAAAGGACGGCAAGGATTCGCTTTCGGCGCAGTCCGAGCCGCCGAATGGCTCTCCGGGAAGTCCGGGCTGTTCACGCTGGATGATGTGCTGGCTGACTGGCTGGCCTGACGCAAAACCGGATATTTGACCAGCGGAGGCTTGGCCGCCGACCTTCCATACCTGACTTTTGTTCAATCCTGTAAATCAAATTTTTTCCTATGGCAACAGACCGACTTTTTACTGGCGTTGCTCCCGCCATGGTCACCCCTTTTACGAGTGATGATGCTTTTGATGAGCCGGCGTTTCAACGCCTGATCGATATGCAAATCGACGGCGGCGTCGGAGCAGTTGTTATCCTCGGCACCACAGGTGAGAATGCTACGGTCTGGCCCGATGAGCGCAGGCGTATCGTGCAGTCCGCCATCGACTACGTAGCAGGGCGCGTGCCAGTTATCATCGGGTCGGGCAACAACTCGACCAGCGAGAGCATCGTCTTCTCAAAGGAGGCAGCGGCGTCCGGCGCCGACGGATTGCTGGTTGTCGGGCCGTATTACAACAAGCCCACCCAGGCAGGCTTCCGTGCACATGTGGCGGCCATTGCCGACGCTACGGATTGCCCGATCATCGTATACAACGTTCCCGGCCGGACAAGCTTCAACATCAAGGCTGAAACGATGCTGCAAATCGCCGAGGAGATACCTTCTGTCGTGGGCGTCAAGGAGGCGTCCGGCGATCTGGCTCAGATTTCAGATATTCTGGGGCATCGGCCCGAGCATCTTGCCGTTTATGCAGGCGACGATGAAATGGCTCTTCCTGTGCTCATGCTGGGCGGCAACGGCGTTATTTCGGTTGTGAGCAATGTGATTCCGGAACTGTTCTGCGAGATGATTGGCGCGGGACTGAATGGGGAATTCGGGAAGGCGCGCCGCCTGCACTTCAAGTTGCTTTCGGCGATGCGGGCCTGTTTCTATGAAACCAACCCTATTCCCGTAAAGACAGTGCTTGGCGCTATGGGAATGATCGAGCCACATCTGCGTCTCCCGCTCGTCGCTGTGACGGACGAAAACCGGAAGAGGGCGCTCGAGGCGTTCGGGGCGTTCGTGGACGTAAACGTCTGACCGTAAAACAGGGCTGGCAAGGATGCGCGATCACAGCGTAGCCGGTGCGGTTTGCACGCCGCCCGGCTGCGACCGCCGTTAACGTGTTCCAAACATCGCGGCCACGGTTCCTACAAAGGCCGTGTACAGCGAAGCGCCGATCCAGAGGGAGGTAACCATGTACATATTACGCGTTTCCGCCTGTAGCGCCAGAAACGTGACCAGCAGTCCATTGTGAAGGAGGGCAATCACCAATCCTCCCAGGAATGCCTGCTGCGGGAGGATAAGCAGGGTTTCGCGTTCATTTGCAGGAAACAGGCCCACGAGAAAGCCTACCAAGGTCTTGATGAACATATTAAGGCCCCACGTTCCGTAGATGGCATCCATCAGCAGCCCGAGCGAGAACCCGGCCAGGGAGCCGGCGCGTCTGCCATGCCTCAGACCGAGCCATGCCACATACAGAAGCACGGCATCCGGATAGGCTCCCCAGATTTGCAGACGGCCTAATACTAACCATTGCAGGGCTACGATGAGTAGCCCGATAAGCGCATGGCGGACGAGAAATGGCATGGAAAACGGGTGAGGAGGGACGGAAAGCTATAGTGCGACGCAATGTACAAATCTCCCCTTGATTCGGAAAGCCGGAATTGTGTCGTTACAGCTATGTCGGGATACCGGAAAGGCGCTTAGCCGGGTTTGGATGAGGTAATGTTGGCTATGATAAGGTCTATGGTCTGCGTGATGCGGTAGGAGGGAATGCTGTAATTATTTGCAAAAATGACAAAGGCCACGCGGTCGCCATCCGTTGTCGTAGCGTAGCCGCTCAAGGTTCTCACAAATTCCAGAGATCCGGTTTTGGCAGACACCGGCAGGTCCTGCAAGCGATGCGAAAGCGTTGTGCGGGCTTCGCCTCCACGCGCCAGGGACTGGACGAATGCCTCGCGTTCAGGGTGTCGGTACATATAGGACAGCAATTTCCCCAGGGCTTCCGGCGTAATCATATCCTTGCGGGAAAGCCCGGAGCCGTCTCGCACCGAAAGGTTTTCGGCATCGATGCCGGCGCGGTTGAAAAACTCCTTGATGCGCCGCTCGCCGCCTGATGCGGAACCTCCCCAGCTAACCGTACGGAAGATCTGTTCCGCATAGAAGTTGTTGCTTTCCTTGTTGAGCACCGTGATAATCTCGGACAGCGGAGGAGAAGCATACACAAAAAGCACTTTGGCCTTATCGTAGTCCGGAATCCTCTCAAGATTCCGGATGTCATCGATGTCTGCCAGCCTTGCTTCCACCTCGATGCCGGCCTGCCGGAGATGCTGTATGAAACTGTGAAGCGTAAAGGCGGTCGGGTTAGTGACCGGCAGGTTGATCGTGCTGCGATACGAGCGCGGCACAGAGCCGTCTATCGTCACGCTTTCAGTTCCGAGTGTGCGATTGACATCCAGCGACCAGCCCCGGCGGCGAGAGCTTGTGGCAGCCAGGTTCCGCACCTCCAGGTAATCGTCCGGGATCATTGTGATCGATGGCCGCGCTCCCACTCCGGACGACTGGATATTCAACTCGATCACATTATCACGATAGGAAAGACCTGATGCGCTGACGCCGAGTTTGCGGCTTGCCTGAGAGACCACATAATCAATGTCCCAGCCTTCGGCATAAGGCCGGTCGTCGAACGTATCGTCGTCTCCGATGATGCGGCCTTCGATGCGCTTCACACCCATACCGGCCAGGGATCTGGCCCAGGACCGCAACGGATCCTCGCGGCCAAGTTCCGTGCTGCCGAACGTCGGATCGCCTGATCCCTCGATAATGAGGTCGCCTTTCATAACGGACCCCTCTACCGAACCAGCAAAATAAAGCTTTGTCTGGTACCGAAAGTCTTTGCCCAATGCGTCGAGCGCTATCGCTGTGGTGATGATCTTCTGGTTAGAGGCCGGCAACATGGCTTTCTCAGCGTTGCGGCTGTAAAGCACCCGCCCCGTATTCAGGTCCTGTATGAAGATGCCCCAGAAGGCGGAACGGGCATCGCCTGAGTCGATGATCTCGTCTATTCTGGAGACGACAGGGACAGGCGTGCTGAACGCCGGGATCAAGAGCAGAAGAGCAAGAACAGTGATCGCATAGCCGCCCCAAGGCCGCAGCGCGCCATGCTTGAAACGGACGGATTGCAGGGAGACAGGCATTTAACTTTTGCCGGTTAGAGAGAGAAGGAACCCTTTAGCAGAAGGCGTATTTATGCTAACGGATAATAATTCATTATGGTCTGCATACATCAGAAGTTTCTGCGTATTTGCATCTGGCTGGCTTCTAACGGGTAATTCATCTATCCTGCAAGAGGCTTGACGGAACTGTCTTTCCGCAGGTTCTGTACGCATTAAAAGACACGCAAGAATGGCTAAAACATCTTCACGTCAAAGATCGCGCCGTGCGAGGCAGGGCGCAGGAACCGGAATCATGGTGTTTACCCGGACCAACTACCTGCTTCTCCTTGCCGGAGTTGCGCTGGTCGTTGCCGGATACGTCGGAATGCGGCTGGAGAATGAGGTAAACGGTTTTATCTCGCTCTACATATCGCCGCTCATGATTCTAGGCGGGTATCTGGAAGTTATCTATGCCATTCTCTGGAGACCACGTGAGGGTGCGCGTTCCGGAAATGCCGTGTCGTGAGGGAGAGCCTTGCTTGAACGCAGATATGAGTACGTTTCCTCGCAACTGTCATTTCGCCGGGGGAGGTATGTACTGTCGTTAGTCGCTGCGCCCGTTTACTAGCGTTAGTTGGCTGCGCCTCGTGTCCGGGGCCACGGAAGGCTGGGAGCACCCTTTGCAAGCGCCTGCCCTGCGGGTTGCATAGACGCTTCGCTTTGCTCCTGATGACACTTCGGGGAAAGGAGGCGGCAGCCCTTTTACCTCTGTGTCATGCTGAACGTAGGGAAGC
>CBDUBU010000058.1:0-16639 GCA_965365465.1 uncultured Rhodothermaceae bacterium
CCCCTTTGTATCCTACCAGCCCCCTATCCGTCGAGAAGTATACTGTTCCTGTGCGATCATCTACCGCCACATCTACTACCTCATCAGAAAGAAGAGGCGAATTACTTTCAGTAAAACGCGCTGCTTCTTTGTATCCTCCCCCCGTCTGCTCAACGAGCCAGGCTCCTTCGCTCGTAGCCACCCACAGCCTGTTGGCCGGATCCACCGCCAGCGCGTTGATACGCAACCCCTGGAACAAATAGGTCCCATCAGACCGATCTGCATACTGCGGCCACAGCCAGGTTGCCTGCGGGTCTTTTGCCACAATCCCACTATTTTCTATGTATGCAAGGCCATTCTCTGTTCCCACCCAGATCAGTCCCTCCCTGTCCTCTACCACATCGTTGACCTGCACATCAGGCAGCCCTCTTCCATTTCCTCCCTGTACGCCAAAATACCGGCACGCATCGTCGCTTTCGTCAAGCGGCGTACCGCCTGTATCCAGCACCGCCACGCCCGTCCTGCGCCTCAAGTTGTTCTTGTCCAGTACTACAATCCACTTCTGGCCGAAAGAATCAAGGTATATTTCGTTGTATGTTGCGTTGAATGGGGTAAGACCGTTGCAACCTAATACAGGAAACGATTTCCAGTCACCGGCGGGACTGCGAACGTGCAGCGCGCGGGCTGCGCCGCGCGTCGTCACCCACAAATACCCTTCCTTGTCCGTAGCGATGCCGCCAACAATGATGTAGTTGACATCGGTAATGTTATCCGGATTCCGCAAGGTCGAATTGCTCCGGTCAAAAACACTAACCGTGCCATCAGAGGCCACTTCAGCAAGCGCGTTGCCTTCAGAACCTGCCCACGCCGTACCATCAGGCCCGGTATAGATGCTGGTGTAGGACGACCGCCCTTGCAGAGCCGCTGTGGAGCCTGGCAGATAATTGGTCCATCGGCCCTCCGGATCTTTGCGGTAAAATCCGGTGCCGCCTGTGTAGGGTTCGCCTGCCGCCCAGAGGTTGCCCGCATCGTCGACGCTCAATTCGCTGAAAAGCCCATGATAGGGACCCTCCGGATACAAACTCCGCACTACACTCAAGCTTGTCGTTCCTGGAGCAGGCAGCCGCGCCTCCGCCAGCCCTCCATTTCGATCTCCGAACCAGATATTTTCATCGTCCACCAGGATCGCTTCTACCGGACTTCCGAACCCTTCTGCTTTTAGCGTGCGGGCGTTGCCGTCCCGACCTACCAGGATAAGCCCGAATGTCTCAATACCCAACAGCGCACTTTCTCCTGCAAAGAGATCCGTTACCGGACGCCCTGTAACGTTCAGCCTCTCGTATGCGCCCCCCTCATGACGCATGGCAAGATCTCGCGCAGTGCCGGCATAAATGGCGTTATTGAAATAAGCGATAGCCTCTACCTTCTCGTCAGGAAGTCCTTCTTGCTCGATGGTCCAGGAAGCCGGGTCCCTCAGATTGCTGCTTGCGAGGGAAGCGTAGGCCACGCCCTCATCCGTTGCGAGCCAGAGGCTGGCGTCTCCTGCAGGCGCAGGAGCAACCACTACGTCGCGAACTGGCGTGCCTGGAGGCGCATCATCAAACTGGCTGTATGTATCTCTTACCTCCTCCTGTTTTTTGTCAAACACAACCAGTCCGAACGACGTGGCTGCCAGAAGCGTATCGCCATAGACTGTAAGCCCATTAATTTCTCGCGCCGGGAAGCGTTCAGCCCGTGAAATGTCAAGAAAGGAGCGCGCTGTGCCTGTCTCTACGTCCAGCCTGTCTATAACGCCGTCAGGGTAGCCGATCCAGACGCATCCCTCATTGCCGCAAGCATCATCATAAACAATGGTGTTTACATCGCTGCCATGCAAACCCTCGACAATGGTATACCGCTGCACCTCTCCACCTGATGGATCGTAGCTAAAGACGCCTCCCCTTGTGCCGGCCCAGATGGCCGTTGAAGAAGCAGAAACGGAAGTGACCTCCCGCATGGAGGTATACGCAGTCCATCGCGAGTCCTGCGCCCTCACCGGAGCGGCTTCCAGGAAGCACGCCAGCAAGAAAGCTGCAACGAGACGCAATCTGTTAAGCAAAATGTCTGAGTCGCGGAAAGCCATTGTTTACCCGGTTAAGCGATAATAAAGACAGCCGGATCAGCGTTCTTTGTGCTGAACTTTCAGACGCACAAGGTACCCCACCGCGCCTGTATGCGTTCCTGATCCCCTCACGAAACCTGGCAGTGAATTGGCAATGACGTGCTTTGCGTGGAAGCGTTGCGCCGCTAAAGCTGACGCATCAGATTGATCATCTCAACAGCCGACAGGGCGGCCTCCGCGCCTTTGTTTCCTGCTTTCGTGCCGGCGCGTTCGATAGCTTGCTCGATGGAGTCTGTAGTAATCACCCCGAATGTAACCGGAATCCCCGTATCCATCGACACACGGCCGACTCCGCGAGCCACTTCCCCAGCCACCAGATCATAGTGCGAGGTTGCCCCGCGAATGACCGCGCCGAGACAGATTACCGCATCGTATGCTTTTGATTCGGCAAGCTTTTTCGCAACCAGAGGCGTTTCAAAGGCGCCAGGGCACCATGCAACGGTAACACGGTCCATATCGGCATTGTGACGCCGGAGTGCGTCCAGCGCGCCCTCAAGTAGCTTTTCCGTAATAAAGCCGTTGAACCGGCTTACCACGATGGCGAAACTAGCATCCTGGGCGACCAGACCCCCTTCAATAATCTCTGGCATTCGGTGTTCAGTTTTGATCATAAACAGCGCCGTATAGTCTACAAGTAATTGCTGTAAAGAAAAAGGCGATTACATATTCTCCATTACAATTTCTGCCGACTATATGACTAATCAGACAACTGCGCCCCGGATCCGGTTAAACTGCGAATAGGAGATGCTGAACCTACCCAGGTTTTTTTCCTCGTCCGGCCGTGATCCGTGAAAATCCGAGCCTCCAGTCTCAATCAGGAAGTGCTGCCGGGCTATTGCCTGGTAGTGCCGCACCAGTCCCACAGGATGCGAGGGATGGACTATTTCTATGCCATCCAGACCTGCGCGTACAAGAGCCAGGACGGTATCGTCGCTAACCCAGCTTGCAGGATGTGCGAGTACACCTATACCGCCTGCTGCATGAATCAGACTGAGTGCTTCTTCTGCCGGAAAGGGCGCTTTCGCAACGTGAGCAGGGCCGCCATCTTTCAGGTAACGAGCGAAAGCATCCTTGTATGATTCAACATAGCCCCCTTTCATCAAGGCCGCAGCCAGATGAGGTCTTCCGACAGAAACAGTTCCTTTATCGGCCGCGGCTACAGGAAGCTCAATTTCAATTCCCAGATCCTGAAACCGGCTGATCATTTTCACCGCCCGATCCGCCCGATCCGCCCGCACCTCTTTCAGCCGCTCCTCGAAGGGTTTATAATCGGGATCAAATAAATAGCCCAGCAAATGAACTTCACACCCGGCAACGCTGACGCTTAACTCCACGCCCGTGATTATTTCCACCCCATACTTCTTACCGGCTACGACAGCCTCGGGCACCCCCGCAACACTGTCATGATCGGTGACGGCTAGACCATGTATGCCGTGACGACGCGCCGTGCGCACCAGTTCAGACGGACTCAAAACCCCATCTGAAAAGCAGGTATGCATATGAAGATCCGCCCTACGAACATCCATCCTGTGTCTGGTTACTTCAGTCTCAACAATCTCTCAGCGACATTCTATGATGATCGTTTCTCGAACGCTCGAATCCCTTTCAGGTTTTACGTAAACTCAGCGTAACCAACATCCCTTTTAACCCTCAAATGACACAGGTCTATGGACCAGATGTGGAGTCCCTGGCGATCACAGCATATATCCTCCTTCAGCGCTTCAAAATCCGACGCAAAGGGTTCGCGTTCTGTTTTCTCGCGCCTCGCGGAAGAGAACAGAGACGAAGAAAACCTCATCCTCTGGCGTGGTGAGTATTTGTTCGTCGTTATGAATCTTTTTCCTTACAATAACGGGCATATTATGATCGTGCCCTTCCGTCAGGTGGCAGATTATACCGAACTTGATGCAGCGGAGCAGAGCGAGATGTTTTCGACCCTCGAAAAATGCCTTCGCTGGCTGCGGTATGCCTTGAAGCCGGAAGGGTTTAACGTGGGCATGAACCTGGGAAAAGCCGCCGGGGCCGGCATCCCCGATCATCTTCACCTTCATGTAGTGCCCCGCTGGAGCGGCGATACCAACTTCATGCCTGCCATAGGTGAGATCAAGGTGATTCCGGAGGCTATCCGCGATACCTATAACAAGATCAAAAGGGCTATCCAGGAAGTATCGTAAACCAGGCGCGATGAATATGCCCTTTTATAAAAACGGACCCTTTCAGCCGACGACTCATCTGGTTGGTCCAGCATGAACTTTGCTCTGTTCCGATGAATCTAATCTTTCACGCACTCGTTAGACGCCGACATGCGCTGACATGGTTACGACCATGCATCCAGGTCGATCAACCGGCGCCCGGCGGCGTCATGCTAGTCGAACCGGACGCGGCCGACTTGCTATGGTTTTTCGGCATGTCGATTGATGCTCGCTGAGGCTTCTCTGTCCATGCTATCTCGTACAGGTGTGCGAATGCGATCTGCCTGTTGACCAGCCGTTGCTTATGAATTCGCCATCGCTCAACGATAAGTACGATGCCACTGAGGATTTGTTAGAGGGTGAGGAAAGCCCGGCTGTGCAGGCTCCCCTTTCGTTCAGCAAAGTAGGATGGTCCTCTTTGCTGAGCCTGCTTGTGCTTGGCGTAATCGGCTACTTCACCTTTGAGTTGGAAGCGTTCCGGCAGATGCTTCAGAGGCTGAATCCCTGGATGATTACGGCTGCGGTGGCTATGCTTGTTCTGCGCGTCGTATTGGGAGGAGGCAGGCTCAGTTATGTATCTCAGGGACGCCTCAAGATGATGACAGCCATCCGCGGCCAACTCGCCTGGGATTTCTTCTCTAATGTTACCCCGTCAGCCATTGGCGGCGGACCCTTTGCGGCAGTCTACATTTCCAGAGACTCAGGCATCACCCTGGGAGAAACCACAGCCATCATGCTGTTCGCAATCCTGCTGGATCAGTTCTGGTTTGCCCTGATGATTCCGGTGCTTCTTGCCGCTATGCCGTTTCTGAACCTGTTCCCGGCCAGCATTGGTTATATCGGCACAGGAGCATTCATTAGTCTCTTTGTCGGGTTGCTCCTATGGACAACCGTTTTTGGTTACGCGGTGTTGTTCAGGCCTGAGATTCTGCAAAAACTTACAGACCTGGTTTTCCGTATCAAATGGCTTCGCCGGTTTCGGCATCGTGTTGCGCACGAGATGAATCAACTGCGCTACCACGCGATTCTTTTGAGACGTCAGCCGCCCAGTTTTTTCGTTAACGGATTTCTCCTGACGCTTGCCGGATGGTTAAGCCGCTTCTTACTTCCCATGTTTATCGTCTGGAGCGTCCATCCGGAGTTGGACAAGGTTCTTCTGCTTCTCAGGACCATCGCCATGTCTATCGGCGCGATGGTGTTGCCCACACCAGGAGGTTCGGGCGGCGTGGAAGGACTTTATGCGCTGTTCCTCGGCCCGCTTATGCCATCGGCGCTTGTAGCGCCTACCCTGCTGCTCTGGAGGCTGCTCGGATATTACCTGTTCATCGCTCTGGGCACCTATCTATCCATGCACCACGTACAGCAGTCGATCAGGCGCAGACGTATGGCGGATGCTCCCGGTTCCCATGCTCCCGTCACCGCGGTTCAGGAGCCGCCAAAGGCGGAAATTGCCGACAATTGAGAACGCTGCGCATCAAAATACCTGTCGATGCTTGAGAATAGAGAGGGTAATGCCATGAATGGGCTTGAGCCTGCTAATGCGCTATCAATTCCAGAAAGCCGCGAGCGGATAAATGCCTTCGATTTCCGCGCATTTCATCCGAACGTGCGATTTGGCACAGCAAGTGACCGGTACGCCGGCTGGATCGGCCAGATTTATCCGGAACACTTTCGAGCGCAAGTCAGGTCACGCGCAAAACGACTGGATGGACAGGTCTTTGAAGAGAAAATGCTTCCTGTGGAATCGGTAGCTGCATACTTTGAACACTTCTCCGTGCTTGAACTCGACTTCACCTTTTATCGTCCTCTTCTGGAGCCTGACAGGAAGCCTTCTCCCAGTTTTTTCACCCTCATGCATTATGCGGAGCACGCTCCGGCTGAGGCGCTCTTTTTTCTGAAAGCGCCCCAGACCATATTCGCTCGCAAGCTGCGCCGAGCGAGCAAAGGCAAAATCACTTACGAGGACAATCCTGATTTCTTAAACGCAGAAGCCTATTCGACGCTCTTTCACGAACCTGCACGAGAGCTTCTTGGATCGCGCCTGAAGGGAATCATTTTTGAGCAGGAGTACCAGCGTGTTTCTGAAGGCCCGGATCCAGAGGAGAACATTGCGGAAATGGATGCCTTCTTCAGGAATGTGCCTGGCGGCCTTCAGGCGCACCTGGAACTGCGCTCTCTCCACCTTTTGATTCCACCCTATTTCGACTGGCTCCAGGATCGGGGAATAGGATTCGTTTTTAGTCACTGGACCTGGCTTCCGCAGATCCGGCAGCAATGGAGACTAAGCGGAGAGCGCTTCACGGCGGCGAATGGCGATGCAATTGCACGTCTCTTAACCCCCATCAATATGCCTTATGCGAGAGCTTATGCTGCATCGTACCCCTTCGATAAAACCAATCCGGACATTGCAGAAAGCGCTCAGGCCCGTGAAATGGTGCTGGACGCAACAGCCCTTTCCTTTCAGGCGGAACGGCAGGGGGCATTGCTCAACGTGATTGCCAACAACCGCGCATGGGGCAATGCGCCCGCTCTCGCCCAGGCCGTCGCACACCGCATTCTCGATGAGAAAGAAAAACGAGGTTAGTGGGCGAAAAAACAGGCAGTATGCAGACCTGGAGGTGTTTTTTATGGAGAAGTTGTTTCTTCAGATACCGGCGCCGGATGCATTGCATAGCTGTCTTCGGTCTTGCTTCCAAAGTATCGAAGGCCAACCGCCAGAACGATAATCCCGACTACCAGGCCTACCCACCACGACATTCCAAATCCAACGGGTAAAGTGCCGAACACCGCAGATACCAGACCTACCAGCACAGCGTAAGGCAACTGCGTCCGTACATGATCAATGTGATCGCATCCGGACGCCATGGAAGACAAGATCGTGGTGTCAGAGATTGGAGAACAATGATCCCCCCAGACAGCCCCGGACAACACGGCAGATACCGTTGAGTAGATGATGTGGTAATGTTCGGCCTGAGTATGCAAGCCGTCTGCTTCCAGGACCGCCCATGCCAGCGGAATGACGAGCGGCATCAAAATACCCATAGTGCCCCAACTGGAACCCGTTGCAAAGGAGGTAGCGGCTGCAAGAAAAAAAACAAGCATCGGCACTATCCCCGGAGAAATCCAGCTTCCGAGCGCAGTAATAAGATAATCAGCCGTGTGCAGCACCTCTGTAATCGAGGATAGCGCCCATGCCAGGACCAGAATAATCATTGCAAAAAGCATGGACTTAAGCCCTGCATACCATGCTTCTACTGTTTCATCGATGCTCAGAATCCTCTGGCCCACGGAAAGCACGCCTGCCGTCAGCACACCCAGCAGAGACGCCCACATGAGCGCTTTGTAGGAATCGGCGCTGCCTATGATGTCCCGAAGTGTAGCGCCCTCCCCCGTTGCATACAGACCGGCCAGCACCGACACGACCATTACCCCTACAGGTAGTACAGCGTTAACCACGCGTTGCGGCTTGCCCTCTTTCGGTGCAAGTTCCTTTCCTTCCCCTGCGGCATCGTCCACTTTGGCATTTTCGGAGAGCACCTGTCCGGTTGTCCGCGCACGTTGTTCCGCAGTATACATGGGGCCGAAATCTCTCCCTGTGAGCGCAACTGCAAAGACAAAGAATATGGCTAGCAGCGGATAGAAGCTGTAGAGAATGGAGTTCAGAAAAATGAAATACGCCGACTCATTGAACCCGTCGATCTGTGCTACTGCCGTACCGACAAGACCAACTTCGTATCCGATCCAGGTCGTTACAAACGCTACGCATGCGACAGGAGCCGCTGTTGAATCGACGATGTAGGCAAGCTTTTCTCGCGAGATGCGCAGGCGGTCTGTGACGGGGCGCATTGTATTGCCTACGACCAGAGTGTTGGCATAGTCATCAAAAAATATTGCCAGACCAAGCAGGCTTGCCGCCAGTTGCCCTCGAGACGCATTGCTTGCCCATCTGACGATATGATTCACGACGCCCTGCGTCCCTCCATTCTTCGAGATGATTCCAACCATGCCTCCGATCATCAAAGAAAACAGAAGAATAGATGCATGATCTTCATTGGCGAGGGATTGCAGGACGTAAACCTGAAAGGAATCGAGAAGACCACTCCACATACCGGGAAGGGAAAACCCGGCGGCCACCCAGGCGCCGATCCACACCCCCAGAAAAAGAGCCGGAATCACGCGCTTGAAAAGGAGCGCTATCAGAATAGCCACAAGAGGCGGCAAGATCGAAACCCATCCCGGGATAGCCCGCGTCGTTGCGCTTGCAATGACAGCGCCGCGATGGACCACTTCAACCAGGACAAGGCCGGCAACCGCACTCCGGGGCGTATTCGCTATAAGCGCCCCATCAGTATCTTCCGTATTGTACGTTGCGCCTGCTATCCGTATCAGGGTATCTTCAACAAGCAACGAATCTCCATCGGCATTTGAACGCTGCAATTTCACCTGGAAAGGGACGCCCGTCAGTACCAGACCGGGGACCTCTACCTCGCGCTGCTGACCATACAACGGTTCAGGCAAAATTAATAGCAGTAATATCGCCAGGATTCGGCACATAGGATTTGAGCGATTCAGCGCCTTCCTGAAACTCGCAAGCTTGGGGGCTGATTAAATGAGGGTCGGTCAAAAATGGTAAGTGTGTAGAAAACAAGAGCCGTACCAGGCGCCGTGCCACGAGCAGGGTTTACCTCTACGAATCGGGATCAAAGCCTGCATAAAGGCCGCCTGAGCATTTATGACCAGCCTTCGATTAAATACCACCTGTACCAAAGATGCGGTCCCCTGCATCTCCAAGGCCGGGCCGTATGTATGCGTTCACGTCTAGTTCCCGGTCCAGCGCAGCCGTCACAACAGGCACATCAGGATGCCCGCGCCGCAGCGCGTCTACGCCTTCAGGCGCGGCAACCAGACACACGAATTGGAAGCGTCGTGCGCCCCGTGCTTTCAGGTGGGAGATTGCGCCCACGGCGCTGCCTCCGGTTGCCAGCATAGGATCTACCACATAAACACGAGCCGTTTCGATGCCGCCGGGGATGCTGCTGTAGTAATCTACCGGCAGATGGGTTCGCTCATCCCGATACATGCCAAGGTGGCCGATTCGAGCATTGGGGAAAAAGCTTATGAACCCATCCACCATTCCCAGGCCTGCCCTGAGGATAGGCACGACCATGACTTCTTCCGCAATCGAGAACCCGCTGGTCCTTTCAAGCGGCGTTTCGATTTCTTCCTCTCCCAGAACCAGATCTCGCATTGCCTCATAGGCCAGAATGGCGGCAGCGTTAGAGAGTGTTTCCCGGAAAAGCCCGTGCGGGGTTTCACGGCGCCTCAGTATGGTCAGGTCGCGCTTGAGAAGCGGGTGATCAACAACCGTCAATTTTGACATAGGCAAACGTTAAGGGATCTGCAATTCCGCAAATCCACCGACTTATGCAGACTGACTGCGCCTGCGTTCTTTTTCAGCGTTTGGCTTCGTGCTTCTGCTTGCGCGTTTCGACAACTCTTTTATGAACCTCATAATTATCGTTCCAGGGTTGTCGCTCAAAGTAGCTGTCTGTGAGTTTCTTAACGACTCCAGACAACAGTACGAGAGACAACACATTGGGAAGGGTAACCAGAGAAAGCGCTGTATCTCCAAGATCCCAGACTGTGGTTATGGCAAGGGTTGCTCCGACAAAATGCATCACCACATAGACCAGCTTATAGGGAAGAATTCCAGCCACTCCAAAAAGATAATTTGCACAACGATCCCCGTAATAGCTCCACGAAATAGCCGTAGAAATCGCAAACAGGAATACGCTGACGAGCACAATGTATCTGCCGAGCGCGCCAAGCCCTATGGGATCTAGTCCCTGCTCAAATCCCAGCGTTGTAAGAGGAGAGCTGTTGCGAACAGCATCCCCGTAGAGCACGGTGTAGGTATTCCCTTCTGGATCCGTTGCGAGGCGCTCACCCGGCTGAATGGCTCCGGAAAACGGCTCTGTTTGGTCCGGATCCGTATACAGACGTTCCACTGCTACGTCATAATAAGCCAGGCGTGGTTCAGCGCGAGACTGGATCAGGGCATAGCCATCTTGAATCTGCAAGGTCTCAGGCGTTGGAGCGCTGATAAAGGATCCCTCGTCATCCTGCGCTACGTAAGAAACATTGGTATCGCCAAGCCCAATGGTGGTAGGTGTTCGCGCCTCCCACGCGCCGGTTACCAGGATGACGAGGCCCGTCATGCTGCAAATAATGAGAGTATCTATAAAAGGCTCCAGAAGCGCCACTACGCCTTCTGATACCGGTTCGTCCGTTTTCGCCGCCGAATGCGCAATGGGTGCAGAGCCTTGTCCAGCCTCGTTCGAGAACAGTCCCCGGCGAACGCCATACATCATGGTAAACAGAAACACGCCGACGCCCGTGCCTGCAACTCCTGCCGTAGGATTGAATGCCTCTTTGAAAATGAGCAAGAGCGTTGCCGGAACATCACTGGCGTGCAATATCAACACCGTCAGCGCGCCGAGCACGTAAATGCCGGCCATCAACGGCGCAATGATCCCTGTAACAGCCCCGATGCGCCGGATGCCTCCTATGATAACCAGACCTACTATTGTGGCGGTAATCAGCCCGGTTATCCATGTTTCAACCCCAAAACTGGCAGCCATCTGCGTGGCGATGGTATTAGCCTGAATGGCATTGCCCGTCATAAACGACGTAACCATCAGCATGAATGCAAAGAAAACCGCCACCGGCTTCCATTTCGGTCCAAGTCCTTTCTCTATGTAATACATTGGTCCGCCTGCTACCGAACCTTCCCATTTTTTCCCCCCGCCATCGGCGTGCAAGCGCGTACGGTAGTGCTGCGCGAGTGTTACTTCGCTATATTTGGTTGCCATGCCGAGAAGCGCAGTCACCCACATCCAGAAAAGCGCCCCAGGTCCTCCCCAGTGTATTGCAATAGCAACCCCTGCAATATTGCCAATCCCGACCGTCGCGGAGAGCGCCGTGGTCAATGCCTGAAAGTGAGGCACATCGCCGGGTTCGTCCGGATCATCGTACTTCCCCGTAGTTACGGCAAAACCATGCCCGAGCCTTCTGAACTGAACAAAACGCAAGCGCAGCGTAAGAAAAATCCCTGTCCCAAGCAGACCGACTACCAGAACAGGGGCCAGAAAGTTGTTTACTGCTCCAATTACCTGACTAAATAGCTCCATTTTTCAGGACATTGACTGTTGTTAGAGCAAAAGCTTTCCCGTTGCAGGACTACAGGAATTCGATCCCTGAAGAAGGAAGCTACGAACCACCTTTGTGAGAATCTTCCAGGATTACAGATGCGAGAGAAAAAGTCGGAATGCGCTTTTTGTTGGACAAAGATAAAGTGTATATGCCAGCGCCGCTAATAAAGTATGCCGGAGGGTCTTTTCGGGTCAAAATATAGCCTGGCTTCCAACAGGACTGCAATGCTGTTGGTGATGACATCTTTATGCAGTTGTAAAGCGGGAATGCCCGGCAAGGCAGGGCTGCGCTACAAAGTTTCGGGGTCTACTTCCACGAGCTGCCCGCTCATAAAAGCAAGCGTCCGGGCCGGATATTTTTTAACCAGGCGATAATCATGGGTAGCCATTACAACCGTCATGCCGCGCCGGTGCAGACCCGTCAGCAACTTCATAATATCTTCCGCAACACCAGGATCGAGATTGCCGGTTGGTTCATCAGCCAGCAAAATCCAGGGGTCATTCACGATAGCTCTTGCAATTACAACTCTTTGCTGCTCCCCCCCCGAAAGCTCGTGTGGATACTGTCGCTGTTTGTGGCTCAATCCAACATGTGTCAACGCCTGCAAAACCCTCCCCTTCACAATCAGTCCCCGCTTGCCCGTTACGTAAAGAGAGAAGGCGACATTCTCATAGACATTCCGATCCGGGAGGAGTTGAAAATCCTGAAAGACTACGCCTAGCGACCGCCTCAAATAGGGAATCTGGTCTCTCCTGATGGCATCGCTTCGAAAATCGCCTATCTGTGCCGTACCCGTATCCGGCAACAGATCCATGTAGAGCATTCGGAGAAAGGTCGTCTTCCCGCTTCCGGTCGGGCCAATAAGGTAAACACGCTCGCCACGATTGATCTGAAGCGTCAGGTTCTCTAATACCTTCCGCCGTGCGCCGCCAGCTTGCGCATAGGATGCTGATACGTTCCGAAAGTCAATAATCATGCTAATTTGCGAAACATCCGATGCACGTGCTGCTCATGGGGAGGGTATTGAAGCGATAAGCGCAAAAACGGAATGAAGTCTCCAGCCTATGTCATGCGAGCGGCCTGCGCAGAATCCAGTGGACCCGCTCCGAAGACTCTGTGGCAGGGTCCGCAGAAAACCCATCCAGCGCAGCTACTTCTTCAAAGGCAGATTCGCTGATAAGTGCGCGTATTTCCTCCATTTCGTAGGCGCGCTGTACATGACGTTCCTGATAGCGCTGTCCGCCTATCGACAGGTCAAAGGTTGTCGTGTGCAGCTTTTGTTCGCGGTCGTATGCACTGCGACGTACGTATACGAAACTGCCCTCTTTCCCCCGATCTGAAAAGTAGGCTTCGTTGTTGATTGAGTTCGCCGGAGTGCTCTGGTCGAAAAAAAAGAGTCCGCCTTTCCGAAGCGCCCTATAGGTGCAACTGAGCATCGCGCGCACCTGATCTTCCCGAAGCAGATAGTTTAACCCGTCATACAGAAGAATGACAATGTCGACAGGCGCCTGGACCGAATAACTGGTAAAGTCTGCTACCTCAAAACGGATCGGGATTCCTTCCGCTGCAGCCTTTGCTCGCGCGACACGGATCATTTCCGGCGAGGCGTCAGTGCCCGAATAGTCGTAATCGCCGAGCAATGCAAACTCGATGGCAAAGGATCCTGTACCACATCCTAATTCGAGAATGGCGCGAGGGTTCGGATGCTGTTGCAGCAGGAGCGTCTGCACATGCTCCGCCCATGAAGCATAGTCTACATGCTGCATAACGGCATCGTACCCTGCAGCGAGGACACTGTAGGGTAGTGCTTCGTGAAAGATGCCAGGCGTTGGATTCATATCCGCGTGCAAGGTATACCAGAAAAGCAATCCAGCTAACTCTGCGCTACGGCCTCGCTGCCGGTTTCCGACCGCCGCCGCGCTATGTCGATAGCAAGATACAGGGCGCTCCTCATACTTCCAGGCGAAGCTTTCCCCTGGCCTGCGATATCATACGCCGTCCCATGATCGGGAGAAGTACGTACAATCGGAAGGCCGGCCGTGTAATTGACGCCATTATCGAAGGCAATGGTCTTGAAGGGTATCAGTCCCTGATCGTGATACATTGCCAGAACAGCATCGAAGGCCCGGTATCCGTGGACGGCGAAAAAACCGTCTGCGGGATAGGGGCCGAATACATGAAACCCGGACTCACAGGCCCTGCCAATTGCGGGCGCGATGGTTTCGTTTTCCTCGCGGCCGAGAATACCTCCATCGCCGGCGTGCGGGTTAAGACCCAGCATAGCGATACGTGGACGCTGGATTCCGAAATCAGAAATCAGACTCTGGCTGATGATCCGTACTTTTTCAAGAATGAGATCCTGCGTCACCGCTTTGGGCACATCCCACAGCGACATATGACCTGTTACCAGACCTACCCTCAATTCACCGGCTACCATCATCATGGTATATGCTTCGCTCCCCGTCTGGCGTGCAATGAACTCGGTGTGGCCCGGTGTATCATATCCGGCCATGAAGATGGCTTCTTTTGAAATAGGGGCCGTTACTACGGCGTCAAGCTCCCCCTCCATGCAAAGATCGACTCCCCTTTCAACAGACTTCATGGCAAGGCGTCCGCCCTCTTCGGTGATCTTTCCAAATTCTACCGAGGGATTCTCCTTTGTCGAAACATCAAGTACACAAATGCCGGATTCCTTTCCGCGCACCGGCAATTGTTCGACCACTCGCAAATCGAGATCGCCAAAGCCTAACTTCCTCGCGTGTGCGTTTAAAATGGACGCGGAACCAATGACCACCGGATCCATGAACCGCGCGAGCCTTGGATCCGAAAGGCAACGCAGCGTGACCTCCGGCCCGATCCCGTTAGGGTCGCCCAGCGTGATTCCAATTCGTGGACGCCTCAAACGATCAGGCGCAGACGAAGCGCTGATTTCAGATGATTCTTTATCTGTCATTGTATATCCTCTATACCCTCGACGAAATATAATCTCAATGTGGATAATATAGAGCAACCGCTGCTGAGTGTGGTTCAGTAGAATGAACAACAGACTCCGCCGCGCCCTTCTACCACCCGCCCTCCATACGAGCCAGACCTTTTACCATTTCATTGTTGTGCCTGCGCCGGCGGCATGAAGGAAACTTACGCTGTAAAAGAGAGATATAGATCCACCCACATTTCTAACAGCGAACCGTTTAACCATGTCTCCAAGGGCCAAAAACACAATCGACGTTTTGCGGTCTTGCGCCCTGTCTCTTGAAGATCGCTCCCATGTCCCTTACTCCCACAAACCTGAAACTTGCGTATTGTTGCTTTCGGATGGCTCATGGGTTCCCGGTGTGCGTGTGGAAAGCGCCTCCTTTTCGCTTGTTCTTTTGCCTGTTATCTCTGCCGTCGCAACGACTCGTACAGGAAGGCGTTCGGACGTGATCGCCGTCGTGCAAAACGGTCCCTTGAAAGAGGAAGACGTGTCTTTTATGAGAGGCGCAGGGCTAGGCAACTTTGCATTTGCGGCAGAGGACGCGCTGGTCCGCTCCCCGGAGGCAGCGCTCCCTGAACCGCGCGATCAATGGCTTCCTTTTTTACAAGGACCGCCCGTAAAATCTCCGGAAGATGGCATTCTGCTCGCCCGGAAGATTGCCGCCCATGCTTACGTGCCGGAATCCGCCTTTCCGGTTGGATGTGTGCTTCAAACCTCGAAGGGTCATCTTATTCCCGGCGTTAATGTGGAACACCCTGACTGGACCCGAATTATCTGCGCAGAACGCTGCGCGCTCGGAACAGCATTCAGTTACGGAAGCCGCGACCTGGACAACCTGTACCTGACGTGTCTTAATTCTCCTCTCTGTACGCCATGCGGGGCTTGCCGGCAACTCATCGCGGAACTAGCGCCCGATATAAAGCTTTTCATGGATCGTGGCGGAAAACCCGCAGCACCTGCTCATCCCGCCGGCCTCTTGCCAGATTTTTTTGGGAACGAATCCCTCTCTGGCTCTTAATCTCAGATTTGAGTCCCAGGCGCACATGGCCGAATTTCGATTTTGAGCCGTGTTCTCGTCACTCGTATGATGATCACCCATATAAAAATAGAAGATGCTCCTGCAAAGCCTGCTCTTTCTGGCTGGCCTCGGTGTGCTTTATGTAGGCGCCGAATGGCTGATTCGAGGAGCAGCCAGCCTCGCGCTGAAGTACGGGATTCGCCCGCTCATAGTGGGTCTGACCGTAGTGGCGCTGGGCACGTCCATGCCGGAATTCGTCGTTAACTTTATTGCAGCCCTTTCCAACGAAGACAGCCTTGCACTTGGAAACATTATCGGATCAAATATCTGCAACATAGGACTGATTCTGGGGACAAGCTCCGTTGTTCTTCCTCTGGTAGTTAGTCCAGATATGCTCCGCAAAGAGTACCCGATCATGCTGGGCGTGATGTTCTTGTTTTACATCGTCTCGATGGACGGCATCATCAGTAAGCTGGACGGGTTGCTTCTCATCCTGGGGCTGGTCGCGTTTCTCACGTTTCTCGTCCTGGATGCCAGACGCAACGCCAGGAGGATGGCTCCCGAGGACATTGCTCCGGTCAAAGAAGACGATGGTTCGTACCCTACCTGGAAAAAAGCGCTTCATCTGGGAGGCGGGATTCTGCTGCTGGCCGCCGGCGCACAACTGATGGTTTACGCGGCTGTGAACATCGCCCATTCGATGGGTGTTGACCCTATGATTGTCGGCCTGACCGTCGTGGCTATTGGCACAAGCCTGCCGGAACTGGCTGCTTCGATAGTAGGCGCTGTAAGAAATGAAGCCGACCTCTCGGTGGGAAATGTGCTCGGCAGCAACCTGCTTAACGTTCTTTTCGTCGTAGGTCTGGTTTCTCTCGTTCGTCCGCTCGAAGTAGATGCGGTATCTATTAAGGTTCATTTCCCGATCATGCTGGCTTTCAGCATCGTGCTTCTTCCTGTGATGTGGACCCAGTATCAGATTAGCCGCCGCGAAGGTGTGTTTCTCCTCGGAAGCTTTGTTATGTACCTGGCCTACCTTGTATATCCTTAACCCAAGTTGTGACCTACAGTCCAGTGGTGATGCTGTAGGCCAGCACGAATAG
>CBDUBU010000059.1:0-16583 GCA_965365465.1 uncultured Rhodothermaceae bacterium
GTGGTTGCGGCGCTGGAGGCGCCCCCGCCGTTCTGGGTGAAGTTAATCCCATAGTTCACACGAATCCACCATCGGGGATCCCGCTGATACCGTATCTGAAGATAAGGTCGGATGGTGCGCGTCACGGGGTTTTGCAGAATGAGGTCTACCTGGTCGGTTTCGGTGGGGTAAGGCTGTCGGATATCGCGCGCCCCCTGCCACAGGACGAGAAAGCCGGGAGAGAGGGTCAGGCCCGGCGTCAGGGCATCTGCGAATACATCAGCGCCACCCGATATCAGAACGTAATCGCTGAACTGAGTAGCCAGACCTCTATTCAAGTAAATGTATTTACCCTCTGGCTGGTGGGTATTATAGGTTCGGGCCGCGACAGTTTCCAGACGCAACCAGGCAGCGAGCCAGGGGGCAAATCCGGCATAGTGTGCAGATCCTATCAAGGCAAAGGATCCTGGTTCTCCAGACTGGCTGAGTATGTCAAAGTCATCGATCAGGAGTTGTCCGTGAATAGTTAGTTTTTGCACATAAGTCCACAGAAGACCGCTAATAAGTCCGTTATTCTCATCGTTCTTGGGAGCGTTGTCGACTTCAAAAGCGAGGATCTGCAAAGGGTTCAGGTATTTGAGTGATATTCCGGAGTTTGCGCCGGAGTAGACGACAGACTCCATCAGAGACAGGTTAAAGAAACGGGAAGGCCGCCAGTCCAGCCGATGTGCGGCCAGAAAGCGGCGCTTGTTTTGTCCGGTGTTGTCTTCAACGGCCCGTCCTGTGAAACGTCCGTCCTGCGTTATACTATCCAACTCTCCGAGCAAGCTGCGCAGCGAAAAACGGTTGCCGCCCACGCTAAGATTGATCTGATCGTAGCTGCGGGGATTGCTGCTGATCAGTATTGCATTCTCGCCATGGAGTCCCCACTGGTTGCTGAACCGCCCGGCGTAAACTGAAACGAAACGGCTATTGTATCCGAGGTAACTATTTTCGCTTCTGGTATAAAGCCTGTTGACGGCGTCAAGGCCATCAGGATCGGTATCATAGTACACATTATGCTGCACTTGCGCGTGGGCGATCACGGAGCCTTTTTCCAGGTATGCCTGGAGCGCGGCATTTGGGAATATGCGCAAGTCTCCTGCTTGCAGGGTTGACGTATTCCTGTCCAGAGGCCGCAATAGATCCAGGCGGTCGCTGTTCGTCATTGCCGAGCCGAACTCAATTCCTGCTCCAAGCGTAGCCTCATCCTTATGGATGCGAACGGGCTTCAGCTCTTTCTCAAGGAGATGGAGCCATCGCAACTCAGTCTGCGACAACGCAGATCGGTCCAGATGCGCCAGCGCCGCGTTTATCTCTCCTTCAGTGTAAGGCAACGCCGTAGGGTGTAGCTGAAGCAAATGCCCATGACGTTGGAGCCTTTGTATGTACGTGTAGGTCCAGTCCTCTACAGGCACGAGCCGGTTCTGCTGGGCGCAAGCCTGTTGAAGGGGCAACGAGAAAGTGAAGGCCAGGAAGAAAACACAGGTAATCCCGGGAAAAGGGAGCAGCCAACGCCAGAAACGGCGATACGGCATGATGCAGCGGGGGGAAGCATCCTGCACTATCGTTGACGAATAGCAGCGGACAGGGAAGTTATTACTTCTGTAGATCATAGCGCGTTACTGGCTGCAAGGAAGCGGCGGCTATGATACGGAATAACCAACGAGATCCGAAAGTCAGCGCCCGGTGACCCGGAGTTCTACCGCACCGCGAGAGTGTTGTGGAAAAACGGATCCCTTGTTTTGATGATGGCGGATGAATATGTTTACTGGATAGTAGGAATTGCCGGTACACCTGTGTCTCGAAGGAATCTTGCAAGCTTGTGATTATCCATGCGCCGTAACACACAGGCGGTGATGTTCATCTCACTACGGTTACACTGTGTCCCGACGAACTGAACTCATAGCGCTGCTCTTTGCTGATGTTGCGGCGTTATTGGTTGCCAACCTGCTCTACAATCTGGCCCGTTTCAGGTGGGGGTGGTTGGGAGAATTTGAGGCTGCGCCGCCTCTGGAGGGCCTGATTGCTGCGAGCGCTGCGCTCTGTGTGTTCTGGCTGTTCATTTTTTTCTTTTTCGGTATGTACCGGGAGCGGTATGCGGCCAGTCGATTTGATGAGCTGGTGTCTCTGGCAAAAGTCGTCACTGCAGGTTTTCTCATCCTGGTATTTCTCGTATATCTCGACTTGCTTCGTTCCGGCTCGACGAGGGCTGCCTTGTTCGTTTACTGGTCAAGCATTTACGGGATGGTTGCGGCGGATCGCATTATCGTGCGCTCTGTTCAGAAGGCGCTTATTCTACGAGGGTATGGAACGCACAAAGCCCTGATTGTGGGTTGGAGCGACCGTGTAGAGCAACTATACCAGGATGTCGCAAGATATCCGGCGGCCGGGCTGAACATCATAGCTGCGATACAGATGCGACGTGATATTGCGCCGGAGCAGCCGGTATCTGTAGGATCTGTGGTTTATGAGGCCTCCGCAGGGGATGGGTCTAACGTACTAACAGCGCTGCCCGCCGCTGCCGAGATGCAATCTATTGAAGCACTTCCACGACTCATCGATGAATTGGGCGTACAGGATGTATTGATTGCGCTCGGTTCAGACGATCATCGTCAGTTGCTGGATGTGCTACGGCTGTGCGATGGCAAGTCTGTGTCTCTCAAGCTGGTGCCCGACTTTTACACGTTGATCGGCGGTATGGCTCGTACGGAGCACATGTACGGCCTGCCACTCATCGAGGTGTTGCCGGAGCCAATGCCGGCATGGGAGCAGAGCACAAAAAGGCTTATCGACATTGTCGTATCCCTGGCCGTGTTAGCCGGCGGCTCGTTGTTCTGGATCGGGTTATCCCTTCTGATTCGGCTCACTTCAGCAGGGCCGGCCATTTACCGGCAACAGCGTGTCGGCCAGCACGGACGGGTTTTCACCATGTACAAGTATCGCACGATGCGCGATGACGCGGAGAAACATACCGGGCCAATCTGGGCGAGCGAAAACGATCCCAGATATACAGCGATTGGCCGCTGGCTGCGTAAAACGCGCCTCGATGAGGTTCCGCAATTCTGGAATGTATTAAAAGGAGAGATGAGCTTGGTGGGACCGCGTCCAGAGAGACCTTTTTTTGTGGAAAAGCTGGCGAAAGAAATCCCGTTATACAACCGCCGGCACCGGGTAAAGCCCGGAATTACGGGATGGGCACAGGTGAAGTGGAAATACGATGAAAGCCTTGACGATGTCCGCCAAAAAGTTAAATACGATCTCTTCTACATAGAGAACGTAGGGTTACGTATGGATTTCAAGATTCTGTTTCATACACTGCAAACGACGCTGCTGGGCAAGGGGCAGTGAAGGTCTGCTGAGGATCGATAGATGCCTTCTTTAAGGATGTATTGCGACGGCTCTGTTTTTTTTCGTACACTGATTCGCTTGTCTTATGCCGGCCGGTAAAGACGCAGAAAGCGATTTTCCTGAAACAAGCCTTTCAACACGTAACGCAAAATCCGGAGGCAACGCTTAGACCGGGTTATGCGGCCATAATCTAAAGATCGGAGGTCTCATGAACAGAGCCATGAACGCTCGCCTGAGCCTGATGATGTTTCTCCAGTTTTTCGTCTGGGGAGCATGGTATACGACCGTTGCTGTGTACATGACCAGCCATGATATGGGGGATCTGACGCAATGGCCTTACACGGTGAACCCCATTGCCGCTATCATAGCACCCTTTTTTCTTGGCCTGGTAGCGGATCGGTATTTTCCCACGGAAAAGGTACTCGGCGTACTCCATCTCCTGGGAGGGGTCGTAATGCTGTTCGTTCCATCGGCAACAGGCGATCCCACGCTGTTCATTCTTCTGCTTCTGGCATACAACCTGTGCTACATGCCTACACTGGGACTAGCCAACTCGCTTGCTTTTCACCATGTGACCGACCAGGAAAAGCAGTTTCCCCTGATCCGTGTGTTCGGAACGATTGGATGGATTGTGGCCGGTTTGTTTATCAGCTTCGTGCTGGGCATGTTTGTAACCGACCTTCCCGAAACGACCTCGTTGCCCCTTTATCTTACCGGCGTCGCCAGTCTATTGCTAGGGGTGTACAGCTTTTCGCTGCCGCATACGCCTCCTTCCGCCGCCGGCGAACGTGTATCCGTTCGGAGCATCATCGGGGTTGACGCGCTGAAGCAACTCGGAAGCCGGTCTTTCTACGTGTTCATCCTCAGTTCGATGCTCATCTGCATTCCGCTTGCCGCCTACTACAATTTCACACAGATATTTCTGGGCGCTGCCGGCTTTGAGCGCATCGCGGCAACGCAGACGCTCGGGCAGATGTCGGAGGTTGGCTTTATGCTGCTTATGCCGCTCTTTTTTGCGCGGCTAGGAGTCAAATGGATGTTGGTGGCGGGGATGGGCGGCTGGGTGTTACGCTACGCTCTGTTTGCGCTGGGCGCTCCAAGCGCCGTCGTATGGATGATCGTTTTTGGGATTCTTCTGCACGGGATGTGTTATGACTTCTTCTTCGTGACAGGGCAAATCTATGTAGATAAAAAGTCGACGCCCGCTATACGCGGCCAGGCACAGGGCTTTCTGGTTCTTGTCACATATGGCGTTGGGCTTGGACTGGGGGCGCAAATTGCCGGTGCGTTGAATAATTGGCTGAAAGGGGCCTCCGACGCGCTCACGCTAGATCAGTGGCAAACCTTCTGGATTTACCCCGCCGTTTTCGCTGCGCTCGTAATGATACTCTTCATGATCCTGTTCCGGGATCAGGTAAGTAACAGAGCCACGAAAGCAGTGGGAGAACCACAAGTAACGAAAGCTATCTCGGTCGATTAGCACAGCAGGACTGCCTGGCGGAGACGCTCCGGGATGCTATGGTTTTCTTTGCTAAACAGGCGCCGATGGGCCTTGATGCCGGCGCATTGTGCCGGTCTATGTTGCTTCCTCGCCTGATCGAGGAGAAGATGCTGCTCCTGATCCGTCAGGGGCGTATCGCAAAATGGTTCAGCGGGTACGGGCAAGAGGCAGTTGCGGTAGGGTGCGCTCTGGCGCTTCAGCCAGAAGATTACATACTGCCTTTGCATCGCAACCTCGGCGTATGGACGACGCGAGGAATTCCGCTACGCTCCTTATGTTGCCAGTTGATGGGGAAGGAGGGCGGGTTCACGAAGGGACGGGATCGAACATTTCACTTCGGCATTCCGGAAAAGCGCATCATCGGGATGATCTCGCATCTGGCCGCCATGCTGCCTGTAGCCTGCGGGCTTGGGCTGGCGGCTCAACTCGAAGGTGAATCGTTCATTGCACTGGCTTTCGTGGGTGATGGCGCTACACGAGAAGGTGATTTTCACGAAGCATTGAACCTTGCGGCCGTGTGGAAATTGCCGGTCGTTTTTGTTGTTGAGAACAATGGTTATGGCCTTTCTACGCCCGTTCAGGAAGCCGTACCTGTCGAGAACATAGCTGACGCTGCCGCCGGATACGGAATGCCGGGCGAAATAGTAGATGGAAACGATGTGTTTGCCGTGATAGCGGCAGTCAGTCGGGTTGCGCATCTGGCCCGATCCGGGGGCGGTCCTGCGCTTCTGGAAATGAAGACTTTTCGCGTTCGGGGGCACGAGGAAGCCTCCGGGACAAAGTACGTGCCCGATGCTTTGCTGGAGCAGTGGGCAGGAAAGGATCCTGTTGCCCGGTTGAATCGGCAGTTGGTGGAGGATGGACTGCTTACACAGGCAGCAGTAGACGAAGCCCACCGGGACCTATCCAAAATCGTAGAAGATGCCGTTGAATTCGCCCTCTCTCAACCAGAGGTGATTAGCACGGCGGAAGCCGAGAAAGCTGACCTTTTTGCGCCATCGTTCTCTGCTGCTTGTCTCCCCGAAGGTTCGCAATCGGAAAAGCGATTTATCGACGCCGTCAGCGACGGATTGCGACAGGCGATGCACGAAGACGAACGCGTCGTCCTTATGGGACAGGATATCGCTGAGTACGGCGGCGTTTTCAAGGTTACGAAAGGTCTCCTTGAACAATTTGGAAAAGCGCGGGTCCGAAACACGCCGATCATAGAAAGCGGCATTCTCGGGGCAGCAATGGGCCTTGCATTAGAGGGATTCAAGCCGGTCGTAGAGATGCAGTATGCCGACTTCGTTTCCTGCGGCTTTAATCAGATCGTCAACAACCTCGCCACGACGCATTACCGCTGGGGAGCGTCCATCAACGTGACCATTCGCGCCCCTTTTGGAGGAAGCGTTGGAGCGGGTCCGTTTCATTCGCAATCTATGGAAGCCTGGTTTTGTCATGTCCCTGGCTTGAAGGTTATAGTTCCTGCGACGCCGCAGGACGCGAAGGGGTTATTGCTTGCGGCTATTCACGACCCGAATCCGGTATTGTTTTTTGAACACAAATACCTGTACCGTGCCTTAAAAGGCAATGTGACTGATGACGTATTTCACGTTGAGATAGGGCAGGCACGTCTGGCCAGATCCGGTTCAGACTTAACAATCGTCACTTATGGAATTGGCGTGCTGTGGGCGCTTGAAGAGGCTGTGTATCAGGAAAACCAGGGGGTATCTCTCGAAGTCATTGATCTGAGGACCCTAATTCCGTGGGATCGTCAAGCGGTGTTAGATTCCGTAGCGCGTACCAACCGGCTTCTCATACTTCATGAAGCCCCCAGGACAGGAGGCTTCGGGGCAGAGGTAGCTGCATCTATTACAGAAGAAGCGTTTGTCTGGCTCGATGCGCCCCCTGTTCGGGTGGGGTCAGAAGATATTCCGATTCCGTTTTCGATTGGACTTGAAAGAGAAGTGTATTCAGCTAAAGCGAAGCTCAGAGAAGCGATTACGAAAGTGCTCTCTTTCTAAAAAGCAACGTAGATCGAGACTTTTCCGTTGCAAGCTGGTAGTCTGAGGAGAAATGCTTGCATATTTTTCTGTTATGTTACACTGCGGCAAGCGCTTCCAGAGAAATCTCATTTGATTCTAGGTATTGCATCTTGATATTTTCTAAGACCGTTGAGCATATACAAACTCCCTGGAGGGATTTAAAATGATCGAGAAGCAGCCGTCTAGTGCAAAAGCCAAAACAGTCAAGGTTACTTTTGCGCTTCCCGCCGATGTCGCCCAGAAGAGTGTTGCCATTGTAGGAGACTTTAATGATTGGGACAAAGCGAAGGATCAAATGAAGCTTGCGAAAGGCAAGGATGTCTGGAGCAAAACACTAACTTTGAAGAAAGGAAGTTCTTATCAGTTCCGCTATTATATTGATGAGGAACAATGGCGGAACGATGAGAAGGCAGATCGCTACGCATCGAACCCGTTCTTTAGCGAGAATGGCGTAATAGACCTCGAAGGTTAAAGGCGGCAGCTCGGTCTGAAGTTGAGGCGCAGGCAACCACCTGCCTCATAGGAGGAAGTCTCTATGGCGAGAGATGAGATGCCTCTTTTTACGAGGCAGGTGGTTGCGTAGTTCAGAAACCCGCCCGTCCGGATACGAGGAGAAAAAACGGCAGCTATTCCTTGCTGACCTGATCCCGGTAATTGGCATAGGGTGATAGTTCCCAGGCAGTCATCAGCCTGTTGATCAAGTCTTCTTCATCATCCAGGAAAAAGCCATCTGCGTTTGCAATCTGCACGAGATCATGCAGGGCTGCCATGCGCTTTGTTTCAGGCAAAGAAGCTTTGACTGCATGTATCGAAGCGCTGAGAGCAGCCTCGTCAGGTCCCTGGCTGTATCGGTTCATTGCGGAGGCAAAGACTGAACGGATCTGCTCTTCCGAAAGGTCACGCTGCCACTCTTTAAGCCTGGCGTGCATGACGCTTATCTCACGTTCGCTGAGTTCGTTGTCCGTGCCGTGGGCAAGCACAAGATAAAGAAAGGCAAGGTGATGGAGAAAACCCCATGATGGAGGATTTTTATGTCCGGCAAATCGGGGTGCAGATAGGGCCTCCTCGGAAAGGGGTATGCCCCAACACTCGGCGAGGCCGGCCAGCAAGCCTCGCTCAGTATCCATGATGACGCCGTCTGCTTTCGCAACTGCGATTAGATCCTGAAGCGTGTCCTGACACTGCTCCGGTGTAAGGCTGCTTCGGAGCGCCATCATGGCTCTGGCGGCGGTTTCAAGTGGAGAAGCATCATCCATGTATACCGCAAGCATTTCGTTCACTATCTCTCGAATTGAGATAGCGTCATAGTCAGTCCATCTTACGCAGAGACGATTGGTGATGGCATCGAGTTCGGCATTGCTGAGGCAATCGTCCGCACCGTGAGCAAGCACCAGGTAGACATAAGCCAGGTCGCGCAGTTGTGTTGCCTTGCTGTAGGTTAGCATTTCAGAAGAGGAAGGAATAAACAGAGGATAGGGAAGATAGATAGCCTCTTTCTTCATCCCGCAGGTTTAACGGCAACCGTTTTGGGAAGCGCGACGGTGAATATACTGCCTTTGCCTTTGCGACTGGCAACTTGAATGGCGCCGCCGACCATTTCTATCAGCCGTCTAGAAACAGTGAGGCCCAATCCGCTGCCCTGGTGGGTTCGCTCCAATCCGGTGCTTTCCTGCGAGAACTCATCGAATACATGAGGTAGAAAAACATCGTCTATACCGACGCCGGTGTCCTCAATATTGACAAAAACCTGATCGGCCTCCGTCTGAATCGAAAGTTCTATGCTTCCCAGATCCGTAAATTTAATTGCGTTGTCGAGGAGATTGTTCAAGACCCGGCCGACAATGCGATGGCCGAGCGGTATGTAGATGCGTTCAGTCGGGAGACGCATGACGAAAGCAAGCCCTTTTTCTTCAGCAAGCGTTTTTGCTGTCTCGCCGACATTGCGGGCCACGTCTATCAAATTGAAAGGCTCGCGATCAATTTCCAGCGTACCCGCCTCAAGTTGAGCAAGGTCCAGGATTGAATCGAGCATCAAGAGAAGGCGACGGCTGCTTCGTTCTATGACCCGAACGAAACGCCTGTATTCCGGGCGAACTCCCTGGCGGAGCATAGACGTAAAGCCCAGCACTACGGTGAGCGGTGTACGCACCTCATGGGTCATGTTCGTCAGAAAAGCAGACTTGACGCGGGCCATTTCCTCAGCCTGCTCTTTGGCAAGCACTAATTCTTCCTCTACCTGCTTTTGTTTGGTAACATCGGTGGTAACGGCAAGCAGACAAGCCTCACCCCGTACTTCGATATGGTGCGCTGAGACCAGCACTGATCTGATCTCGCCTGTGCTGCGGCGAAGCTGTGTTTCGATGTTGTGGACGAAGCCTTGTTTCTGCACCTCGTCTATGATCGTTTCGTGTACGGAGGGATTTAACCACATTTGCAGCTCCGTTATGCTAGCGCCTACCAGACGATCTCGCTCAAATCCTGCCAGTTCGCAGAACTGCTGGTTCACATCAAGGAGCACCCTATCCCCAAGTCTGTATATGCTGGATGCCGCCGGTCCAAGCTGAAATGCCTTGAAAAATAGCTCTCTCGACTCTGCGAGTGCTTCTTCTATGCGCTTGCGTTCAGAGATGTTGCGGGCTGTTGTGAGAACAGAAGGGTGGTTATGATAACGGACAGGCGCCGAAGCCGTCTCGACGGTAAGCGTTTTACCGTCGAGTCTGATCAGACGTTGTTCCGCAAGATTCATACGTTCGCCTTTGCGCAGCCGCTGTCCTTGTTTCCGCACGTATTGGAGATCTTCATCAAGAAGAGAATCCCACACGTATTGGCCGATCAGTTGATCCGGCTCCGAAGCTCCCACAAGATTCAAGGCAGCGGAATTGGCATACTGGACAACCCCATCCTGACTTGTGAGGATCACGGCATCCGGTAAAAGCTCAATCAAACGCTGGTACAGTGTTTCAGTCTCAAGCAATGCACGCTGCGTTCTGCGTTCATCGGTGATATTGCGAGCAGCGCAAAGCAAAGAGCGAACCTTCCCGGAACTATCCAGAGAAGGAACGACCATGACGTGCCAGCTCTGGTCTGATTCCGATCGTCCGGAGGTTTCATAGTATTCAACAGGTTTACCCGCCTTAAAGACCGTTTGCGCGTATTCCTTTAGCCGTTCGATAGATATGGATTCTGGGATGACAGAGGCTGAGTCCTGATTATCGGAAGACGAGAGCGACGCAAAGGAAAGCAAGCCGCCCTCGTTTCGGAAAACCCGGAATAGCTGCTGGGGCACGTACTCGAAAAGGCGGATGCACGCAGTTTCCTGGGCCTGAAGTGTACGGATGGTATCGTCTTTGCGGGCAAGCTGTGATCTGAGTTGCTGTATCTCAGCCAGCAATTGCTCAGATGATCTATCAGCTGCCTCCATTAATTTTGTCTCGACTTCCGAAGCTCTTTGCATACCATGCTGCCGCGAGGCGACATGGCAATTTGAATAGTAAGATGAAATAACTCCGGTTCCCGATGAGAAACAAGGCAGGCGCCGTTACGGTCTTGGCAATTTGCCGAAAAAGCTGAAGGTTATGAGCAGCTACGGCTCATAACCTTCAGGCGACCGGTCGGGTTGCCGAACCGGAAAGCATTAGCGAACAGGAGTAAAAGGTTTATATCAGGGATTTTACAGCTTTCACCATGGGATCTTCGAGGTCGCTGTTCCGAATGATTCGGAAGCCGAGCTTCTCGCAGATTCGCTGCATAGGATAGTTCTGGACCAGGATATCTGCCGTAATATGGTCGAGGTTTTCATCATACCCGACCTGAACCAGCCGGTTCAGGAGGGCGGTGCCCAGGCCCTTGTACTGGTATTCATCAACAATGACCAGGGCAAACTCTGCGTCTCGCGTGCCGCGCAGTTGGGTAAGTCGCCCCACACCCACGATCTCTCTGGCCCCGGATTCCGGGTTCTTGACCTCGGCCACGAGCGCCATTTCGTGGTCGTAGTCAATAAAGCAAATACGCGCCAGTCGTTCGTGGGCTACCCTCTGGCTCAGTTTCATCATGCTGGCATAACGCAAATAAACACTGCGCTCGGAAAGCCTGTTGTGAAATTGTACCATCTCTGGTTCATCTTCCGGACGAATCGGGCGAATGGTCACCGTTGTCTCATCGCGCAGCTTTTCCTCTGAAACATACTGGCTGGGATAGGGCCTGATGGCGAGCTTAGGGAATTCCTCCTCAGATATGGAGGGATCGAAAAGAACGACCCTTGCATCGAGTGCGATAAGCTTTTCGTGTGAGACGAGCAGCGGGTTAATATCAATCTCCTTTATCACGCGCTGTTCGACTACAAGCTGGCTGAATTGGACGAGCAACGCTTCGAGCGCATCCATATCGACGGGAGGACGTCCGCGAACACCTTTAAGCGCCTCGTAGATTCTGGTTTGCTCCATCATGCGCCGGGCAAGCGTAGTATTCAGGGGTGGAAGTCCAAGCGCCCGGTCTTTGTATACCTCTACCAATGCTCCACCGGAGCCGAAGAGGAGCACAGGCCCGAACTGCGCGTCGATGCTGCTGCCGATGATAATCTCGTAACCCTCTGCACGAACCATTTCCTGCACGGTAACGCCGTCGAAGGCATCCTGCCGGCCCATGTCGGCAAGTCTGGACTTAATGCCAGCGAAGGCGGCCCGGACTTCATCGGCAGAGCGAAGGTTGAGGAGCACCCCTCCTACGTCTGTTTTGTGCGTGATAGTATACGAGTTCAGCTTTACGACAACAGGATATCCGATAGCCTCTGCCGCCGCAACGGCTTCATCTTCCGTAAGGGCAAGCCTCGTATCTACGGTAGGAATGCCGTAAGTGGTTAGCAGCGCCTTCGATTCGTACTCGGTGAGGAGGCTGCGGCCTGATGACCGCGCCTGTGCGAGAAGATCGCTTGCCTTATCCGCGCGAATGCCGCCGACATCCTCTGGCAGCATGGGTGTTTCATAGATGCCGCGCAGGCTGTAGCTGTATTGCCACATATAGTTGAAGACGCGAGCTGCCGTGTCCGGATAGCGGAAGGTTGGGATGCCGGCATGGCTCAGAATTCGTTCTCCGGCAGCCACATCAGATCCGCCCATCCAACTGGCGAGAACAGGTTTATCACTAACCTGAGCGTAGGCTTTGAGTTGTTCGGCTGTCTGTGTGGGTTTGGTCATCGCCTGGGGTGTAAGCACAACCAGCAAACCGTTGCTGTTCTCATCTCTGGAAGCCACTTCAAGCGCCTGCGCATAGCGATCCGGTCCCGCGTCGCCGAGGATATCGACAGGATTTCCATGACTCCACTGTTCGGGAAGAATTTTGTCGAAGGCATGAAGGGCTTCTTCCGACAGTTCGGTAAGCTCCCCGCCGCTGTTAATGAGCGCGTCGGTTGCAAGGACACCGGGGCCTCCGGCATTGGTAAGGATCGTCAGGTTTGGACCTTTGGGCCGAGGCTGTTTTGCCAGCACCTCCGCCATGTAGAACAGATCGGAGATGTTATCGACCCGCAGCACCCCCGTACGCCGGAAAGCAGCCGTGAGCACCTCGTCGCTTCCGGCCAGCGTCCCTGTATGGGAAGCTGCTGCCTTTGCAGCCTGTTTCGATCTGCCTGCCTTAATTACGATAATAGGTTTGTGAAGGGCTACCTCTTTCGCCGCCGAAAGAAAGGAACGAGCATCCCCGATCGATTCCATATAGATAAGAATACTCTTCGTGCGCGGGTCGTCACCCAGGTAGTAGATAAGGTCGCCCCATCCGACATCGAGCATGGAACCGAGTGATACGAAGGCGCTGAACCCGACGTTTTCCTGAAGGCTCCAGTCGAGGATAGCGGTCAGCAAGGCGCCGCTTTGACTGATAAATCCCACATTGCCATTGAGAGCCATAGCTCCTGCAAAGGTGGCATTGAGGCCGATCGTAGGACGCATTATACCCAGGCAGTTAGGCCCGATGATGCGCATATCCCCTTTGCGGGCCTCGGTCAGGATTTCTTGTTCCAGTCTCTCGCCGGCTTCGCCTACCTCCTTGAAGCCTGCTGAAATGACGATGGCTCCTTTAACTCCGGCTTCAACGCAATCCCGTATAATCTCCGGAACCATTGCGGCAGGGGTAACTATTACTGCCAGATCAACAGGCTCAGGCACTGATCTGATGGATTCATATGCTTTGATGCCAAGCACACTGGGCCGATTGGGGTTTATCGGGAAAACCGTCCCCCCGAAGGGGTTGCTGATGAGGTTCCAGAGTATCGTACGTCCCACACTGCCAGGACGCTCGCTTGCCCCTATGACAGCAACATTGCCGGGCGCAAAAATAGCATCCAGAGGCTTGCGCCTGGAATGCACGAGGTCATACGAGGGGTCGTTTCTCTGAGCGGAAACAGGTGCTTCTGTGGATTGCGGAGTCATATCGTTCTACAGCTTTTTTTCATTTTAGTACGTGTTTGCGGCATAGATACATCACGGGTTACAACGTGATAAAAGGCGAGTTCTCAACCTTGGAGAGACTCGCCTTTTACGCATCTTGTACAGCTTTATAGCAAAGTACGGCCGCCGTGATTCCCACTACTGCCGGCATTTCGTTCAGGTTCGGTTTCAGGTGCTTACCCAGGTAAGATTTTCAGCGCTTGATTCAGCAGAACCTTTCGATGTGTCAAGAGGCGGACAAGGAGGACACGGCGGCTCGAAGGTTGCGATTGAGCGCTGCCTGAATCGGTTGAGCGTCGGCATGGTCGAGAGGTAAAGCCCTGCCATAAATGAGCGGCTGCGTGCGCCCGTCTAAAAGTAATATTCTTTTTTGAAGCACTATACGAGTTAACAGCGCAGATGCGCCTGGGGAGTGATCGGATGAAGAAGCCTTGTAGACCATAGGGAGACCTCTTTCCTGTAAGTGATCTCTTTTAGACGATGCCTTTCAGGATGTCAAGCGCAGGCTGAATGCTGTTGCCTATTGAAGCAAATCGTGGACATCAGTCAAGATAAGGACAAGCAGTCTTTTGGTCTGATGGCCACGGGTGCTTTAAGAAATAATAATAATAAATCCTGACAATCGCAGCCCTTTTATTGACGCCTGGAGAGAGGGGCTGCTCACCCCGGGTATGTTTTCAGCAGCACCTAACTCTCAGGGAGTGTGGGCAGCCGCTTCAATTCGTCCATAAAGCGATTTGCCAGAAGGCGAGCAGCATCCGGAGCGTTCGATTCTGCGTAGACACGCATGATAGGTTCTGTGTTTGATTTTCGAAGGTGTACCCAGCCCTCTTCAAAGTCGATCTTGAGGCCGTCAACGGTAGAGATGCGTTCATGACGATAGCGGTTCGCCAGTGTGTGCAGCAGGGCATCCGGGTTCAAGTCTCCAATGGGGGTTTTGCTTTTCACAATGGTATAAGAGGGCAGGGAGCGACGGATCTCAGATAGCTGTGCCTTTTCGTTGGCGAGGTGCTGCAACACCATTGCAACGCCAACCAGAGCATCTCTTCCATAGTGTAGTTCAGGCAGGATCACGCCTCCATTTCCTTCGCCACCCAGCACGGCGTTAACCTCCTGCATCTTCTTGACTACATTGATTTCTCCCACGGCTGAGCGGTAGACCGGAACCCCGAAACGTGCAGCGACCTCGTCGATGGCGCGCGAGGAAGACAAATTTGTGGCAAAGGGTCCGGGGCGAATGCGCCACAGGAAGTCTGCTGCCAGAACCTGCGTCAATTCCTCGCTAAAATACCGGCCTCCGTTCTCAATAAGGGCAAGACGGTCTGCGTCTGGATCTACCACGATCCCGAGGTCTGCGCCGGTTTCCCTGACATACGCGATGGTTTCTTTCAGATTTTCGGGAAGCGGCTCTGCGGCATGAGCAAAAATGCCAGTGACATCGCAGTTCAGGCAGAAGACGTTTTCGTCTCTAACACCCAGTCGCCGGAGGAGGGCAGGGATAGCAAAGCCGCCTACGGAATTGATCCCGTCCACCACGATTTTAAAGTCACGGGCAGCAATTCTCGAAGGCTCAATAAAATCAAGGTCAAGGATGCGCTCGATGTGGTAGTCGAGGAAGTCTTTTTGCCGGTAAGATCCGATGGCATCATAGCGTACATATTGAGGATCTTCCAGCGTCAGAGCAATTACTTCCTCGCCTTCTTCGGAGGAGAGGAATTCCCCCTTTTCATTCAAGAGCTTCAGGGCATTCCACTCCGGAGGGTTATGAGATGCCGATAAAATGATCCCACCTATCGCGTGCTCGGCCAGCACAGCCATTTCCACGGTAGGGGTCGTTGCCAGAGATGCGTCGATCACATCACAACCGGCGCTCTGAAGTGTAGAGGACACAATGCGGGCGCACAGCGGACCTGTAACGCGCCCATCACGTCCGATTAGTACAACAGGGTCGCGCCCAATTTTTGAGGCGCGTGCGCGGCACCACATCCCGAACGCCGCAGTGAATTTGACCAGTACGGACGGGTCTAGTCCATTCCCGAAAACTCCCCGAATACCTGATATAGAAGCAATAAGTGTTTTGCTATGCATAAGTACTACAAGTCGTCACTGAGTTAAACAAACGATGGAGCGGCAAAACTGCTGCAACTCCGACAGTAAAATAAGAGATAAGCTGCCCTTGCGCTGACGTCTGTTATAAAACAGCGCCATTTACCCGGAACAGGGGTGTAATATCCTCGTTTGGTCAGTCGGTATACATCAGTACTGATTTGCAAAGCTTTATTCATCGATCTCTACGATGCGCTTCACTCAGCCAGACCCGGAGAAGAATTCGTATCCGCAGGCATTACGTTGGCGACACAGATTTACGGTGCTTTGTGTACTGACCACTGTGGTCTTGATAGGGTGGGGTGGTTTTGTGACCAGCATCAATGCCGGCCTGGCCGTCCCCGATTGGCCGACATCCTTCAACTCTCTTGACCCCTTTAACCCCTGGCCGGACTGGTGGACCGTGACTCCGATTCTGGCCGAGCATGGGCATCGTCTGATAGGAGCGCTTGTTGGGGCAATGACGCTAATACTGGCTGTCTGGACCTGGTTGGCTGACAGGAGATCATGGATGAAGAAGCTTGGCGTCGGTATTCTTGCTCTTGTAATAGCACAGGGAGTTCTTGGTGGGCTTCGGGTGGTCTGGGTTTCGCTTGACCTTGCCGTTGTTCATGCGGGTGTGGCACAGATCTATTTTTCGCTCATCGTAGCAATGGCCCTGTTCACTTCCAGAGAGTGGGTTCAGGGGGGCGTCATCCCTGCGGATTCTCCCCAATCGTCAAGGCTGCGTCGTTACGTGCTGCTTACTGTAACGGCTGTGTATGGGCAGATTCTCCTGGGAGCGCTGTTGCGCCACCCTGGAACAGGTATTGATTCTTTTCTAGCAGCCATTCATATAGCAGGCGCTTTTGTCTCGGCAGGCTTTATCATTGCCAGTTTCCTGACGGTGCGCTGGTTCTATGCAAGTTATCCCCTTCTCAACAGGGCTTCATGGATCATGTTGAGTTTGCTGGGCGTTCAGTTGTTGCTCGGGTTATCCGCTTACTTTGTGCTGCTGGACGAAGCGGGTATGATACAGCCGAGCAACCTGCAAGTCGTTATCAACACTACCCATCTCGTCATTGGAGCACTGCTGCTGTCCTCAACGGTGGCGCTGGCGCTGCCGGCTATGAGGCGTAGCCCTGAGCCTGATGCAAATCG